>JBMFUB010000012.1:0-22210 GCA_049966715.1 Candidatus Micrarchaeia archaeon
TTGTCTGTATAAGAATTCCATAATCATCATCCCCATCCCCTATATTTACAGCTTCTACACCTTTTATGGAGATTAGATCTTCTGCGAGTTTTCCCAAATCAACATCCTCTTGATATTGAACAAGGAAAAATTTGTGGAAGGTTGATATTCTTTTTATTTTAATTGTTTTTTCTCTTTTTGCTATTCTCTCTTTTGCGCTCTCCTGTTGAATACCTATATACGGCTCCTCTTTCATTTAAACACCTATTTTGTCAAGAAAAAGAGGAGCGTTATATAGAACTCCTTTACACTTCCATCTCTCTGTTTGTACACAACTTTTATGTTCTTATTTATTACATCTTCATTTTCATTTTCTTTTTTTGTTTTCATTCCCATAGACCCACCTATTTTTTATTTAGTGGTGAGGTGGTGGGTGAGAATGAAAGAAAATAAAGAATTTTTTCTTTTCTTTATTTCTATATATTATTATGAACTTTGTTTTATATATAAATATAATTTAGTAAAAGTAAAATTTAATAGTTTTTTCTATATTTTTAAAATATATTTATTATAACTATTAAAAAATTTGGTTAAAGTAAAAATTATATACGAAGTTAATATTTTATCTTTTAATATAATTATTATTATATAAATAACTATTAATAAAAATAGCGGAATAATGCTCAAACTATAGCAGAAAAAATCAATGAATTTAATTATTTAATACTCAAATAGCCTCATAAGCGACCTATATATTATTTTTATTAATATTTAAATCAATGCCTTCAAATAAAATTAATAAAACAATTATTAAGATGTTGTTAAAAACATAAATAAATAAAAATAAATATAAATTCAATAAATATAGATATATTTTATATTATATTTTTATGTCAAATTTTACGTCAAATGCATAAATAATAATTTCTATATTGAATTATATATAATATTATATATAAGAAGTATAATTTTAATATTTGCTCTTAATTTGTTACATATTATTAATACAACTAATAATAGATATTTTAAAAATATAATTAACAGAATATAAAAATATAATAAAAGGATATTATATTAATTATCTAAGTTTTAATATACTAATGTTTATAATAATTAAATAATTTAATAAATCAATATCAGCAAATCTTTATTGTTAAATTTCTGTTAAATTTTAAGATATAATATATTTACATAACATATACAAGTTTAATTTTGTCCATAGTTCAAGGTGTTTTTATGGTTATAAAAGCGATAATATTTGATGTTGGAGGTGTACTAATAGATTTCTCAGAAGAAAAGTATATTAGTTGGCTTTCAAATAAATTAAATATTGATTATAAAAAAATAGATAATGCGATACTTCCTTTAATTGATAAAATGGAAATGGGAAGGCTTAAGCTAGAAAAGGCTGAAAAAATATTCTCTAAAAAGCTTAATATCCATCCAAAATCTCTTATGTGGGTTGAGGGGTTTTCCGAAAATGCATCTCCAAACGTGCAGGTAATAAAAATTCTGGAGAAGCTGTCAAAAAGCTATAAAATTGGAGTTATAACAAATGTATCTTTTAGCAGATATTATGAGAGCAGAAAGCTTGTTCTAAATTCGCTTTTGTCAAAGGGGTGTGTTAAAACAATAATCTCATCATGCTACTTTGGTGTAAGAAAACCGAACCATAAAATTTATGAGGAAGCGCTAAAAAAGCTAAATGTTAAAGCAGAAGAAACTGTTTTTATAGACAATCAAATAGAAAATGTTGAGGGCGCAGCTAAGCTAGGTATACACGCGCTTTTATATACAACAGCTAAAAAATTAGAAAAAGATTTAAGATCGCTTGATATAAAAATAAATTAAGTTGATATTGATTTTTATATAATTTTATATAATATATAATTTTATATGATTTTAATTTATATCTTATTTATATATTATATATAATTAAAAAGTGCTGAAATGTTTGGAAATTTTGTTGAAAAATTTTTTGCAGGTAAATGGATTGCCGGAGCAAATATAGAAGATGCTCTAAATATTGCAAAGGAGTTTAATAATGAGGGAATATCTACATTGATAAATTATTTGGGCGAAGATATAACAGAAAAAGCAAAAATTGAGCATACAAAGAGGATATATTATAGATTGATTGATGAAATATACAAAAGAAAATTAGATGCAGATCTATCAATAAAACCTACCCAATTAGGTGCTTTAATAAATAACAAATACCTCGAAGAGAATTACAAGAGTATAGTTAATGCTGCATCAAGAAAAAATATTTTTGTATGGCTCGACATGGAAGGGCCGAATATGGTTGATACTACTATAAATTTATATAAAAAAGAAATAGCGAAACATAATACTGGTATTTGTATACAATCAAACCTTAAAAGGAGTATAAATGACATTAAGAAAATGCCCAAAAATGCAGTAATACGGCTTGTTAAAGGTGCATATACTGTAAGTGAAGTGGATGGTTATACAAACAAAGCGGAAGTAAATAAAAATTTTAAATTTATCATGCATTACTTATTTAAAAATAATGCACATTTTATGGTTGCGACACATGATTTAAAAATGATTGAAATAGCACGCTTTTTAAATAAAAAATATAAAAAATCTGTAGAATATGCATTCTTAAGGGGTATAATGAATAATTATGCAAAATCTCTAGCTCTAAAAAATGAGAAAGTATCTATATATGTACCTTTTGGTGAAGAATGGATTGCATATTCTTATAGAAGAATGCGTGAATCTGGTCATATTTCTTTAATATTTAAATCTTTAATACCTGAAAGATTCAAAAAATAATTATTTTTTATTATTTTCTTCTATTACTTCTCTATTGAAATTTTCTATTTGATTTTGCAAACTTATAGAATTAAAATAAATATTATATTTGACTAAATAAACTAATAAATAGAAAATATGTGTAATATTTGCTTTATTGCTTTATTACTGTATATAATATATTGATCTTAAATTATATTTTTATTGATCTTATTTTCTAGATATATAAATACAAAATAAAAAAGAAAAGAGGAAAGGGGGGTATAACCCCCACATACCTGCACTATACAGGTATTGACCAAGCCAAAGAGTTATTTCCACTGATTTCTATATTGGTACGAAACTTTCGTTCAATACAGTCCTTAGTTGATAATTTGTATGCAAACGCATCGTATTGCACCATACTTATAATTATCTCGCTAATGACATCAATCAATTTAATACCTCTTTCTGCTGCATTTTGCAGTTCTTCTTGAGTCATTTCCCCAAATGTTATGCTATAGATATAAGCAACTAACTGCCCAATACCTACAGATAACATTACTTTTATTTTATCTGATTCCATTTTTCCTCACCTCTATTCACAATTTATATAGCGCTGTGAATAATACGCTGGCCAATAATTTATTAAAAAGAAAAATATAAATACTTTACTATAACTTTATTTACTTTAATATAAATATTAGTTTTATAGAAATATTTAAATACTTTACGTTACAATATATTATTGGGTATGAAAAATACCCCGTTTTATCTGAAGACTCCATTTGTCTTCACCGAAACAGAAACAGGGGCGTATACGCCCCTGTAATCTCTAATTCCTTCAACATCTTATTTTTTCTTTAGATATTTGTAATATTATGAAACACACATTTTAGTTTATAAAAGTATATAACTGCTTTTTAAATTACTAAATAACAACGTAGCTAGCAATGCAGATATACATATAAGTTTTATTTTTTTATAAGAACCTAATTCATAAAATTTCGTTTTGACACAATGTGTTTTCAACATAACAATATTTACATCTAGAATTGCACTCATCTGCCAATATTATATAAGAAATCGCATGATTTGGTGTTTTGATTGTTTTTATTTGAAATTATTTTATCAATAATTTCTTTTTTATTATAACCTGCTTTTGTTGTACGATATAAAGATCGATCATAGACTTTTCTACACTGAAAAGTTCACGCGTTTCTTTTGGTGTTATAAATATTATCTGATTTACAGAAGCCGAATATGTTAATCTATTATTTAGAAGAAGTTTAACTCTACTAATATCTTTTGTCTTCAAACCTTAAACACAAAAGAAAACAAACAAATTTTTTTATTTTGCCTACCACACATATACTGCTGAGTGGCATTGTGATATTTTTAATAAAGACCCTGAAAAATATTATCATCAGCATTTTAAAATATTTTCCATATTAAAGGATTATGTGGCGAAGTTAAGATATTAACAACATTATATATTTTACCGAGAAATATTTAAGTATTTACATGTAAATACTATTAGAAAGCTATATACATAGTATATTTAATAATTATTAGGTGTTTGATTGAGAAAAATCAAAATTACAAAAAGAAATTTATCACTGAATGAAGATGTTATTGTAGTAATGGAAAAAATTGTAACCCCTTATGGTAATGGAGCGAAAGTAGATTGTATGAAGGAATATATTGGTCGTCGGGCATATATAATAATTGTTAAAGATTAAATATTTTTGTCCCAAAACCTTTTATATATCTTATAATTTATTAATTATTTATTTTATTATATTTATTATAAAAATTAATAGATAATCAATAAAAAGGAAAATAAAGAAAAAACAATGAAAATTTAATAATTTATAATATATTAAATACTTTAATATTTTAATAAATAAATTAGTAAAAAGAATAGAATAAATAAAAAACAAATAGGTGAAAGATTGAGCAAAATTATTGTTACTGCCGCGCTTCCGTATGCATATTCTATACCACACCTTGGCAATTTTGTTGGAAGTATATTGCCTGCAGATGTTTATTATAAATATCTGCGTATGGATGGACATGATGCAATTTTTATATCTGGCTCTGATCAACACGGAACACCAATTGAATTAAAAGCACTTACAGAAAAGGTAGACCCCTTAATTCTTGCTGATCAAATGCATAAAGAGATAGAAGGCTTATTTGATAAGCTAGAATGCACATTTACAAAATATGGAAAGACGCATTGCGATGCAAATAAGGAAGTAGTATATGAGATTTTTAATATGTTGAAAAAGAATGATTATATTAAAGAAGTTGAGAATATTCAAGCATTCTGCAATATCGATAAAAGATTTATAACAGACCGCTTTATAGAAGGTACATGCCCTTATTGTGGTGGCCATGCTAGAGGAGATCAATGTGATGATTGTGGAAAGTTGTTAACACCGCAGCAGCTTATTAATCCCGTGTGCAAAATTTGCGGGAAGAGCGATATCTCCTTTATAAATGAGAGAAACCTTGCTTTAGATCTTGCTAAGCTCGAGCTAGATGTCAGAGCTTTCATAGTAAAAGAATCTCCAAACAATTGGACTAAGAACGCTATTAATAAATCACTAAGCTTTCTTGATGAGGGCTTACATTCTCGTGAGATAACACGCATGATGAAATGGGGCTTCCCAGTACCTCTTAAGGGCTACGAGGATTATGTTTTTTATGTATGGTTTGATGCACCTATTGGCTATATCGGAATAACTAAAGATTGGGACGCTGTGAAATGGAAGGATTACTGGTTCGATAAAAACACAATGCTCATTCAATTTATGGGCAAAGACAATATAGAATTCCATACTGTAATGTGGCCCGCTATGCTTATCGGCTCAAAACTAGGCTTCGTACTCCCCACGACTATAAGAGCTTCGGAATTCCTGCTAACGAAAGAGTTTAAATTCTCAAAAAGTAAAGGAGTGGGCTTGAATATAAAAACTGCATTGGAGATTGCTGATGCAGATTATTGGCGTTTTTCCTTAATGTACATATATCCTGAAACCTCTGATAGCGAATTTTCTATCGAAATTTTTGAAGAGATTATAAACAAAGTTATGAATGATAAAATAGGAAATCTTGTTAATAGAGTTCTCATAATCTCACAGAAGAATGCTGAATTTATTGACAACTCTATAGCACCTGATGAAGAACATATAAAGGAAATAGAAAGGCTCGAAGCAGATTATGTATTAAAATTTGAATCAATAGAATTGAGGGAGGCGCTGCGCTCTGTAATTGCGCTCGCCGAATATGGAAATATGCTTATGAGCAAATACCAACCATGGGCCCTTGTTAAGAAGAAAGATGATACTTCAATGCATGATTTTTCAATGATAATGAATCTAGAAAAGCTCATTATTTACAAGCTTGGAATTTTATTATGGCCGTTTACGCCAAAAGCGAGCACGCAGATTCTGTCTTATTTTGGATTTAATACTGAGCCGATATTGAGCATGCTTGACGTTGAAGCGGGAAGCATTGAACTATCTACAAACAAAGAGATAAAGCCAATATTTAGCAAGCTGAGTGAAGAACAGAAGAGGAAGTTCGATGCATTTAAATAATCTTAATATAGACGATTTTTGCATTGAAAATGTAATATGCAGATATAAATGCATCAATAACACATTCCTGCCAAAATATTGATTAGCATATAAATGATAACATAACTGAGCTTAAGAATTAATGATGAGACTAGTATTTTGCAGTAAATATTTGTATGAAATTCAATCATAAGATGAATGCGTTTAGCATTACAAAAATTTATTGATTTTAATCAAATGCACTTTATCGACATTTTAAAGATTTTTTAAACAGTATATAATAAAGCTAAATTATAAATATCTTAAATTTAAATATATAATAAATTAATAGTATAAATAGATATAAATAAAAAATAAATAAAGGAAGTAAATGATAGAAATGTATTGTAAGTAAATTTATAATAGTTATAAATGTGTAAATACTAATATTATGTAAATATTAATATTATTTGCATATATTATATTTGCTGTATCTATATATCTATTATACAAATAATAATTATTTATCATATATTAATAATACGTTAATAATTTATTATATTTAATATTAATTATATTAATTAAATTATATTAATTAAATTATATTAATTATATTAATTACATTAAAATAATACCAATTGTTTAAAATATTAATAATGTAATAATTTTATAAGATGATCCTATGGCAAGTAAAACAACAGGAATAATTGTTTATGTAGCACTAATTATTATTGTTATAATTATATGGTATTTTTCAACGGGTTTTGCACTGCCTAAATTTAATAATCCAGTAACAACACCATCAAACACAGCTAAACAAAATACAATTGCTTCTAATATACCAACAAATGCCACGACAACAAATCTACCATATATATATCCCTGTAATAATATAATGCTTTACTTTAATAATTCTGCTTCAAATTCAAATTCTTCTGTTTCAGAGGCTTGCACATGGAACGGCGGTGAATTGGGATTGTGGGTTGCAAGCTCAAATTTCAGCTATGAAAATGTTAAATTAATAGGAGCTAATGGAAAAGTATATATTAATCAAACAACAACGTATACCTGCCCAACATTCTATTCTAATTATTCACTTCCTGCTCAAGAATACAAAGTTTACTTTAAAGTTGGGCCAATAACCTCACAGCCGGTTGCATGCAAGCTCGCGTCGATGCTATTTAACAAAACATTAACACCACCAAACAAAGTCTACAACTTTGTTTATAATGGAAATTTTAGTACAGGAACATACGCAGGATGGAATCTTACAGGAAAAGGCTTTGGAACAGCACCATTAAATATAACATTTGCTAATGAGAATAAGGTTTCAAGATGCTATCTTGGCACCCCATGGGTCGGCTATAATGGCTCGTACGTTGCTACAACTTTCAATTGTGGTTTAAGTAATGCACCTGGAAATTTGACTTCAAGTGAATTTATAGCGAACAAGCCATTTCTTAACTTTAAAATTATAAGCCCGCTTGATAATTTCTTATATGTTGAAATTTTATATGCAAATGACACACCTGCGATAATAGCCCATTATAATACTTATAATAGCACACTGACTGCTAATGCTTCATCGACTTTTAGAAATGCTAGCATACCTCTGCTTACTGTTCAAGGTAAAATTATAAAAATAAGAGTTGTTGCAGATACGCTCAATCGAGAAACATATATAGCTGTTGGTGATTTTGCATTATCTAATTTACCACATCAAGATAGAGGAATATTGGTCGGCAGTTATAATATAACAAACGCATCTGGCTAATCTTTTTTCTTTTTATTTTTTATAATAATAATTTTCAAGCTTAAATATGAAAGGAAATTAGAAAATTCCAATTAGCAAAATTTAGAAGAAAATATTATATTTATAAAAGTATATCAAGAGGTATTTTTATAAAAAAAGAAATGGAAATAAGCATAAGATAGGAAAATAACTAATAGATTTATGCTTAAAACATAGAGCATATTATAATTGCTTACAGATTTGGTTATATCTTCTGCTATAAAACCACTTATTATGGTACCAATTATAATATAAAGCATAAAAAGCAGATATGCATGGCCCTTTGCATTGATTTTTTCTCCTATTAGTGGAATGTCAGAACTTTTTGTTATATAATTAGATATTGTTCCTGAGATAAGAAATGTGAGCACCATTATTACAAATATCGTCCATAAATTAAGGTCAAAATAATAAAGCAGCATCATAAAAACAAGTAAAAAAATTATTGCAATTATAGGATCTTCTGCTTTTTTTATCAAGGATTTAAAAAAATATTTCACATTTTTATTTTGCATAAATTTGCTATGTAAAATAATTATTTAATCTTTTCGCTGCAACGAGTATTTTTTAAACTAAAAAATTAATTTATATACAAACTCTGCCATCTCTGCAGTTCTGCCTTGAAAAATAAGGAAGATTAATCAACATTTTGATTTATATCAACAAGATTATTCTTTTTTATAAAGTCCTGGTAGATTGAAAATAAAAAAGAATAAAATAATACAATAATAATGGAAGAAAAGAGGAGCGCTTTGTTATCAATGAATTCTTTATGCTTTTTTTCTATTTATTTTTATATCAATAATATACCTGTTGTTGTTAATTCTCTCATTTTCAAAAATAGTGGAATCAAAACTTTTTTCCAAAACTTCATTAATTAAAGCAGTGGACATTTTAACAAAATCATAGCTGTCAAGAGGAGTATAATAAATACGCATATGCACAGGATTCTTTTTAATTATCTTTACATTTTTGATTCCAATTGTATTTGCAAAATTGCTTATCTTCTTTATCTTTTCATAGCTTTTAGCATTCTTTATTTCTTCTATAAATCCTTTATTTATTTGCTTTATATATGCTAAATTATCAATATTTTTTGTTAATACATCTCTATATAAAAGCCAATATGCACTGGCAATTTTTGATCCTTCATTGTGATAGCTTATGTTTTCCTTTATATTTTCTTCCTTTGCTAATCTGCTTGTATCTGCTCTAAATATAATTCTGCCATTTGCAGCTACTTCAGAAATGTAAAAATATTTTCCATATATGGAATTCAAGAATCCTGATATAATTCCCGCTTCAAAATTATGATCATTGCCTAGATCATCCATCTGAAATTCAAAGCCAGAAGCAAGAAATTTAATGAAAACATTGCCGAAACCTGCATGCTCAAAAAAATTAACCAACAATTCTAGCTTGTCCTCTGGTATTTCAGCTTCGTTTCCACTTAGTTTGTATAAAGTTTTGCCTATTGATATGCCAGAGTTGAAGTGAGCTGAGCTCAAGCCCAAGCCACGCACGAGAGATGAACCGAGCTCTATGGTTTTTGATGAGACGAATTCGGTGCTGCCCTTGAGTATATTAGCAACTACAAGCTCCTCGAAACTTGTGGAGGGAGATAACGCCAAATTAGCTTCCTGCTTCATTCGTGCTCACCTTGCATGCACTGGCGCGCTTAGCATAGCCCGCATAGTATATTATAAACAACAAATTTATTATAAGCATCGATACGACTATTAGAAGCTGGTTTGAAGCGAAAAAGCTATTGAGCGCGACGAGCTGAAGTGAGCTCAAGCCCAGCGCCGCAAGACTGAATATTATAGGCGCAGTGCAACCGCAGCCAACAACTACGCTGCTGATAAAAGTGGTTAGCGCACTAGCTAAGCCCATGCTCCCATTTGAAAATGAAAAGCCAGAATTAAGCAGAGAATAAATAGATATAGTTATGAGAATTGAAGAACTCAAAATCAAGGAATAAACAAGCCAAATAGGTATTGTTATAAATAAAAATGAATTTTGAAATTTGACAATAAAGAAAAAGAGATAATAATAAGCTATTACGAATATAATGTTCATTACGATATATATCGGCCTCTTATAAATATCTACAAAAGTATCAAGGAATCTCATATATAATCTATAATATTTTATTTGTTATAATTTTTAATATTTTCTATTTTTATCTTTGTTTTTTTATTTTCTTTTTTTTTCTTTTCTTTTTTGAATTTAAATTTTTGGCGTTGCGTAAAGTGCTGTTGAAAAAGACATTAGTTTGTAATAAATAATTATATGTAATACAAATAAAAATAAAAAATTAAAATAATATTAATAATATTAATAATATTAAAAACTTTGCCAATATCTTAATAATAGGACCAATATAAAATAACGAAAATAAATAATAAATAAAGCCAAATAAATCTAAGCAATTGTTTTAAAAGGTAGAATTATAAATTATTAAATATCGCAAAAACTAAAATTATAAATATCTAAAAAGACAATTCTATACTATTATATTGTTATTATTATATTGATATATAAGGATTGATTATTGCATGTTAGTGCCATATTAGTGTATAAGAATAATATAATATTAAAATATAGGTGTGTTAAGTGCCACCAAACGAGGATTATAAAAAAACAGAACCTATGAAGAGATATGAATTATATAAATATGCATTATATACGCTTTTTCTTAGAATAGATCCCGATATAATAAAAAAAATAAATGTAAATGGGGCAAAAGAAAAACAAGAAGTAATTAAAAGTATTGGTGAAAAATTTCTCCTGCTTAGAATAGATTCTAATATAGAAAAAACGAAAAGGGCAGAAGAAATTAATAAAATAATTAAAATAATTGGAGAGCTTGGCAAAAAACTTTCTGAAGAAGATAAGAACAATGCGTTTGCAGAATTGATTAATAGCTTAGAAAATTTTTCAAAAGAAAAAGGAATAAAAGTCAAAGAAAATATGACTAACTACTTGAATGAAATCTTTGAAAAGGGAAAAATATATACAAAGCTATTCGAACTTAACAATTTTATGGACAATTTATTAAAGAAAGACTATATATCTGAATCAGAATTAAATTCTATAATTAGCAATTATATTTCTAATAAATTGATTAAAATTGAGTATAAAAATGTTTATAATAATGAAGAAGAAAGGAGAAAAGATTTATATAAAGTATATAATGTAATTTTCAATTTACTTTTAAATAATAGAAATACAAATTCACATATCTCTAATGATGCCATTATTAAAACAATAACAACTTTTCTTACATATTTGGATGTAGTGCGGCTTATTAAACACATTTCAATTATAGATAAAATAGAAAAAGATAAATGGAGAGATAAAAGTGGATTAAATGAAATATATGAAGTTATAAAAGATAAAATAAATGCAGATAAAATTTTAAACTCTTTTTATAATCCTGACAATGAAAAAAATAAAATTTTGAAGAGTATAAAACGCGCTTTTAGTAATAAAGAACAATTAAATGATGAGGCTTACGTAATTTTCAATTTGAGATTAAACAACAAACAAAATTTACATTATGATAATATTAGGGGGCTTTATTTAAATCAAGATAATACAATAGCCCACTCAATACTTGTGCTGAAAAATAAAAATTTAGATAAAATTATTGCAGCTATAATTGATGAACAAATATCAAAAGATATAAAAGAAGATAGTACAATTTTCAGAGCGATTGTTGAAGCCGCAGTTATTTCAGAAGTATATGGATATATGAATGACTATATATTCTCAGACATTATTACTAAATATAATAGTAAAGAAAAAGTAATATCTTGGCTAAAACAAACTTTAGAAAAAGGTGATTTTAAAACCTTTGTTCTTGGTGCGGAAATAATATTTAGCCAAAACTTAGATATTAATATGGTTGATTCTAATAACAAAATAAAAGATATATCAATACACAAATTACTTAATCAACAGGAGTTTTATGATCTTTTTAGGGAAAATATAATCAATCAAATAAATAAATACATAAACGAAGTGAAAACAGGCACCGCAATTGTTGATAAAGAAAGCTTAAAAAATATATTAAACAAAAGCTATGATTTCTTTTTTTATATGAAATCTTTCTTAGATTTTCATGAAACTTATTTTTATAACAATGAGGATTTGGAAGATCCTAAATTCAGAGAAAATTTATTAAATATAATTTCAAAATCAAAACATATAAATTACGAATATTATAAAATTGAAGAATTAATGGAAAAAATAAATAAGAAAGGAGAAGAGGAAGATACAAATAGTGCGACTATTGATGATATTATATAATTATTATATAAATTAATGTAATATAGATTAATATTATCATAGATTAATATTATTAATATTATAACTATTAATATTATAATTGTATAAATATTATATAAATTTATAAAATATTAATATTTAATGTGTATTTTATGTGTATTTTATAGTTTTATTAATATTTGTTTATTATATAAATTAAAATTTAATATTTTTGGATTATATTACAGCATTTTATAGTAGTGTTGCACGTTTCTTTTTATAATTATTAATTTTTATAACTCTCTGTTATAAGAACAGCATATTCAGATGATGATGAAGTTGGCATGAAAGTTATATGTGGCATTACACCACCTGGCGGATAGGCACGAATGCGGTACCATTCGACTTTTACTACACCATTACCTATCGCTATAATCTCAGGATGCAGAACTGAACTTAAATTTGATGAATATATAATTCCTGAAATCATATTTTTATATGAATATAAATTGGGAACATTAATTGCAGAATTAACCCATTCTTCTGAATATACATAATATTTATTAAAGATAGGTGCAGGATCAAAATATGAAACAGCTATATTATTAGCGCCAATACCAGATTCATAAAATCCTATACTATAATCATTTAAACCCGGTCCAAAGGTTATAATACCATTTGAATTAGAAGATTCCAAGCCTATATTTCCATAGGGAGGTGAGCGCTGTTGAGTATTATAGTTGAAATTTGCAAGAGCATCAACTATAAAATAGCTTGATGAAGGTAAGCTTACTGATGATGATACAGGAGCCCCATTTGCGTCATATTCAATTAATCCATCATTTACAGTATAGTTACCACCACTCCAGCCGTTTGGTAGATTGGTTCCTGCAAAATTGGTATAATAATTAAACACACTTGCACCATCATCATACTCTCCATAAATTCTCGAAAGCTCTGGCGCTTCTCCTATTCCATAGGTGCCTGAGTTTGACAGTAAATTAACACCAGGTTCTATTTTTAAGTATATTATAGTGTTTGAATTTATAGATATTCCTTTATTCAATTTCACCCACGTTATTAATTTACCAGAATCATTACTCTCTATCCATGCTGGTATTACTGTACCATTTGCATATGTATATTCAAAATCTGCAAAATTAGAATTATATTGCAAACCACTAAAATTACTTTCTGTAATATTTATCATCTGCTGGAAAGGAGCTACTGAAGTATATAGCATAAATATATTTTGTGGTGAGGTTGATGCTGGTGCCGTAATTGGTGTAGATGAAGTTTGTATTGCATTTACCATACTGCTTACATTTTCTATAGGGCCTGGTAGTTTTGCTATAGTTGGATTTGTATTGGCGTTGAAATTTGTTTCTGCTAATGTGATTAATATTTTCATTGTATTTGTGCTTAGCGCCATGCTAAGATTCAATGGCAAACCAAATTGTGTTGACATACATCCATTTATACTATAATTTAAGCGTTGTAGAGTTGAATTTTTTGCCAATGTATATTTAGAGGTAAGATTGGCAGGTATATTTATAATTCCATTGCCATTTATAACATAGCATGGTTGCCCCTTATAGGATGTTTTATTAAAACTTTCTATAATATCAAAATTAACTTCTTTTAAATTTATATTAATAGGCAATTCTGATAAAGTTTTGTTCGATGTTATATTCTGGCATTTAAAACCATTGCTTCCAGTAAGCGCAAATGATGAAGAGGAATTAGCACACGAATATTGCTCGCTTTTATTTGATATTTCTACAAAAGACAAATTTTCAAGCAAAGGTACATTATTTAAATTCAACATTGTCCTTGAAAGATTATAATATTTTTCATATTCTATTTTCATTGGAATGTTAATTGACATCGATCCTGTAAGTGTTGATGTGCTAATTAAAGTAATAGAGCCATTATAAGAAACATTAAGTTGTTTGGTATTATTGGTGTAATTAATTATTACATTAGCCAAATTTATTATTTTGGCAGGTTTGTGCGTTGCAAGTATTGAAGTTACAGAATTATTTGAGTTTGATGAGGGAAAACTACCATAATTAAAAAAATAATAAACTGCATATACAATAATTGCAAACATAATTACAACTGCAACAACTTTTATTAGTATGCTGGAAGGGGTATTTTTGTTCTGTCGCGATTGCTGTACTTTAGTTTTAGAAGAGGATTTATAATTGGCGCTTTGTAGATTTGAATTGTTAATAACCACATTAGTAGAATTAAATTTATTATTTAGTGCTCCAACCTTTTGCTTTTTATTAACCATTAAATCATCTTAATTTTTATATATTTTTATATTTTTATTTTGTATTTTTTATTCATTTTATCTATATATTACTAATCTTTTATTATCATTTTATTATTTATATTACATTAGAAATTATATTATTAAAAGATATTAAGTTTATAGTTTTATATTATAGTCATTATATTATTCACTTATCATTTTTATCATATAATTTTATATTATAATATTTTTATATAAATTTAATTGTAATTATTTATTTATATATTTAGCCTATTTATTATCCATTTAATATCACTCTTGATTATTTGAATATAGCGCAAATCATTTGCAATTAAATAATAGTAAAGGTGATGTTGCTTCAAGCAGTTTATCTGTAATTATATAAAGTAGAATTTTATTATTGTTTGATACTAGATATTTTATAAATTAGAAATATTACGTAGCAAATTGTATAATTTTTTAGTGCAGTAAACTACTGCTATGCAAAAGGAAGGATAATATAGCATTTACATAAGACGCTTCTGATGCCTTTGAATGAACATAGATTTCTAAAACTTAAAGAGTATCTTAGAGTTATTACATACAATATTGCAAAAAGATACTGCATTTAATAAAAGACCGCAAAAAGTCTATTAGATAAAAGGTTATTGTTTTATACAATATAATGTGGTTAATTGAAAATATCAACTTTTTTCTTGTAATCTGACTCAAATAAATTTCAAAATATTGTTAATATAACAAAAGGAATCTTTAAATATCAAAAAAGTTGCTTATATAATAAAGCAGAAATAGATTAATATAAATAAAATTACTTTATATGAAAATTTGATAGGATGTTGATTATATGATGAATAGTAGTTATAAAGATAAATTAAATATTAATAATATATATATAATTAAACAAGTAAATCGAATTAAATTATTAGAACAGAAAGATCAAAATTTAGATTTAAAAAAGCAAGCTACAGAAGTAAAAAATAAATTAGAAATATTATATAGAATTTGTAGCATTTATAATATAGATTTTAAAAAGTTTTTGGAAAAGATTAAAAATATTAACAATATTGATGAATTTAAAGTGCAATATGAAAGTAGATTAAGAAATGATTCAAATAATAAAAATACTAATTCTGATGAAATTATACAATTAGCTAAAAGTATAAAAGAAATTAAAAATGACCAATTAGATAAGTTGTTAAAAGATTTAGATGAAGCATCAAATAAACAAGGAACTAACAAAGAGAATGATAGAATTTCCAAAGACATAAAGAACGACATTCTTAAAATTAAGGAAAAGCTTAAAATACGGGAAGAATTAAACCAGATAATAAATAATGAAAAATTAGATAGTACAAATAAAACAGAAAAAATAGACGATAATGATGCTTTAAATATATTGTTTGATATTATTGACGATTTTACAAAAATCGAAAAATCTATTAAACAAAGAAAAAAAGAATATGAAGATAAAGAAAAAAAATACAAAAAATTAAGGAGAATTTATTAAAAACAACAATAAATTTATATGATTATAATGAATTTTTGAAAAATGTTGATATAGTAATTAATAATAGTCATAATGAAAGAGTTAATAATATTCTTAAGATTGCTGCGCTTGACAAAAAGTATTTTAATATAGTAAAAAATATTGTTTCGAATTACAATTGTAATGTTATTGATGTAAATTCCTTTGCGAAGCTTGTAGATATAATAGCAATTTTTATTATAACAAATTATGCGGATAAAACAAAAGGTAAAAATAGCGCCATTGGAGAAACTTTTTTAGATATATTTAAGAGAGATATTGATAATTATAATAATACAAAAACATTAACAGAAGAGGAGCTAGATCCAATTAGAATAAAAACAATTATAACTTCTCTATTAATAATTTTTATACAATTGAAAGATATAAATTTAGAAAATGTACTTGAAAATAAAAATTATAAAAGAATACTAGAGTTTAAAATAAATGATAATCTTAAAGATGTTGAAACAGACGTTTATAATATAATAACAAATTATATAAATGAAAGATATAAGGCCCAAAAGAATAGAATTAATCAAAATGGAGATTTAAATTCATTTTATAACAGCCTCGTTTCTGCGCTTATAACTTATAAACAATAGATAAATAATAAATGATTTAAAAATATCTGATTTTCATTATCTTTTTAATTTGTAGAATAGTGTTAAAATTATTAAAATATATAGTATAAAATTAGAAAGCATCCGCTAAGCTCAAATGCCTAATAATTCCTTAGGCTCAAAATCTTGTGCTTGCGTAGTCTATCAACCTCTTTACAATGTTGTATTTTGACATTGCACTATTATATTCCTCTTTCTGGGCGTTCTTGGTCAGCTCAAGCTCATCATATTCTTCAAGCTTCTCTTCAACCAAGAGCTCATCCTGCTCATCAGCCATCTCGCTCAAAAGCTCATTCTTTATATCTTTGGGGAGCTTGGCTTGAATTGCCAGGTACTCTATGCTGTCTATTTTCTTCAAAGCCTTTCTAGCTCGCCTAGATGCAAATGCTTCAAGAAGCCTCTCTGTAGCGCGCCTATACAATGTAGATGCGGTTGTGTATTCTCTAGCTGATTTATACTTGTTCGCAAGCTCAAAATCCCTAGCCGCTTCTATCAATATTTTCTTCCTTTCCTTTCCCATTTTTATTACCTTTTCAATTACAAAGAATAAAAAGTAAAATATATTTAAATATCTTGCTGTGGGTTTTATACTTGGCTAATTTTTTTCAAGCAAAATTAGGCAGATGACTAACTTTTTTATTTATTTCCAATATTTTTTATATGTTGTATAATATAATTTTTGAGATTTAATATGCTGAACTTCCATAATGAATTGCTCTGTATAATCAAGAAAAAATTAATATACAATAATTAATACCAGAGAATTAAACAATAACAAAAATTTATTATAAAATTTTTGAAAAATGAATATTTAAATATCTGAAAAAACGATGCATAATTAAATAATTAAAAAGGTGTGAATATGTGCCCTTCAAAAAAATAAAAAGGGCAAAAGAAAATGAAAATAATATATAAGAAGTTCACTTAGAAGGTTTTAAATTATATGCAGCTAGAATAGATAAGGCTGCTACACAAAAAGAATTATCTAAGATAAAAAAAGAGATAATTTATGAAATAAGACATAATGATGCCTGAATATAGAACTATAATAGATAGAGAAATGATTCTTGATGAACTTTATGAGTTGCGTAATAAAATTAAGAAAAGGAGCAGTCATTAAAAAAAGATAAATAAAAATATAAAGAATGGAAATATAAATACACCTAAAAGATATATTGGCAAACGCACCTATGTTGTTATACTTAAAAAATAATAGAATTTTGTCCAAAAGCAGATTTTGATATAAATATGAAAAATATAAATAATATATTTTATATTTTGTTACAATTTTGCAATATACTTTTCTTAACAAAAAAACAAAATATGTTTAAATAACTTAGCTGCAAATTTATAACAAAAGTGTTGAAATGCAGAGCCAGGGCGATTTTTTTAGTGATGCACTAGCGCTTTCAGTAGCACAGCAAGGCAATGAGCTTATAGCAAACTTTACTAAACTTATTGAGAATTATTTTGGTATAGATAAAGTATTGATAATAAATTTAAAAGAGCTCAAAACTCAAAATTCAACGCTCATAGATTATGTTGTGAATACAAGGAAAAGCTATGTAGACAATCAGCTTAGCGATTTCTCGGCATTCCCGACGCTCATAAGCTACAAAAACGCGGGCTTTAGGAGCTATGCCGCAGTGCCATTGCTTATAGATGGTAGAGTCTATATGATGCTTGAGCTCGTCTCAAAAAGAGAGGATTTCTTTGATGAGCAGCTTATAGCAAAGCTTTTGCCTTCTGCATATCTCATCGCATCGTCACTTGCATTTAAGGAGGAGTCCTCAATGAGCAAGAAGCTTGCCGAATATTTTGAGGCAATTTTTGAAGACGAGCACCCGCAGCTACTAGCGTCAAATGATGGAAGCATAATACGCGCTAACAAATCTGCGGCAAAGCTTTTCAGCATTGATGTGCATGAGCAGCGCAAGCTTAAGCAGCTCTTGAATGTGGGGCTCGAAGGAGGCTTCAGCGAGGTAAACAATAGAATATATAGCATAAACATAAACAAAATCAATGACCGGCTAACGCACATTATAGCTGATGACGTCACCAAAGCGCTCTATAGCGACACTATAAATGAGATGTTTGAGCTTAGCGATGAGCTTTTCCTATTCAAGCTTGACTCCTCATTCAATATAATCGACATAAAAGGCAATGGCAGAATAATGCAGTATACAAAGGAGCTTCTAATAGGCAACAATATGCTAAACATTCTTAAAAAGGAGCAGATTGAAGCATTTAGAAATTCTATAAGCACGACTAAAGGGAGCTCAGGCAGTATAACAATGAATATAGAGAACCATGAGCCGCTCCATATGGCGTACATCTCAAGGAAACTAGATAACTCCTTTTTAATACTTCTTAAAGATCTGTATATTCACGATGCACTTCAGCTCGCCAAATCAAACCTTAATGACCTTATGGATATAACGCATGATGCGGTTATTGGTATTGATGATCTCGGCAATATAGCATATACTAATCCCTCTGCAATCAACATGCTCGGCTTCACCAAAGATGAGCTCAAATCAAAGCCTATAAGGGATCTCTACGTCGAAACTGATATACTGAGCAGAGACCTCAACTATTGCAAAAACGGTGGAAAGATAGACAATACATTTATTAACATAAGAAAGAAGAATTCTGAACTTATTCCCGCAACGCATTCCATAAGATTTTTAAATCCAAATGGCATTCAGCAGATGCAGGAGCAGAACTCAAGCGATATGAATTCAATAAAGTACGTTATAACGATAAATGAACTTGCCACAAAGAGAAAGCTTAGCGACTTGGAGAGCGAGCTCAAAGCTAAAGAGGGCCAGATAAAGAAGCTTGAAAATGAGACTGATTTGAAGTCGAAGTTCATATATAATATATCTCATGAGCTCAAAACACCACTGACAAATATAAAAGGTTATTCAAAGCTTCTTTATGACGGTGAATTTGGAGCTCTTACAGATGAGCAGAAGGAGTTCATCAAAACAACACTCGATGAAGCCGACAGGCTTATGCTTATTATACAGCAGATTCTTGATGCCGCCAAGCTCGAATCAAAGAAGATAAAACTCGACCTCAAGGAGGTTGACCTGCAGAATATGTCAAACAACCCGAGCATAAAGGGCTTGGAGGAGTCGGCAAGAGCAAAAGGATTGCAGTTTATATGGGATGTATCGTGGCTTGTTCCGAAGATTATTGCAGATCCGAATAGATTAATACAGATCTTTGTAAACCTTATAGGCAATGCAATAAAATTCACAAATACCGGCTCTGTTACTGTTAAGATAACAAAGAAGAGTAAAAAGTTTATACAATGCAGTATCATTGATACTGGTATTGGAATCAGCGATGATGACAAGAAGAAGCTTTTCAGAAGGAAGTTTTATGAAGCTACGAAGAAGGGGCTTGTCCAGCAGCCCAACGTCGGCACTGGCCTGGGCTTGACAATCGCCAGAGACCTCGTAAGGCTTCATGGCGGCAAGATTTCATTCGAATCCGAGCTTGGCAAAGGCAGTACCTTCTGGTTTACTCTTCCGATAAATCCAAAGCAGAAAAAGGAAAAAGTACAGACTTAGCATCGCTGTTTTTTATTTTATTTTTTTCTATATAAATTTTAATTTTTTATATTGAATTTTTACATATTTTGCTATATTCTCCTGCTATTTCTATTTAAATTATTATTATATTATTTACTATTATTTTTATTTTTATTTATCATCTTGTTCTTAATTTTTAAGCTTTTCTTGTATATATTACATATACATTAATATCACGTCTATAATTTATTGATTTGCATTAATGCATTAATAATGTATTAAGCAGTATATTAATTATATTTATTATTTTTATCTATTATTTATTTTATTTATTATTTATACTAAATTTATATTTATCATCTTTTATATTTATTATCTATTAATATTTTTATATATATCAAATTTATAATTCATAATTTTATAGTCGATTAACATTAATTATATTTTTAAATTTTGCGCATCGATGCAAAAAGTACCTACTCGAATTTTTTTATATTTTTAATAGAGAAAGTAAATAGTTAATTATATAGCAACCCAAAAACAAAAGCTTTAAATATCTGAAAAGCTGTATATATAATTATTATAATAAAAATGGTGTAAATATGAGTGAAGATATAACTACAATATCACAGAATGCAGAGCAAAAAACGGGAAATAATGAGACTTATGTGAGTAGTGTAACTAAAGCTGCAAATATATTTAGTAAGATATTACCAGAAAATTTAGGTAACCAAGGGCAGTCATTAAATGATTCGTTACTAAGCGATTTTTCAAAGTATATTGATTATCTAAAAGAACTTAAAGACCCCTCCTTTTTAAGTAAATTAGGGTATAGCGAGGATCTTGAAAAAAGAGTAGTAATTACACGACTTATATACTATATACTTGAGAATACAAATGTTGGTAAAATAGGTTTATTTGGGGGGAAAGTAGATATACAAAAATTAGAAAGGTATGCACAAGAAAAGCACCCAGAATTTAGAGCTGCCGAGGCATTAATAAAAGGAGGAAAAAAACTAAGGATTTGGGATAGGAAAAAATATGAAAACAAATATAATGAAATTGTTACGTATATAAAAACATTAATAGACAATCCTGAAGAAGTTAAATCAAATTTAGATGAATTAAAATTTTTGTCAAAAAAACCACAAGATAAGGAAAAAGTAATAGAAGAAATAAATTGGCATATTGATGAATTAAAAAATATTGATAAAAAAATAAAAATTAATGATAATGATGTAGGAAAAGCTATGACAGACTTCAAATATGTTGATTATAAAGTTGTTGATTATAAAGTAAATGAGAAGAATATTGAGCACAATATATCTGAACTTAGCAAAGAAATAAATAAGTCAGAAAATTTTATAATTATTGGAAGTTATAAAGACTTTCTTAATTATGTTGGCCATTATACATCAGATGAAACTATTGATAATGACACAAATAAAGTTGTTAAAAAAACAAATGAAACTATTAATAAAAACATAAAAATCTTGTTAGAATATGCAAGCTTAAATGAAGGGAATTTTAATATATTAGAAGAATTTGCAAAAAAACTAAATATAAATAAAAAATTAAACAAAGAAGAGGTAGAAGCTTTAAATATGAAAAACTATGAAGATAAAACAGGAGTATTTTTAATACCCAAAAAATTAGAAGGAAAAGGAAAGGACATACTAGAAAATATGTATTGGTATAGTTATATTAGTAAAAGAAAAAAAGAAACAACCAACACTAAGGAAGTAATATATGAAGGCGAGGCTTTGGAGAATTTAGAAAAGTACTTTAAGATGTTATCTTTATCTAATAATAATATAGATAAAAACGATTTAACAACGCTCGAAGAAAAAATTAGAAAAGATAAAGCTAC
>JBMFUB010000013.1:0-18240 GCA_049966715.1 Candidatus Micrarchaeia archaeon
GTTTTATTGAAGCAGTATTATTTAAAGAATTATTATCTTGCGTCTCTTTTTATGTATACAGAATATTCTTTCCATATATAATCTTAACCTCTTCCTCACTAAAACCAGAATTCTTGAGCATGCTTGTAATAGAGTGGCTTTTATTTGAATCAAATTTTAAATTTTTTGCTATAATTTCATAAACTTTATCTTTATCCTCTTCAAAAAAGATTAGTTTTTGTCCATTTATACCATACATATCTTCTAATTTATATTTGTGTAGAGAAGACTTAGGGACTTTTATATTTATAATCCTCAACAATTTTCGATTTTTTAATTTTCTAATTATATTAAAAAAATATTGATCTTTAATATTAGTAATTTTTATTACCTCTTCTTTGACTTCTTTAAATGAAATAAAAGGATTATTATTTTGTAGCCTCTTATCTCTTATAATATCTAAAACTTCTTGATCAATACTCATAATAACAACCCCTAATTTTTATTTATCTTAAAATTCTCAAAATCTTTTAGTAGATTTTGCTTTTCCTGCTCTGATATCTCTTTCCTTCTTTTGAATCCCTCATAATCTAAATTTTCATACATTGGAATTACATGAATATGAAAATGTGCTATTTCTACAATATCTTTTGCATTTGTTACTATTTTAATCCCTTTTGGCTTATAAATAGAGTCTATACTGAGCGCAACTTCCTTTGCAATAAAGAATATATTAGATATAACATTTTTTGGTGCAGTCAAAATATCTGAATAATGTGTTTTTGATATAATCAACATATGTCCATTGCTTATCGGATATTTATTTAATAAAACATAACATAAATTATCTTCATATATTATACCTGCCTTTTTTATATTTTCCTTGTCACAAAAAACACATTTTTCAACCATATTTACACTTTTTAAATTTAGTTTGTGTTATAAATATAATTTATATTCACAATTTGATAATATTTATATTTAAATAGATTTAATAACTTTTGAATTTTTATGTTTATTATATTCACTTTTGCCTTTATTAGAATCTTCAAATGTTTGGTACTTTACGTAATAAATTGTTCTGTTTATCTAATTCTTCTAGTTTATATTTAATTTTATTGTATACAGGAAGTTCTTTTATATTTATAACTTTTTCATTTATTTTAGTATTATTAATAATAGAATACCAAACCTCCTTCTGCTGTGCTGGACTTTTTGCTTTATAAGCTTCATTATTTGATATTTCATCAATAAGCCAATTAAAAAACTTTTCTTGATCCTCTTTCAAAATATAAAATTTGTGATGTTCAAGCAAATTAGGTATAATTTTAATATATTCTATCTTTCCTATCTCTATAAGAGACTTTTTTGCATTAGAAATATATTTATACCAAATTTCTTTATTAATTTTATTAAATTTTTTATTATAAATTTCATTATTGATTTGTTTAGAATCATTTTTATTAAAAGTATTTTCATTTTGAATTAAATTAAGATAATTTAAAATTTCTTTTTTAATCTGATCTTTAATTATTACTTTATTTTCGTTAACTTCACTTCCATTAGAATATTTGATTCCTTCATCAGTAATATTTTTAGTTTCTGCAATTGCTATAATATACTTAATATTTTCTTTGTCAAAGCCTAAAATATCTAAGAAGCGTAGGAGAGAATGTCTTTTTTCTAAATTATATTGGAGTTTGTTTGCTATAAATTCATTAACTTTTTTAGAATCAGAATTTATATAAATAAATTTAATCTTTTTTACATCATTAATTAACTCATAAAAAGTATATTTATGACGAAAATTATGATATTTTGAACAATTTATTCTTTTTAATTTTTCTTCTTTTTCTAATTTTTTAATAATCAAACGTGCATGATTCTTTTTAATATTAAGACCATTAGAAATTTTTTCAATTGCTAAAGAATAAGGTATTAATGGACTATTATCAATACTATTTTTAATTTTTGTAATGATTTTAATTGCCTCATCTTTATAATTATTATATTCTTCTAATGTGTTGCGCATTTAACCACTTTATTTAATTCCATTTTTATGTTAATTTTTCTGATATTTAATAATTATTATCTCTAGTTTAACTTGATTTATATAAAAAATATTTTATCTTTAATATAATTTATATCCTATATCCCTAACAAATTTTCTCCTCATTTTTTTATCTTCATCCTTCTCAATTCCAACAACATCATTTCCATCAACAACGCCAATGACAGAACTACCCAATTCAGTGCTTGCTATGATAATATCAACTATATTTGCAGTTGCACAGTATATTTCAGAAACTTCAACAACATTGCTTACTATATTTTTAATATTTATAGGAAACGCATTTTTGAAGAGTATTACAAAAGTATGCCCTGCTTTAATTTCAAGCGCATTTTCTTCAGCTAATATTTTAAGTTGCTCATCATTTCCTTCGCTTCTAACTAACCGTGGACCACTAGCTTCATTAAAAGCCAATCCAAATTTTATATTTGGTACGCTGTTTACAATAGCTTCATATAAATCTTCAGCAGTTTTAATGAAACCCGCGTGGCCTATTATTAATTGGGTATCTTCATCTTTCTTTATTCTTATAGAAGAAAAATTAATAACCATTTTACCACCTTTACAATTATAAATAAAAATATATATATAAATTAACTAAAGCTTTGTAAATTTATAATATTTATTTAAGCAGATTTCTTAAATAGGATAACTTTCGAGCTTTATATATAAAAATATTAAAAATTTCTTTTAAAAAATAAAGTATTCAGAAAATTATAACAAACCAATTAAAAATTCATAAATTTATTACTGTAAAAATATAAACATTGATTATTTTATAAGCTCAATTTATAAAAATTAGTGACCAATAAGGTTATGTATAATTTATTTATTTTTCACTTTTATTCTTTTTGCATGAAAATATTTTTATCTTAAAATTTTGTATTTCAGAAAATAAACATTTAATGTAGCTTCGAAATAACGAATGAGTAAAAGAAGATTATACATTTCTAATAATCAGGTTATGATATCAGAAAATCCTGTTATATCTCGACCTGTTACAGTTGCATTTATAATGTAAATTTTATTGTAGTTGCCAACAATATCTAAATTTATTCTCCCACCTTTTACAATTGCAGTATTATAATCACCAGTGATTGTTAAAGTTAGTGAATTTGGTGTGTTTATAATCATTGTAACATTATCATATGCTCCTGTAACGTCCACACTAGATTGGTTTGTTATTGTAATATTCTCATTCTGATAATTACCAGTAATATCTATAGTATTGTTTTAGAAGATATATAAGTATTGTTATAATAGAATATAAAATAAGAACTAATAATTATTAATAATATTATAATAAAGATAGCTATTGAAATACTTATTGACATATTGTTTACCTATAATAATATTAGGCATTAAAGTAATAAATAATAATTTTTATCTACTCAATGGGCCTGGAGAGATTTGAACTCTCGACCTACGGCTTACTTACTTTTTGTTATAAGACCGTCGCTCTAACCAGGCTGAGCTACAAGCCCATTAATTTAAATGTGAATCAATTTATATTGCTTAAATTATTTATAATTAACTTTATAAATTTTTATAATTTTATATATAATATATTAATTTATAATTACTAATCATTTAATTAAATCATTTAGAATTATCAAAATGTAAATTATATTAGAATAAAAAAATATTTAAATTATAATCATTAATGCTAGCAATAATATTATGTAGGTATTGAATAATTATTTTTTATCCATGATGGCTTAGGTGTTGATGGTGGTAACCCTCCTGTATAATTGTTAAGCTTGTATATTCTTACAAGATATGTATAATTAATGAAATTAACGCCGCTCTGATTATTTTGTGGATATACTTGTGTAAAGCCAGGCAGATCACCGAGGAAGAATGCTTTGTAATAATTAGATAAATAGAATTCTGTTGGTGCATCGGTAATTATTCCGTTTGCTCCGTTTGGTGTATAGATAACTAGGTACTGAACTATAGGTATACCTTGCAATTGTGAAATACCCAAAGGCAATAAGAATGCGTTCATTTTTGCACCTTTTTGTGTATAAAGTTGTATTCCACCATTGCTTGTTGAACTCAAATCTGCACACGCTATTGTTTGGTTTTGTTGATTAATTCCTGAAATCAACACCGCAATAGCATACTGATTAGTTGAGTTTGATATCGAGCAGTAATAATCAATGCTAACATTTGTAGTATTGGATTCAAATACAGCAAGAGGTATAAATGCATATTGAGGATCATGATTTTGTTCACATTTCGAAGTTCCAAGTTCGTAAGGTACGGGAGGATTCTGTGCTTGGCCTTGCTCTATAGCATATTGATAAGAGGTTTCATTAACATACACACAACCAAGAAAATCAAGGGCACCCCACTTTCCTATTAAATCTTCATCAAATAAAGCATATTCTGTTTGATTGCCGTTCATGTAATTTGCAAGAACTTGGGGAGTGTAATTATCTTTTGAGCCTAGAACATATTGGGCTGCAACCGCATAATCCTCTTTTGGATCTGCATTATCTCCTCTAAGCACGGCATAGCTATTGCCGTACCAATTTATCCAATCACCATAATCCCACCACGATAAAACTCTTGGTGCATTTGGACCAACGTTGTTTTTAATCCAAGCCATAGCATTAAGCCAGTAAGCAGGTACTTGATTGCAGAATAAATCATATCCTATACTATAGTTGCTAATTGCAGTGCAAACATTAGCATTCCACAGCGGGCCCTGCGGCGTTGTAAATGCAATAAAGGTTGATTCACTTATATCTATATATGATGAGCTTTCTCCATATGGAAAACTATGTGTAACGCCTACAACAATTCCAGTAAGCAATACAAATAATATTGCAGTATAAAGCATATAATTTTTATATTTCTTCTCTTTGAATGTGTTCCCTAAATAAAGATATAAAAGATATAAAACTGCAAGTATAGATGAGATTGCAAATAAAGCTATTGATAATATTATTGAACGGATATAAGAGTAATTATTACTGCTGTTTTCATTGATATTTATATTTTTGTTTATAAACTTAAATTTAAAGCCTTTATCTACAAGCATAAGAAGCTCTCCAATCATTATTGAAAATAGCAATATATATGCAACACCAAAATGCGGTAGATATTTTACTTCTGAAAAACCCGCAAGAAGCAATGGCACAGATATAGCTATATAAAGTATGCTGGTCTTGCTGTTTTCATCAATAATTTTTATAATTAACAGCAATATTGATACAACTATTACGACCCATAATACTAAGGGGAAATTACCAACACTTGCTGCAATAATTCCTAAGCCACCAGCACCAAAATTATATGTTAAACCTGTAGGTATATACTCTTCTACTGTCATGAAAAGAGAAGATGAGGGTGTTGTAAAACGCACGCTTAGTTCAAGATATTTAGCAACAGAATTTTTTATGTTTGTAGATAAGATTAAAATAATTGCAAGCACCATTATTATAAAAAACCATAAAGCTTTTGCTTTTAAATTCTCTTCTTTTAAAAATGCTATATATTTTTTAAGGTATAAAGGAAGGTATTGAAGCATAGCAATGAATATAAGAGCTAAGAGCGGATATGAAATAGGTGATGGAATTCCTAATGCTGTTGGTGTTCTATTTTGAAGCGTTGAACCATATAGATAATAGAAAATAAAGAATATTATTGTTGCTAATATAATTATACCATTCATTATATAGAAATTTTTATCTATCTCTTTGTCTTTAAAGAAGTTTATTACACCTTGAATAATTATATACAAAGCAAATATCGCAACTGTAACTGTATAATAGTGCGCACCTATAAAGTTTGATATAAATGCAATACCCGCTAAGATAGCTAATCGTTTGCTTTTTGTATTTTTAATTGCAAACATATATGCAGCTATAAAGAAGAACATAGCAAAAATACCCCAAGGCTCAAGGAGCTGTTCACCTGCTATAAATGTTGTAATAATCACAGGCATCGTTGCAGTTAAACCCGCACCAATAAGCCCTATGCGCCAGTCATATTCATGATAAAGTATCATAAATATTACAAAAACAAGAAGCACTGCCGCAATTGGCGGATAATAGCTTGATACGAGGCTCAGCATTGTTGTACTCAAGCTTGACAAATGTGGACCTAAAGAATTTGCAATATCATACCAATACGCCTCAACATAAGGTATTAATGGCTCCATTCTATGGTTAACGCCCGTAGATATAGCAGGCCATGCAGCATGATCAAATTGAAGCTGCTGGCCATATGTAAGTATATATTGAGTACTTATCATATCAAAATAGGGATCAAATTCAAAAAATGTTGGTGATACTTGGACATTTACAAATCTTGTTATAAAAACAGATATAAATATTATAATTAGCACAACCCAAGCCCATTTAGGCACGCTGCTTTTGTTTTCAATTATAAACTTCTTTTTAAAATCTTTGAATACACCCTGCCAAATGCAGAGTATAATGCCGAATATTGTTAAAAGTATAAAATTAACATAATTGAGCATGAGCGAGAATGTAAAGAAGTGGATTGTATTCATAAGATATGCTTCAACCCACGTTAGAGCCGGAAGGGCCATAAAGCCGAATATAAAGCCTATAATGCTTATTTCTATAATGTGAAGCTTTGTATCTTTAAGCAAAGCGAGTGCAATTAAAATGCCTGGAATAAATAATGTAAAAAATCCCACCAATATAGCTAAGATTGTATCAACTAACATATAATCCCTTTTTCTATTGAAGTTTTTATTGCGATACCTATCACTCATAAGAAGTATAGGTATACCAAGCAAAAAACAATATAATAATAAGAACAAAAAGGTATATATATGTTTACAACAAAATCATATTATACGGCGAGAAGCACTGAAATCTACGCCATGAAAATAATGCAAGACCTTATTTTTCCGCTAAAACAAATAGAAATTTATAGAGGATATACAAAGCAAAAACGTGGTATGAAGCCAACAAGTTTCTTATGAAAAAAGAGATTCTTCTATTATCTATTTGTTTTTATCTTAATGTATAAAGAGTATGTTTCCTAATTACGTTGGTAATTACAGAAGTACAAATAATATATTTTAGATTAATACTATAAATAAAAATAAAATATAAATAGATAATTTGTATTTGTATGTAGAGATATTTTTGATAAAATAAATTATTATTAAATATATAGCAATAAATTAAACTTTGTTTCATCTACATTGTTCTTTATATTTTTTTCTACCACGCTTATAAGCTTTAATAGATCCATCGCAAAAATATTATGTAATATTGAAAGTATTTGCGTATCATCATTGTTCATCTGCTCAGTAACCTCTGAGAATATAAATGTGCCGATAATAATCTTTGAATAATAGGGCACCTTTGAATCTTTTTCTTCTAAATTTTTTCCTTGATATCTGTTATTTATAATATTAATGACATTTTTATCAAATATTTGTTCAAATAAAGAACCATTTTTGATTGATTCTTTATTAAAATTCTTAATAAATCTAGAATAAACATTATTAATTGTTTTATGTATATCTTTAGGATCTAATAACTCTTTATTAACTATTTCAGAATGCTCTGTTAATATTTTATTTAATATTTTATTAATCTCAAAGTCGCTAAAAGCCGCAGTTTTTAAATTTTTATCTTTAATTCCATGTACTTCTAAATCTATATTGGTATAACCCAATTCTATAAATTTTATTAATAAAGTATTAAAACTGTCCCTTATAAATTTATACCACACATTGTTTTTATAATCTTTATTATTTATGTAATTATCAACTATATTTTTAGCAACTAAATTTCTTTTTATAAATAATGAAAATAAATAGGATGGATTAGATATATGTTGTTCGTTCCTAAGAAGCTTTAAAGAAAATAATTCTTGTAGTTTATTAATATCTTTAATATTTTCATTTAATTTTTTAATAGGTTTTCTTTTTTCATTCTCATATAAATAGATAGAAAATTCTAAAGCATCCATATAGCTCTCGAATAAAAATTTGGATGATAAAAACTCTTTATTAATTTCATCAATTTTATTTTCGATTGAATCTTCTTTCTTATCAGGTAGTATAATTTGCATTTTATTAATTGCTATTTTAACTTTATTTAAATAATTTTTAGCCTGTTCAATTTCACATTTTCCAAAATTATCATATTCTAGCTTTTTAATTTTTTCTTCATATGCAGATATTAAATTATTAAGACCAATGCTTGAAAAACCCCCAAAAATATTCAAATTTGTTTTTTCTGGAACTTTTGAAACATTTGGATTATCCTTAAATAAACGTACCATTCTATTACACTAATTATTTATAAATTATTAAATCTTATCAAATCCAGATATTTATAATTTTACTTTTTTTAAATTTAAATAAAACTTTAAAAAAGAGGTAATAATTACATCTATTTAAATTAACTGTAAATAAATTATAATTAATATAAGTGGAATAAGAGATAATAATAAAATTAAAAATAATTATATAAAATTGTGTAATGGATATATTAATATTAAATTATATTATAAGATAGATATTAAATTATATTATAAAATCATATATTAAAATTATATAATAAATTATACTATAATATGTAATAAAATAAGAGCATATAATAAAATATAAAAAATAAAATAAGAATATTATAAAATATTATAAATTAAATTATAAATTAATATAATAATAAATTAATATAATAAAAAGGTGTTTTTATAAAGATTGCAATTGTTTCTGATTTACATATCGGATATGAACGTTTCATTGATGATGCTTATGCTCAAGCTAAAGAGGCGCTTGAAAAAGCTAGTGCTATGGCTGATGTCATCCTTCTTCCCGGTGATATTTTTGACAAGCGGGCCCCAAAACCCGATGTTATTGCTCAGGCTATAAATCTTTTTAGAGAGCTTGCAGTGAAGAGCTGGAATGCGAGGGTTGTTGAATTTAAAAGCTATGGCGATTCAAAGGCTTATACAAATCTACCTATTATAGCTATACCCGGAACACATGAAAGAACAGTAGAGGGCAAAGAGAATGTATTGAATCTTCTAGCGCTTGCAAAGCTTATGGTAGACGTAAGCGAGGCTACTGCAATCATAGAGCTTGATGGCGAGAGAATAGCGATAACCGGCCTTGGCGGTATTTCTGATGAGAGGGCAAAGGAGTATCTAAAAAACAAAAATTTCAAACCAGTTGAAAATATGTTCAATATATTTGTATTCCACCAAACAATCTATGAGATACTGCCATTTGACGAGCATGCGATCCATTATAATGATCTGCCAGAAGGCTTTGATCTATATGTTGATGGACATATTCATAACAGGGTTGAAAACACTGTACATAGTAAACCATTTTTAATACCAGGAAGCACAGTTTTAACACAGCTTAAAGATAGCGAACAGGAGAAAAAAGGCTTTATACTATTTGATACCTCCAATTCAACTTATGAATTTATAGAAATAAATTCTAGAGATTTTGTTGTACTCAATCTAAAATTTGATAATGTTAAGCCCGATATATTTATAAAAGAATGTGAAAATCAGATTGAGAGAATATTAAATGAACATAAAGGAGCAATAATAAAGGTAAAGCTTGAAGGGACTATAGCACAGGGCTATAATTTAATAGATATGCCGATAAGGAGCATTATGGCGAAATATGAGGGAAAGGCGATAATAGAATTTGATACAAGCAAATTCAAAAGTATAGAAAGCGAGCGAAGAATTGATGAGCTCAAGCAGGGCAATATTGATGGTATGCCGATTAAGGAGCTTGGAGCAAAGATATTTGTAAATAATTTAAAAGAGCAGAAATATAATTTAGAAATAGATGCGATAAAGCTGTTTGAGATCTTGGGTAGCGGTGAAAGCAAGGAAAAGGTTATAAAGAAAGCTTCTGAATTTATAGAGAATGAGCATCTTTGAAATATTATTTTCTATTCAATTCTATTGCGGGGTTCAGCTTGTGATAATAAAATTCTTTTAACTTGAGTTTTCCTTTTGATTGAAAATATCGATGCTGAATATTTAGCGTAGATTTTATTAAGCAAATATTATTTAATTATGTCAAATAAATTTAGAATAATATAGAAACTAAAAAGAAAAAGCGAATGAAAGAGTGAAATTATGCTTGCTGTAGTGTTGGTTTGCTCTCCATCTGTGCCTCAAATTCGCTTATATTATGCTTGAATTCATCATAATTATTTATTTCCTTCCTTTGCAATAATACCTCTCTTGCTAAAAGATAATAGATATATGCTAATGATTTTCTTCCTCTATTGTTTGCTGGTATTATTAAGTCAATAAACTTTGTTGAATTGTCAGTATCGCAAAGCGCTATAATAGGTATGTTTTCCATGCTCGCTTCCTTAATTGCCTGTTTTTCATTTCTCGAATCGCTTATTATTATAAGCTTCTTTTCCATATAATCTTTTTTATTTGGATTTGTAAATATGCCAGGAGTGACCCTTCCTTTTATGAAAGTTGCTCCAATAATTTCAGAAAACTTTTCGGCTGCAACAACCGCATAAATTCTTGAAGCGGTAACAACAATATCTTTTGGATTATACCTTGCAATCATAGCTGCCGCAACCTTTATTTTTAAATTTATAGTTTTAACATCAAGAAGATAAAGGCCATCCTCTCTTACTTTATAAATAAATCTCTTCATTCCCGGGCTCTTTGTCTTTGTCGCAATCTGAACGCCCGCTTCAAGAAGACTTGCAATTGGATTGCCTTCGCTTTTTTCAACTAAATTATTTTCAATAGATTTATTTTCATTTACTGCATTCCTTTCTATTTCTGTTGTTTTTTCATTTTGTTTTTCTTTTATATCTTCACTTTCCATTAAATACACCTGATATTATAGGGATATTATGGGGCCGCCGAGATTTTCAGGGTGTGCCTTTTGAATTCCCTTTTTAAAACTCGGGTCGCCAGCACCCCAAGCTGGAAGCCTACCAAGCTAGCAGACGGCCCCTACATATTTTTTAATACAAATATTTAAATTACTATTTAAATTCCACTTATCGTATAAATTATTATATAAATTAATCTACATAAACTAATTATCTTCCATATGGCATTATATCGTCAATAAGTTCGACATTGCCAATAAACATGCGTCTACAGCACATCCTTTTAACGCCGAGCTCATCAAGCGCAACCTCTGGATCTTTCTTCTCAACTTTGACCTTTCTTTCAAACTCTTCCCACTTATCGGCAACAACCGCACCGCAGGAAAAACATCTTACAGGTATTAACATATTATCACGCTCTAAAATATAATAATATTATCTATAGGAGGTCTGGAACCTTGCACGAGCTTTTGGACCTTTAAACTTCTTTGGTTCAACTCTTCTTGGATCATCAATAAGAATATTTCTATCATAATTAAGGTATGTTTTCTTTAATGATTCATCATTAGAGAAACTTACAATTCCTTTTGCTATCGCACTCCTTGCAGCCTGCATCTGAGCACTCACACCACCTCCCTTTACATTGACTTTTATATCAAGCGCCTTCGCATAATTAGCAGCAGCTGTAGATATTTGGATTGGCTCAAGCAGGAAAGCTTTTTGAATTTTAGATTTAAGCGCATTAATATCAACCTTGTTTATTGATAGCTTGCCACTGCCCTTCTTAATATAAACCCTAGCTACAGCTTCTTTTCGCTTGCTTTTAACTACTATTGATTTGCTCTGCACAACCTTCTTGGATTTGCGAACTTTGGGCTTTGCCGCATTAGCAGTATTAGCTGTAGTAGATGCATTAGCAGCATTTTCAACTTTAGCCTCAACTTTAGTTTCGACTTTAGCATCAGCTTTATCATCAACATTATTTATTTTATTTACATTCTTATTCTCTGACATATTTATCGCCATATAAATCTTCTTTTCATATATATAAAATATTTATAATAGAACATTAATAATTGCAATTATTTCATCGTTTATAACCAAGCATTTCTGAAAGTTCTGATATGCGCATGTAATCAGCATAAATGTCCTTTGGGGATTTTGTATCTATAGATATTATTTTAGCATCCTTAAATACTTCAGGTACGCCAATAAAAACACGCAATCTTCTATAGGAATCCTTTCCTATGGCTTTCTTATGATAAGGAAGCATGCCCCTAATAATTCTTTTTACCAGCATATCCGGCCTTCTGGGCCAATATGCAGCGTGCTCTGGATTTGATCGCTCATTCAGATCTAATCTTGTTTTATACTTCTTTATTATACCATCTCTATTTCCAGTAATTATCAACTGCTCGGCATTGACTATTGCAACCTTCTTTCCTTGAAGTAGCTTCTTTGCAACTATGCTCGCAAGCCTGCCAAGCACTTTATCTTTAGCATCATAGATTTCATATTCGCTAAAATTTTCCTCCTTCATAAAAATCCCAATTGTTTATTTATATCTATAATTTTTAATTATTGATTTTAAGGTTTATATTTCATAATATTAATAATATTTATTTAGTTGTTTTATTATTTTATACCTATATTATTTATTATTTATTATAGATACATTTTGAATATATTTTCTAAATTAATTCTCTATATTTCTCTAATTTCTCTATATTACTTTTATTATATAATATTTATATATTTATAAATTGTGATTTGCCGATTTATAATTTATAAAATATTACCCTAAATAATATTTACATATTACATAATATTTATTACATAACATTAATTACTATATAAAAATATTTTACTATATAAAATTACTATATTATATAAAATCACTATATTATATATTATTGATTACTTGCTCATTATAATTATTTATATTATTAAGTGTATTTTATCCTTTCCTATCATATCTTTTATACTCAATATATTACAGCCCTTTTCTCTTAATGCTTTCTCCGCACTTGTTGAATATTCTAATGCAGCTATATTTATTTTATGGTCGAGCTTACCTAATGATAACACTTTCCTTGGTACTATAACATTATCGTTTTCATCTGTGTGCTTGTTAAGCTTGTAAAGATTAACCCCTTTTCTCTCTCTGGCAGGTATTTCAAGATTTTCTATAATCTCCATTAACAGCTTCTTATTCTTGCTTGCCTTAGCAGCTTCCTTCAAAGTGCTTATCCATTCTTTAATATTTTCTTTTTCTATATAAACCATGCTAACACCTTATTATGCGGAGGGAGAGATTTGAACTCTCGCAGTCACTAAAGACACAGGAGCCTCAGTCCTGCGCATTTGGCCAGACTCTGCCACCTCCGCACATTTAAAGCTTCTTAAGCTCCTTTGCGAGCTCTGAAACATCATCCTTTATTTTATCAATAGCATTATTAATAATTTCTATTGGTGGCATCTGACCAAAGGATTCAACAAAGAATATAAAATCATCATCTTTTTTCTCATATGAAACTATGCCTGCTTGAAACTTCGCATGCTTGTAGCCATTACCTAATACTGCTTTGCCGTCAAGCCTTAATCTTTGACCATCTGAAAGCTTCATTATCGGTATCTTTTCATTTGCAACCTTTATTTCTACATCTCTTGATTCAAGATCTTTTGAATATATAGTCTTTGGACCAGTTGCATCAAGTGTAAACATTATTTCAACATTTTCCTTGCTTTTTGGTGGTGTTATTATAGGAATTAATCCTATTCTATGCGCAATAAACTCATCAAACATTGAACTTGTATTTTCGTATACTAATACCTTATCAATAGCAAATACCGGCACTCTATATGCGCCATAAATTCTAAGGGTATTTGCATACTCTCTTGAAGAACCACTCAATATGAATCTTAGAGTCTTTTCATTACTTTCAAGAATTTTTATTTGCATTTAATTCACACAGAAAGCAGTAAAAGTTGCACTGCATATATAATATATTTGTAACACGCATTTTTATATATCTTTTTATTTAAGTTTATTTATAAGAGGTTTTATTTAAAAACTTTTAAAAGCTTTATGATTTGCGATAAATTTTTTATTTAATATTTATCTAGCATAATTAAGCATAATTGTTCTAAGTCATAAACAATAAGCTTCAAGCTTTTATCCATCATTACATTTTTACATATTTATAATTTATCAAATATTTATTAATTATTATTTATATAATTTTATATTGTTTGATTATTATATTAATAAATATTGTTTAGATTATTATAAATGATTATTATAAAGCAAAAATATGTAAAATACAAATAAAATATCTATTAGATTTATAGATTTATTTAAATTTAAATTTTTATCAATTTATTAGTTTCAATAAAATAATCTGTTGAATAGTGTTAAAATGGGATTAAAAACGTTATTTATTTCAATGAGTAGGGCGCCAACATTTGAGAAACAAAAAATATTATTAAATTATAAAGAGAGACAACACATATCAAAAAAAGTTCTTGATAAAGAGGGTAGTATATATGTTGATACTGACAGCCTTAAAGAATTTCATTATGATCCATTAGGTCCGAAATATGTCGCTCTAACAGATTTATCTTATGATTTTGCAATATCTTTATATAATTTCGACAGCAAGCAGGGTGTTGTTTATAGATTTTATAAAAATATTGTAGAAAATAAAAAAACATTTTCAAAATACTTGAATGACTTTGCGCTAAAAAATACAGAAGCAAGAATTTTTGGTATGCAAAACAATTATTTTAATAAACAAATTAGAAATATATTATTTTTAGTATTTGAGAAAAATATAAAATTTTATGAAATTGATCTTTTTGGAACTGAAATTAGAAATATTGCGCTAAATATTGAAACCGGTCAAACGTTTGATATTTTAATGGAAAATAAATTGTATAAACCGGGAGACCTTGCAACAAAAATAACATTAGAAGAATTTGAATCAAAAATAAAAATAAATAACTTAACTTCATCAAATTAATAGCTTACTCTAATTTTGTTTCTAAATCATTGCAAAAATGAATTTATCTATATAGATTGATTTTTTTGTTTTATATTTTCTAAAAATATAAAGAAGAATCCGCAATATCTTTTGTTTTCAAATACTAAACATAAAAGAAAACAAAGAAACTTTTTTATTTTATTATAATATATTATATAATAAATATTAGGTAGTGTTGTAATATTCATCATAACTATTGAAAATATTTTGATAGACCTTATGAAAAATTCCTTAAAAAAAGTGCACAGAAGATTTAGATAATAGAGATTGATAAAAATTAGGTATATTTATATTTTTATCTATATAAATAAAAAGTATGGACAGCAGACTTTCCAATATTGAAGAGCTTATACTTAAGCAGCTTGTCGGAAAATTTGTTGAGATAACAGATGATAAGAAAAGAAGAGAGCTGATCGAAAAAACTGCAAAAGATATAAGTGTAAATATAACAAAAGAGGACCTGGATACAATAATTAATGATATTTATAATCTAGAGCCAGTATCAAACTTTTTAACACTGCAAAATATAGAAGATATAATGATTAATAATATACAGAATATTTTTGTATATGATTCAAAACAGGGCTTTGGAAAATTAACTAAAAAGTTTGATACAATTGATGAACTCAACAGATTTGTAGACAAGATAAAGCTTTATATGACTAACTGGAGCGCAAATGGGCAGATCATGGATATACATATGCCAAGTGGAAGTAGGGCTAATGTTGTTCAATCGCCATTGGGGTATGATATTACAATAAGAAATTTTAGGAGCACTCCTATGAGTATAATAGATCTTATCAACAGCAATACAATTGATTATGAAATCGCAGCTAGGCTATGGCTTTATACCGATGGATTTAGAGTCAAGCCCGCAAATATACTTATTGGAGGAATACCCGCGGCTGGAAAAACAACATTGCTCAATTCGCTTTTTTCTTTCTTTAGGCCCGATAAAAGGATAGTAACAATAGAGGAAACATATGAACTCAATACAAGCACCCATGAAAATACAGTAAAGCTTGAAACAAGCAGCAATATGGATATGGTTGATTTAGTAAAGAATGCTCTGAGAATGCGTCCAGATATTATAATAATAGGAGAGGTTAGGGGCGCAGAGGCAAATGATATGATAACCGCAATGAATATCGGAAAGATTTCAATGGGCACAATACACGCTTCATCTTCAAGGGATATAATAACAAGACTTGAACACTCGCCTATGAATGTACCAAGGGATGTGCTTAATGTTATAGATGTGCTTATGGTTGTTTCAATGGTTTATAAAATGGGAGTTCCCTCAAGAAAAGTAATACAGATATCAGAGCTTTCCGGAATGGAAGGAACTCAAACACTTATTTCGGATTTATATAAATATGATTATAAAACGAGCTCAGCATCGCCAATACTACCGAGCGTAACTTATAGAGATGCCCTCGCCAAAATTATAGGCGTGCCGCCAACAGATATATTAAGTGAAGAGGCCCTCCGCGTCAGAATTCTAGAGCAGCTCAACAAGCTTGGCATAAGAAGCATGGAGAGTATTAGCGAGGCGGTTATGGAGTATTACGATAATCCTGAGCATCTGCTTAAGAAGCTTGGCATGCAAAATGTGAGTCCTATAATTAGACTATAACAAGTGATTTCTTGGATATAAAAGCATTAGATATTAGACAGGACCTTAAGATTTTGACCATGTTCCTAATTGTGCAGTTCTTTGGCCTGCTCATAGCAACCACAATCTACAATGGGCTGAGCTTGAGCTCACTGCAGACTTACCAGACAAGCTCAAGCCCTTATGAGCCTGTATATTATGTAACTACGATAGCATTCGTGGCGCTTATTATAGTTCTGCTGTTGAAAAAGGTGCATGGAAGAAGCATACTCATGGCTTTCGAAGCTATAGCAGTTCTTCTCGGTGCATTCTACTTTTTCGGCTTCATTATAGAGATGTTTATAAGCAATCTGAATCTAATTTTAGCGCTCTCCGCAGCTCTGGCTTTGGCAATCCTGCTGATAAAAAGAAAATACAAGGGCTTTAGGAATATAGCAACGATGATAACATGCATTGGCTTGGGGGTTGTTATAGGGGTTGGCCTTCCATTCTATATTGTTATAATTCTAATGTTTATCCTAGCAGCTTATGACTTTATTATGGTCTTTATAACAAAGTATATGATAACGATGGGGCAAGCCGCTATGGATATGAATCTTGCGCTTCTTGTAGCAGTTGGAGAGGTTGAAGCGGTGCCAAAAAGCGAGTTCAAAAAAAGCGAAGTCGCCAAATTTGAAGAGCATAAGAAAAAGCTTAAGGAGTATCCAAAAACGCTCGATATGCTCGATAAGAAGGGTTATCTTCCCGTCTATGGACAGCGCGCCCTTGGAAATGGTGACATGGCGCTTCCGCTTATTACCGCAGTCTCAGCTTATACTGTTTTTCAGAGCTTTCTACTAAGCATGTTCGTTGTTCTGGGCTCAACTCTCGGCTTAATTATAACTTTTGCAATACAGTTCAAATATAGAAGACCGCTGCCGGCAATTCCTCCATTGCTTCTTGGAATACTAATAGCACTCGCGTTTTATTACCTGCTTTTTATACTGTAGCCATAGTATTCATGCAATATTGATCCATATTTTTATTGATTCTTTTTTGCATAATTATATCCTTCTTTAGTTTCTTTATTTTCTTTGCATTACTTTAATATTTAAAATTTAAAGTATAAAACATTAAACAAAACCTTTTTATATCTTAATGTTATATAATATTATTAAATGTTATAACATTATATAATATTAATACTAATAAAATTAGATGAGCTTATGGAATTGAAAAATGGAAAAAATAATATCAAAGAAGTTAAAAGAAAATATACAACAATAACAATACCTGTTTCTTTATATGATAAAATCCAGAAAATAATTGAGGGTACTAGCTTTTCTTCTGTTTCAGATTATACAACATATGTGCTCAGAGAAACCATTGCTGAAATAGAATTTTCAAGAAACAACAAGAAAAAAGAGAAGGGAAAAGAAGAAAATAGTGAAAAGGAAAATATAAACAACAGCATAATAAAAAAGTTTGAAGCCCTTGGATATGTATGATTATAATTAAAAATTAAATTGTAAACCTTTAGTATGGTATTAATTTTTAAATGGTGAGTTTTTGAATGCAAATGATGAATTAAACAAGATTGCTGAAGAGCTGTGGAAAAGTCCGAATGAGGACAATTGGAGCAGGTTCAGGGATGTGCTTAAGAAGAGCAAGGCAAAATACTACAAAGTTGTATATACAAAAAGCCTTGGAAGC
>JBMFUB010000014.1:0-17578 GCA_049966715.1 Candidatus Micrarchaeia archaeon
GTTGTTGTTTATATAATTGTTATAAGTATTGTAATGCTTTATTCATTCTTTATTGAGCTTTCAAAACTACGCAGCAATAATATAAAATTTAAAATTGTTAAAAATAAATTTATACATGAGAAGCTTTATATAGGAGATAAAGCTGCTATATCTGGAAGCGCAAATCTGACATATTCAGGAACACATAAGAATATTGAGCATATCGATATTATTGATGATCCGAATCAGATTAAAGAGCTTGAGCAGCATTTCGATAAGCTGTGGTCAGAGTATTAATAAAAGTTATAAAAGAAAAAGATACTCATAAAATATATAATTATTCTTGATGAAAAATTCTTTAATTATGGGAAGCACGAACTAGAAACACTTCTCAATAGCAATATAAGTTTTAAGAAAATATTTAACAAACTTTTCTTGTTTGAATCTGATGAGGAAATTCCTTCAAGTACACATTTTATTGTAATAGAAGGTATTTTAAAGGTCAATGAAGTTGGAAGATTTGCTCCAGATTCAATCGATTATGAAAAAATTATAAAAGCTGCAGAAGAGTTGCTTCATAAAAGTAGTACATTTAAAATTGAAGTGATAAATGCGGAATTCTATAATATTAAAAGTGCAAAGGACATCGCTGTAAAAGTAGGAAGTGAATTAGAAAGCAATGGCTATATACCTGATTTAAAAAACCCACTTCTTTATATCTATATATTTTTCACAAGCACTGGAACATATATAGGTAAAGCCGAAAATAACAATAAATTAAAATATGTAAATAGGTATTAAAATAGATAATAATATATATTTATTAATTTTTAGAATGATTTATAAAATGGTTTGATTGTTGATTGTTAAAATAAATATTTAATTAAAAAATAAAATGGGTTAAATTTATAAATAAAAGGGCATAACTAAATTAATAATTAATGGTTAATAATATAAAAGAAAATAACAAAAAATTAAAAATAAATGATTAAATGAAAATAATAAATAAAATAAAAAAATTTAAATTGCAATCTGCATTCGAGTTTTTAGTTACGTACGGGTGGGCGCTTCTTTTAATTGCGATTATTGTTGGTTTGCTCTTTTATTTTTTTAAAATACCTGCAAATTCTTCTTCAAATACTTGTAATTTTCAGAATATTTTTTTGTGTAATAAAATTTTTGCGAGTATGAATTCCTCAACAAATACTTTATTTTTATATATTATTTTAATAAATCAACAGCAGTATCCTATTGAAAATGCAATTATTATAGCAAATATCAATAATCAAAATACAACTTCTACAATATGTACCCCTAGCTTTATTAATACTGGCAATTACTTATACTGCAATATTAATACTGGCTTAAATGTTACTCCACAATCTGTTTTATCTGGAAAATTATATTTAAATTTTAGCAATTGTGGACTTGTTGCAAATTATCTTTCTACAAAGAATTGTAATGGTGCTCCAACTCAAATGGTATTAGGTCAGTTTTTTGTTCATACTTCTTAATTTTTTAAATTGTGTTTTTGTGTGTTTTGTTTATAGTTAAATTTAAAAATGTATATAATTAAAATTAAATTATGAGCAATAATGTTAATCAAATGTTTTCTTCCATATCTGCTAATTATGATAGGCTTAATAAAATTATAAGTTTTGGATTGGATAAGAAATGGAGAAAGTTAGTTGCAAGTGAATGTTTAAAAGATAAAGACAATATAAAAATTTTAGATGCTGCTACGGGTACTGCTGAACTTGCATTAAGTATTGTTAAGCTTGCTGAAAAACAAAATAAAAATGTAGATATTATAGGTATTGACTTTAATAATGATATGCTTGCTATTGCAAATGAAAAAATAAAGCGCAATAATATAAAAAATATAAATTTGATAAATGGAGATATTTTATATACTAATTTTCCAAATGGGGAATTTGATGTTGTAACTTCAGCATTTGCATTACGCAATGTAGATAATTTAAAGATGTTTATAGAAGAAACTTATAGAATATTAAAGGACAATGGATATATTGTTTTTCTAGATGTTGCAAAACCCAGTGCAATACTAAATAAATTATTTAAATTTTATTATTTTTATATTATCCCAATGATAGGCGCAAAGTACAATAAAAATGCCTATCTTTATCTTGTTAATAGTTTGTGGGCATTTGAGAAAGATAAACTTATCGATATATTGGTCAATGCAAATTTTAAGGATATCAAGATTAAAAATTTAACGCTTGGTGCAGCATTTATGTTAATTGCTAAAAAAGGTTGACATTAATATCGATGTGTTAAAATGAGCTTAATTCTTTTTATAGATATGGATTCTTTTTACGCCTCTTGTGAAATAATCAGAAATAAAAATTTAAAGGATAAAGAATTTCTTATAGGTACTGCATCTGAAGACAAAAAAACTAATGGCGTCATTGAAAGTTGCAGTTATCCTGCAAGAAAATTTGGTATAAAAAGTGGTATGCCTACTGCGCAAGCATTAAAAATAAAACCTGATATAATTTATATTGCTGCAGATAACGATTATTATGAATTGATTTCAAATAGGATATTTAATTTGCTAAAATCTTATTGTTTAATCCACAATTTTAAAATTGAAATTTTTAGCATAGATGAAGCAGCTATAGATCTTAATAATAGTACATATGATGAAGCATATAAATTAGCGGAAGAAATAAAAAAAGAAATAAAATTAAAAATGCATATGCCTTCAACAATTGGTATAGCAGATGGTGTAATATTAGCTAAAATGGTTTGTGATAATGCAAAACCAGACGGGTTAAAAATAATAAAAAAGAATGAAATCATAGATTTTCTAAATGGCAAAAAGATTATAACCATACCTGGTATAGGAGTAAAAACTGAGAAGAAGCTAAATGATATTGGCATATATACAATTGATGATTTGGCTAAAGCAGATTTGAATAAATTGAAAAAATCAATTGGATCTTTTGCTGAGGATTTACATTTATTAGCTAATGGAATTGATAAAAGTAAAATTAAAGAGAATCAAGAAATAAAATCTATAAGTCGTGAAATAACTTTAACAAATAAAAGTAAAAATGAAAATGAATTAAAAATAACGCTGGACAAACTCATAGATGAAATAATATCTACTGCATCAAAACAAAACCTTCAATTTAAAAATATTTCAGTTAAAGTAAAATATATTAATTTAAAATATAAAATTAAAAGCCGGCAAATTAATTATTACACTAATTCAAAAGAAATAACGCAAAATATAGCACACTCTTTATTAGAAAAATTAATTAATTCTTCACTAGAAATAAAGAAAGTTGGTATTAGAATCTCTAAATTTAGAAAAGAAAATAAAAAAATGCAACAAAAAATTTTATAATTATTATTTTTATTAATTTATATGTTATTTATATATTTGTTACATATTGGATAAAAATTCCCTAACTCTTAATGCCGCTTTTATACCATCTCCCGCCGCAGTTCCCGCCTGCTTATAAAATTTGTCTGCACAATCGCCTAATGCAAATACTCCGTTAACTTCTGTGAATATTCCATCCTTTGTAACTATGTAACCTTGATCATCGAGACTTAATTTTCCTTCTAAAAATTTTGTATTTGGTATTCTTCCAATCGCTAAAAATACGCCTTGTGCATTAATCTCTGAAATTTCATTTGTTTTATAATTTTTTATCTTGACACTTGTTATTGTTTTGTCACCAATTATCTCTTCTATTCCACTATTCCATATAATTTTTATTTTTGGATTTTTCAATATTTTTTCTTGCATAATTTTACTTGCTCTAAAGGCATCTCTTCTATGGACTATAGTAACATTTTTTACGTATCTTGTTAGAAAATCTGCATCTTCCATTGCTGTATCTCCACCACCAACTACAATTACATTATCCTTACCTTTAAATAAAGGGGCATCACACGTAGCGCATTCGCTTACACCTCTTCCAAAGAATTTTTTTTCGCTTGGTATTCCCAATTCTCTTGACTTAGCGCCTGTAGCAATAATTAATGTGTTTGTTTCATAAACATTTGCATTTGTTTTTACTTTTATTGGTCTGCTTTTTAAATCAACATCTATAACATCTTCATTTACAAGTCTTGCACCAAATTTAAGTGCTTGCTTTTGTAATCTATCTATGAATTCAGGTCCATCTATCCCATCTGGGAATCCAGGTAAGTTTTCAACAACTGTTGTAAGCATTAGTTGTCCACCAGAAATTGAGCCACCTAAAATAAGAGGTTTTAATTCGTCCCTTGCGGTATAAACAGCAGCGGTTAATCCTCCTGGACCCGAACCTATTATAATTACATTTTCTACCATATAAAATCACCTATTAATTATAATGTTTATTATTAAGCAGATTATTAATCAAAACCTCCTTAATTATTGATATTTTAATATTAATTTATTTATATAATTTTTTATATTTTATATCTTAAATATTTATATATTACAATATATATTACAATATACTATTTATATTTTTATAATTTATTTTTATAAATTTTATTATATTTAATATTTTTATTATATAAATAATAGAAGAAGTAAAATTATAAATGATAACTTAAATAATTAATATAGCTTTTAATTATTGATTTTATAAATATATTAAGATATATTATATAGATTATTTATTTGATATTTTTGTTATTTTTATTTATTTTAATTTGTTTATAATATTTAATTCGTTTATAATATAATGATTATTTAATGATTTTATGTTTAATTTAATTGAAATTATAAAAAATTTTTTAAGAGAATACCACATTAAAAAAATAAGGAAATTTATATTAAAATTCAAACAAAGAAAAAAAGAATACGAAAATATTTTAAAAGAGTTTGGGATTAATTTATCTGATATAATAAATGCAAACTTAAAAGATTATTATAAAATATTAAATATATCTTATACTGAAAATGAAAAAGAAATACGTAATGCATATATTGAAATGATAAAAAAATATCACCCTGATGTAAATAAAAGTAATAATTCAGAGGAGTTAACAAAAGAAATTAATGAAGCTTATTCCCTCTTAAAAGATCCAAATGCAAAAAAAGATTATGATATTAATTATAAAAAAGGAAACAAACTAAAATTAGAAGTCAATACTATACATAACATTTCGAATAATTTAATAAAGAACTATTATAAGCTCAGAGAAGAAGACTTTATTAATACAAATAATGAGCTAAGAAATGCAACTACTAAAGAAGAAGCTAGAGCAATTATATACAATTTTGCAGATTGGGAAAAGCGTTTTTATAAAGCCGAAGAGAATACATTTAATCATTTATTTAAATATAAAAAAATTTTTGCAAAATTATACAAACAAAGCAAAAAGTTTATTGGTGATAAAACATATAATGATAAAACAGAACTTAACGATATAAATAATAAATTAGAAAATTTAATTAATACTAATAATAATCTAAATAAAGCTATCAAAAGTGTTACTAATGAAATAAAGAATGAAATAAGAAAAAATGAAGAAAAAGCCAAGCAAATATTATATAGTTTAATTTAATTCCTTTATCATTATATTAAAATTAAAATATCTATATTCTGAATTTACAATCCATTTCTAAAAAAACATAAAATGGGGCTGCCGAGATTTGAACTCGGACGACTAGCTCCCAAAGCTAGTAGTCTACCAGGTTAGCGTACAGCCCCTTTTCAAATTTATAATGTTTAAAAAACAAATTTAATATATTTATCGGTATTTTGTATCTTTTGTTAATTTTAATTTTAATTTTTTTATTAAATCCTATTTAAATTATTAAAATTCGAAATTATTAAATAAGCTCTCAAGTATATTTTTATTTTTTGAATTGTTTATTATATCTATTAAAAACTTATTATCAAATATTTTATTAAAAGTATTATAAAAATTTGTATCATCTTTATTCTTTATATTTATTTTATAAATTAAAAAACCAAACATTTGCAAAATATATTCTTTATTATCTGTTATTGAAAGTATTCTAACTAAACCATTATTTATCCTTTTCAGATTTTCAATATTTATATCATAATTTAATATAGAAACAAAACGCTCTACTGCATCATTAATTTCAATTGCACTATTTGTAGCTGCAGCTAAAATTTTCACATTATTTTGAATTCGATCTTTTATAGTTTTTATATAATTATTATTTACATCAGGATTAAGATTATTTGTTGTATTGTTCATAATAATCCTCTATTTGGTATTAGTAATTTACTATAATCTTTATTTAGGTATTATTGTTATTTATATTTTTGTATTATTTAATAAATATAACACAGTAATCATACATTATTAAATCTCAAATTAAAATAATCTAAAATAAATTAAATTTACTAACATATAAAAATATAAATAATCTTTTATAATATAAATAATCTTATTATATAATTTAATTAAATTAATTAATTAAACAAAATTTATTATCAATTTTTTATTTCTTTTTAGAGTTTATATATTAATTATTATATTTTTATATTTTATATTAATTTATTATATTTATTTATATGAAAATGATAATAAGTATCACTTATATTAAAAATATATTTTATATAAAATAGTTAAATATTAAATATTAAATGATGATCTCTATGCAAATTATAGATTTACCATGGATTGAAAAATATAGACCTAAACATTTGAATGAGGTTATAGGACAAGATGCAATAGTAGATAGATTAAAATCTTTTGTAGAAAAAGGAAATTTTCCAAATATGATTTTTGCAGGAAGTGCTGGAATTGGAAAAACAACCTGTGCAATTGCGCTTGCTAATGATTTGTATGGAGATGAAATAAATGCTGCATTTAAGGAGCTTAATGCGAGCGATGCTAGGGGTATAGATGTTATACGAGGTGAAGTTAAAGAATTTGCAAAAACTCGCTCAATGGCTAAAGTCCCTATCAAAATAATCTTTCTTGATGAGGCAGATTCCTTAACTAGCGATGCTCAGCATGCATTAAGAAGAACAATGGAAAAATTTTCTAAAGAAACAAGATTTATACTTAGCGCTAATTACGCAAGTAAAATTATAGAACCAATACAAAGTAGGTGTGTTGTCTTTAGGTTTAAGCCGTTAAATGAGCATGAAATGCGTATTTATATAGAGAGGATTGTTAAGAATGAAGACCTTGAAATTGATGAAAAAGCGATAAATGCATTGATTTATGTCGGTGATGGTGATCTTAGAAAACTTACAAATATATTACAGAGCTCTGCTATGCAAAGCAGAAAGGTAACAGAAACTAGTGTTTATGAAATTGCAGCTCGTGCTAGACCAAAAGAAATAGTAAATATGCTTAATGCAGCAATAAATGGAAATTTTGATGCCGCTAAAAATGAGCTTGATACTTTAATGATTAAGAATGGAATGAGTGCAGAGGATATACTAACACAATGCTTTAGAGAAGTACAAAATCTTAATATTAATGAAAAATTAAAATTGAAAATTGTTACTTATATAGGAGATTGTAATTTTAAAGTTGTTGAAGGCGCAAATGAACATATACAGCTTGAAACGATGTTAGCCCAAATTGCACTTTCTACAGAATTAAGTAAAAAAACAATTTAATCCATTTCAAGATTTATTGGACCAGAATAAGAGTAATCTGGACCAACTATAAACAACTTTATTTCTATTGATTCTCCTGTTTTTAATTTTATAGGAATTTCTGGATGTATTTCTTTTATAATAAATGGAGGTTCAACGATTATTTTATTAACATTTAATACATTATTTATATTATTCCTGAATGGAATACTGATAATTATATTTTTGCTGTTAAATTTTTTAATCTTTGAATCGAGTGTGTGAATTGAATTATTAAATTTAATATTTATCGATTTAATCTCTATATTTTTCTTTTTAAATAAATCAAACATGCAAACCCCCTAATATTACAATCGCCATTAATTGTATTTTATTTAATTAATATTATAATTATTTATATTGATGTTAAACTAATAATATAATATTTATTATATACTTTAACATTTATAATTAAATATTTATTTAGATCTCTATATTAAATATACAAATTTTTATATTTAGTTATGATTAATTATTAAAAAATTAGAAATATAAGTCTTAAATTAATTTTAATAATCTTTATTATTTGAAGTGTTTATTATGCACATGGTTGTTTCGATAACAAATGATATAAATATTGCTGAATTTTTAGGAAAAAAAGGTACAGAGGGTAATATAAATTTTTATAATAGAACGATAGAAGATAATGTTTTAGTATCTTTATTTCCACAGAATATAGAAAAAAATATAATTCCTCTTGCAGAAGCTATGTTGATTTCAGATATTATTATAATTAGCACTTTAAACCTAGACAAATTATTTGGAGAAATTGTTATTGCAGCGAGTTTGTTGGATAAACATATTATCTTTACTGATGATAATGATATTAAAAAATTCATCACGGAATTAAACATTAATAATTTTGAAATTACTTCTAAAAACGAACTGTTGAACAAAATTTTAAACTATAAACCTAATTTAGATTATAGTAGTGCAAGAATTGATATTGATCGTGCATTTCCGGTTAAGGGTGTTGGAACTGTTGCTCTTGGTATTGTTACTAAAGGAATTATAAATGTACATGATAATTTATATCATAGCAATAATGATATGGTTTCTGTAAGAACTTTACAGGTTCACGATGTTGATGTTGAAAAAGTAACACCAAAAATGAGAGTTGGTATATCTTTAAAAGGTATATCCTATGATCAAATTAACAGTGGTGATTTATTAACATCATCTAAAATACAAAAAGTAAAAGAAATTAATACAAAAATAAAAAGTAATCTATTAACTTCAAATATGCTTGGAAAAGATATACCCTATACTTTAGTATCAAATTTTATGCATGTAAATGCAAATCTTATCAAAGATGAAAATAATATTAAAAGTTTTCTTTTGAATAAAGAATGCGCGCTTGATAAAGGAGATAGATTTTTATTAATACAAAATAAAGTACCACGTATAATTGCAAGTGGAACTATAATTTAAGCTAAAAATTTATCTAATAAATTGGCGATCTAGTGATTTATGTTAATGGAAAATTGATTTCGTTTGATAAAAAAGTAGAGAATTCAAATATTGATTTTATTTCACATGCACATTCAGATCATTTGTCTGCATTAAAAAAATCTAAATCAATAATTGCAAGTAATGAAACTATTGATCTTATTAATACAATAACGAACAAAAATTTTACCAGTATAGAGATACCAAAATGGATTAAACTTCTTGATGCAGGCCATATTTTAGGTTCAAAGCAATTAGTTATATATAATGAAGAAGAAGGTAAAAAAATTATATATAGTGGAGATTATAATATGCAAAAATCTTTAATGTGCAATCCAATAGAAATTGAACATGCTGATATTTTAATTATTGATTCAACATACTATGATCCTTTAATAAAATTTGATAATCGTTTAGAAGTGATAAATAAAATTAAAGCTTGGGTCAAAAATAATATTAAAGATAACATTATAATTTTTAGTGCATATGCATTGGGGAAAGCGCAAGAATTAATAAAAATATTAAATGAAGAGGATATAACTCCCGTAGTAAGCAAAAAAATATGTAAAATAAATGAGGTATATAAAAACCATAATTTTAAATTGGATTATTTATCCTTTTATAGTGATGAATTTAATTCAAATATTATAAATGATACCTTTGTTGGAATAGTTGACAATCGCTCTTTATTTAGTTTAAAACAAATATTAAAAAAATTTTATAAAAAAAATATTCTTACAGCTGCCGCAACAGGATTTGCAAAATTAATAAAATTTAATACAGATATGCAATTTCCATTGAGCGATCATGCAGATTTTTGGCAAGCAATTGAATATATTAATTTAGTAAATCCTAAAAAAATATTAACCTATGGAAATAATGAAGAAATATTTGCAGAATATTTAAAGCAAAAGGGCTATAATGCGAGTGCATTTTCAAAAAAGAAATTTTAGTATTTTAAATATTAATTATATATAAACTATTAACAATAAAATAATAAACTTTAATAAAAGTAAATTACATTAGATATAATAAATATTAAATAATATTGGTGATTTTATTACAAAATTATTAATTAGCTGTATGGATTGGAGACTAAATAATATAATAGATGAAGAGGCTGATGATGATACAATAATATTGAGAAATGCTGGTGCTAATATTTTATCATTAAAATTTAGCATAAGGGAAATACTTAATTCAAATAATATAACAGAAATAAAATTACTTACACATACAGACTGTGGTGCAATGAAATTAGTATATAATGCGATAAAGAATACTCAACAAGTCAGTAAAATAATAAAAGAAAATCTTGTTTTACAATTTGAAGATAAAAATTTTCAAAATATAAATGAACTGGAAGAAATTAATGAGCGGTTGCAATTTGAAACGCTAAAAAGCATTTCAAAAGATATTACGATAATTCCTAAATTAATCGATTTAAGCAGATATAACTTTAGCAATAAAAATGATAAACACGATTTAGCATTTACTTTGCCTAATAAAATTAATTATAAAAATTTATGTACTAAAATAAATTTTGATGAGCACGAAACATACTTTATACATAGTATTAATTTTGATGAAGTAAAACATGATATGGAAATTGCAACGACTTATTTAAATATAAAAGATTTTTCTTTTCTGGCATTAAATAATTCTGAATATAGAGCAATAAATAATATTGTAAAAATTGCAAAATTAAATAGTTTTATGAAAAATAATAAAATCAATATTATCAAAATGTGAGGAAAATCAAAATATTTAAGAAGTATAGTACACTTTTTATTATAATTATTGTGTTGTCTATTAAAAAATTGGAAATATCTACAATAAATGTTTATAAATACAAAACAAAGAACGCTATTTCTAAAACTATGTAAATTTAATCAATTAAATTGTCTATAATAAAGTAAATAACAAAAAGATAAACCAATAAAGCAATTAATGAAATTACTAAATATTATATATATTTAAGCCTATTTTCTGCTTATTCCCTAAAATTTCAATTTATTGCCATTAATATTTATGAATAAACTCAATGGGCCCGGTGAGATTTGAACTCACGACCTCCCGATTTCTATTTTTATATTATCAGTCGGGCGCTCCAACCAGGCTAAGCTACGAGCCCATTATAAAGTAATATTTATTGTTAAGTTACATTTTAAATATTTTATTATTATCTATTTTTGTATGAAATTTATATTTATCATCTCAATATAGTTCTAGTATGATGTTTAATATAATATATTCACATTATTATATTTTTATTAATATTATTCTCAATTTTTTTAAATACAAAGATTTTTATAATCTATTTTTAATTTAATTATTAAAAATGGTGAAAATATGATAAAGGTACAAAAGAAGAATGGTACAATTGAAAGATTTGCTAGAGAAAAGATTGTCGTAGCGTTGCTTAAAAACGGGAATAAACTAACAGATGCAAGAAAAATAGCAAGAGATGTTGAAAGAGCATTTAAAGGGAAAACTACAGTAACTGTTGAAGAGATTAGGAAAGAAATTTTAAGTAGATTAGAAAAGATTAATAAAGAACTTTATGAAAAATGGCTTTCATACGAAAGTAATAAAAAGCAATAATTTAATTATTAAACTTTATAAATAAAAAGATCACTTTCGTGGGCAAAAGATATTTTTAGTTATTTATTTGCATAATATTATTTTGTAATTTTACATATGTATTTATCCCACTATAAATTCTGTGGGATTTTTGCTCACGCTGACAATGATAAATTCTATTATAATTAATTATAATTTACATCATTTAAACTATAAAAAGCTAAATATATGAAATTCTTATAATTACATAAATAAAAATTTATCATAAACTTCTTTTATTTTTATGTTTTATTTAAAAACAGTTAAAAACATCCCAATTAATAAAATTGTTGATATTAATCCATTATAATAAGAAAAAGATATATTTGGAATTGTTTTTATTTTAATATGCCATAAGGTTAATACAATACCGGATGCTAGCACAGCTATTATTATAAAAATTGAATTTATTATAATTCCAAACATTAAAAAGAATAAGAATGAAATTGTATGAAAATAAATCGAATATAAATCTGCGTGTTTTTTACCATAGACAACAGGATATGTTTTAAGCTTATTTTTTTTATCATATTCAATGTAATTCATTGAATAGATAATGTCAGACCCTCCTAACATAAATCCGTATCCTAACCATAAAATAAAAATAGACCAAAAATAAGGGATAGTACCTGTAATTGCAATATAACCTCCAAATATACCTAAACCATTTATTAATCCCATAATTAAATGTCTATGTTGTGTATATTTTTTAATTTTTGGTTCTATTATAAAAAGTAAAATAACTAATGGCGAAAGAATAAATGCAAGTAAATTTAAGAAAAATGCAGATAATATAAATATAAATGAAAATAATACAAACAAAAGCAATATCTCATTTTTTTTAAATAATCTTATACTGCTCCACATTTTCTTTTTTGGATTTTTTTTATCATAATCATATCCAATATATCTATTTGCAGACATACCTGATGCTCTTGCAAAGACTGCTGCGATATTTAATAAAATAAATTGCATTAATGTTGGTATAGCCGCTAATAGCATACCAATGTAAATAAAAAATAGGGAAAAAATAGTATATTTTAATTTAAGCATATCTGAAATTCCAAAAAAAACATTCTTTCTTTTATTTTTTATTCTTGTTTTATTGTATCCCACTTTTTTTCGACCTCTTTAATTATTTCTTTTGGAAGTGAAATCGTTTCAGGCCATTCTCTTACATAACCTTCTGCCTTTGTTTTCTTTGTTGCATCAATAAGAACCTTTGAACCTAAAGAGGGTAAGTTTGTTGCATGATCAAGCGAATCGGCAATTGTATTTGGTATTATTGTTATATCCCTCTGCGGATCTATTCTTGTAGAAAGCGCCCAAATAACTTCATTAAGATTCCTTATATTTATATCATCATCAAAAGCGATTATTATTTTCGCAAATTCTAATTGACTTGTTCCAAGGATAGAAAACATAATTTTTTTAGCTTCTCCTGGAAATCTTTTTTTGATTGAAACAAAGCAGGTATTTGTAAAATTCCCTTCGGGTGGCATATAAAGATCAATAATATTATCATTAATCATTTTAAGCATTGGTTTGAACATATCAACTAAAAATGATCCTATATTTGCATCTTCATGGCGTGGAAATCCAACTATACTAGCAGAATATATTGCACCTTTTTTAGCAAATATTGATTCTACATGGAATACAGGATAAAGCTCAGGTATAGAATAATAGCCAGTGTGATCACCAAAAGGACCCTCTTCTTTTAGTTCATTTGGATCTACATAGCCATTAATAACTATTTCAGAATTTGCAGGTATCATAGGATATTTTCCGTTCTTCATAAGTAAAGTTTTTGAATTTCGCAAAATACCTGAAAATGAAAATTCATTGAATCCTTGTGGGAGTGGAGCTATAGCCGAAATTAAATTATAGGGATCACTCCCAATCACTACACTAATATTCATTATTTTATTATTTTCTTTAGCAACATTTGCATGTATAGCACCGCCTTTCATCGCTTGCCAATGCATTCCTGTTGTAAACTTGTCATAAATCTGCATTCTATATATGCCTACATTTAATGATTTATCAATTGGGTCTTGTGTAATAACCAGTGGTTGTGTTATAAATCTTCCAGCATCATTAGGCCATACTTTAAGGACAGGAAGTTCATCTAGACTGTTAAGTTTTTCGTATTTATTTAATTTTGACTCTATTATTTTAGGTTTAAAATTTAGCATAAGTTTGGCACTTTTTATTAATGAGGGCTTATCTTTTTGGTTATTAAATAAAGTTATTAAATCAAATAAATAATTTTTTTCAACTAATTCATCTAATGTATCTTTTGCAATAAAAAGATTTGTTACAATTGGCATATTAAAATCTTTAACATTCTGAAAAAAAAGTGTTTTTTTATTTTTGTCCATGCATGCACGATCAGTAAATGCAGTAATCTCTAAATCAGTATCTACAGTATATGGAATTTTCAAAAGACGTTTTTTTGTTTCTAAATATTTTATAAACTCTTTTAAATCATTAATCAAAGTAACACCGTTATAATGTTTATAGAATAATTATATTTTATAAATTTACCACTCTTCCAAATTCATCTTTTTTATAACCTTTTGCCTCAAATTTAAATAAATTAACTTTTGTTTGTTTCCAATAATACTCTGGCAAACCTATTTTTGTACATGCAGTTTCAAGGAGTGCAGTTTTACTTAATTTATTTAAATTTTTATTATTTATTGTAAAAATAAAATTTTGTTTTATTCCATATTTTATAAATAAATTATCTTTTTCCAAATTAAAATTTTTTAAGCGCTCTATCGAATTTTTTCCAAGCGGCTTAAACTCAGAAAAAGTATAAATTTCAATATCAATATTATTAATAATACTTTCTTTTAAAAATATATTTTCATCTGTTTTTTTAAACAATGATACTAATGCATCAACTACTTCATAAGCAACATTATTTTCACCTGGAGTATAAATTTCATTTATTAAAGTATTAGTTGGCTTATAAAAAATTTTAATTAACATTTTTATTTTTTTATCTATTTTGTTATTTGCTAAAAGGATAGACTTGTTAAATAATGGAGTTTTTACTTTCAGTTCAATAGTATTTTTAGCGAGATCTAACAGATCGTTAGCTTCATTTGATGTTAGAGTTTCCATAATATTCTTAGTATGCGCATATTTAAAAACCTTATTTAATTATAATATGAATGGTGTATTAATGTATAAATTAGATAAAGTTTATGTTTATACAGATGGCGCATCTAGAGGTAATCCCGGAAGAAGTGCATCTGGCTTTGCAATTTATAATTCAACAGATGAGATAATAAAAGATGCTGCAATTTATAATGGTATTAAAACTAATAATTATGCTGAATATAATGCTATTATATTAGCTTTAACTTGGTGTAAAAATAACCTAGATAATTCTACAGAAATAATATTAACATCAGATAGTGAATTGGTAATAAAACAAATAAATGGCGTATATAAGATTAAATCTTTAATACTTAAACAATTAAATGAAGAAGTATTAGCTCTCGCAAAATTTTTTAAATCTATCAAATTCAGAAATGATTTAAGAACAAATCCAAAAATAGCGTATGTGGATAAAAAATTAAATTTTTTATTAGATAGTATTGAGAAAAAAGAGAAAAAAGATAGATATTATAATGAATAATAAAATGATTAATAAAAAGATTTATCATATTATTATATATTTATAAATCTTTATTTTTATATTTATAAATTATATAAATTAATATTAAAAGGTGTTATTAATGGCTGATGATAAAAATAGTAATCCTAATAAGAAACCTGTTGATCCAATTGCAAAAGAGCATTGGAGAAAAGGGAATTCTTTGTTCGAAACAAAAGATTATGATGGAGCAATAATCGAGTTTACTGAAGCTATAAAAATAGATAATGAATATGCAGATGCATATTTTAATAGGGCACTTGCTTATAGAATGAAAGAAGATTATAGTTCTGCCAAAAGAGATCTCGATAGAGTTATGGAGTTAGAGCCAAAAAGTGCAGATGCACCTTTGCTTGTTGGTGATATTGCAGAAGCTAATAATGATTTAGTTGGTGCTAGATTCTGGTATGAAAAATCATTAACAAATAATCCAGATTATACCGAAGCAAAAAACAGATTGGAAAAAATAGACATGATGATGCATATAGATTCAACTTATGCTAAGAATTCAAAAACAAAGCAATTAGAAATAGAAAAATATGATTATACTGAATCTAAAATAGAAGAAGGCCAAATAAAGCAGGTTGCATTCTACAAATCAAAACAAACATTAGATGAGGTTATTGGTTTAGAAAAATTAAAAAATTATTTAAGAGAAAATATAGTTTTATCAATAAAACGACCAGAATTGTTCAAGAAATATGGTAAAGATTTGGGTTTAGGAATAATATTATATGGGCCTCCAGGCGTTGGTAAAACTTATACTGTAAATGGAATTGCTGGTGAGGCGGGTGCCAATGTTATATTGGCAGTACCAAATCAAATAGTGGATATGTATACTGGCAATACTGAAAAGAATTTACATATGATATTTGAAACAGCAAGGAAACATAAACCCTGTATAATTTTCTTTGATGAATTAGATGCCCTAGGAATGAAAAGGGGCGGTGGCGGTGAAGGTGGTGAAGGCTCTGCAATGAGATTAGCTGTTAATCAATTTCTTATGGAAATGAGTGGCGCGGATAAAGCAAAAAATGATGGCGTATATGTAATAGGTGCAACAAACACACCATGGGATATCGATCCTGCGCTTAAAAGAAGTGGTAGGTTTGGTGATCACATATATCTTCCACCACCAAATTATAAAGATAGGAAAAAACTGTTTGATTTTTATACAAAAGATAAACCAAGAGGTCATATAAGTTATGGTAGATTAGCTCGCGCTACTATTGGCTATTCACCCGCAGACATTAAAAAGATAACGGATAAAGCAGTGATGAGGCCATTGCTACATGAATATTTATCACACAAAGAAAGAAAATTGACTACTGCAGATATTATTGCAGTTTTGAAGGATAAAGATTTTGGCGGAAGTTCGCTTGATGAATGGTATAATATGGTTAAAAAAGATGTTATTAGTAAAGTAGAAACACAAATAGTAGATGGAAAAAAGCAGGAGATAGTTAAAGAAGGAAAATTAGATGCAGAAGAAAAAGTACAATACAAGAAGATGGTAAAGGATATTAAAAAGAATACATCTGCATTTAATATTTTCATAAAAAAATTAATGCGTTGGTGGGCATTGCATATATTTTAATTTTGTTTTTTTATCAATCTTTTGTTTAACTAAGCCAATAAATTAATATTTAATAAATGTATTTGATATTATGAATAATGATGACTTTAAGAAAAAGAACGAAGAACTCGTAAAATTTTTAATACAAAACAAATTTCTAAAAACAAAAAGATTAATAACCGCTTTTAAAAAGATACCAAGGCATATTTTTGTTCCTCAGCAATTTATAGATTACGCTTATGACGATTTGGCGCTTCCTATTACAAAAAATTCGACGATTTCACAACCATCAACTGTTGCAACAATGCTTGAATTGATTCAGCCAAAGAAAAATGAAAAGATATTAGAGATAGGTACAGGTAGTGGATGGCAAGCATCTTTGCTTGCATATATTGTAGGTAGATATGGTAAGATTATAACGTTAGATATTAATAAAAAAGTTATAGAATTTGCAACAAACAACATCAAAAAAACTAATTTAAAAAATATAAAAATAATATATAGAGATGGCTCGTACGGTTATAAAGATGCCGCACCATACAACAAAATTATATATACTGCAGCAGTTTCAAATATACCTAATAGCGTAATTCAGCAATTGAAAATTAATGGTGTACTTATTGCTCCTTTTGGTAATAAATATTTTCAAACATTAAAATTGATAAAAAGAGATTC
>JBMFUB010000015.1:0-16444 GCA_049966715.1 Candidatus Micrarchaeia archaeon
CATGCGGCAATTTTTCATGTGTTTATAATAAATATTGCGCTGGTTGTCCAGCGTATGCAAATAGAATAGGCAGAAAATTTGATGACAGTGCAAGTATGCGCAAGAGCTGTAAAAATCAAAATCTTATTAAATTGAAAGGTGAAATGACATTTCGAGGTGTGCTTCAGGAGTAGCACATCTCCTGCGATCTCCCGATAAAAAAGCGTAGCCCAAAGGCAAATTCATAATTGTCGCAGAAGCAACCTATCCTGAGTATCTCCCTATAATACTTAAGTCAAAAGGCATAATTACTGAAGTAGGCATAAGATAATCTGTGATATTATAGGAGGAAGACTTTTTATTATTTGCCATTTGCTTTAGGATTTGAACACCCTTCCTCGTAACATGTAAATGCTCCCCCCGGGATTTGAACCCGGGTTTCAGACTTGAGAGGCCTGTGTCCTTGACCGGACTAGACGAAGGGAGCTTAACTGTTAAATAAAAATTTTAAGAATATAACATAAATATAAAATATCTAATATAAAAATTAAAATTATATATATTTTTATCTTTATTCAATTATAATAATTAAGAGAGGTATAAATTCAATAATTTACAAAAATGATAGAAATAAAATAACTATTAAAATTTTCTTATAATTTTTCTTGCCATCCTTTCTATAAATTTATTAGGCATTATTTTTTCACTTATAAATTCAGAAATCTTCATATCTGTATTATATGAAACATTTATTATACTGTCTAAAAATTTAATTTTTAAATATTCATCCTGTGATGGGTTAATATTTCCGTTTTCAATTTCCTTTGTTTTATCATTTATTATATTTAAAAGATTATTTATATTATTTGTTATCTCAATAGGAATGCTTTTAACACCCATAGACTGCTCAAGTAATTCAACTTGCAATGCTGCATTAGTTGAATGATATAAAACTTTGAATGGAACTTTATATAAATGGTTTGAGATAAAATTTATCACATCTGTTTTGTTTTCATTATTTAGCGCCATAATAGCAGGTAAAATAAGTAAATTATTTTCTTTATTAATATTAACAATAGTATGGCCTTCTGTATTTATTATATATTTGCTAATTGTATCTGCATCCATATTATAAAATAAATTTACATATGTTTGCGAGCCTTCATATAAATTATTATAGAATTCTTCACCAGAGATCTCTTCCATATTCTGCAATTTTTTTGCTACGGTTTTAAGGGAATCAATTTTCTTAGTCATTTCCTGCATTTTCATTCTTGTTACTGAATTTGAGGTACCTGTAATAAAATTACTCTTCTTGGCGTGCTGCATGCTGTATATTAAGCTCAATATTGATAATAAATTAGATCCATTTCTAATTGCCGTTGATAGCTTCTTAAATCTAAAATTAATCTTATAATTTTCATTTTTTAACTTCTGCAAATAATCACTAATACTGGTCGCGTTGTCTATTATTAAAAAAATAACTTTTTAAATCTATCTCTTATTTTTGAAATCTTATACATATATAAAAATGTATAACAGCGCAATAAATCAAAGTTAAGCAGATTCAAAATCATTAAATATATTAATTAAAAAATATTACTTTAAATATTTCAAGTTAAAAAATAATAAGAAAGTTTAGAGTATAATGAAAAGTAAAGTTTAAATAATATAAATTAAAATAATAATTGAAGAAGTGATTATATGGCAATATATCAAAAGGATGTTAATGTAGCTAAAAAATATCTTTGGCAGGATGAGCAGATACAAGTAACAGCAACACAACGTAAGATAGGCCCTGGCGGCTCACTTATAACACCTACAACAGTTGTTTTAACAAATAAAAGGATATTATTAATTAATCGTGCTACTTTTGGTTTAAGAAAAGATGTTGAAAGTATACCTTATAGTATGGTTGCAAGCGTAAGAGTCGAAAATGGATTTATTTCATCATCTGTCTTTTTGAGGGTTGGCGGTTATTCTTCTCCTGGAGAACGTGGATTTTTAAAGCCGGGTGAACAAGAAGGTGAAATAAGTGGTTTAAGAAAAATTGATGCAAGTGCTTTAGCCGATTTTGTTGAACGTGTAATTTCTAATGAATTTACTATAGAGTCTGCTAATGCTACACAACAAGATAGTGCAAGTAATTTTGTTGGTAATTCAATTAATACTAATCCGGTAAAGAAAGGAAAAGATAAGAAAATAAAAATAAATGAGCCCCAAAAAGACACAGCTTCAAATACTGGTGGATTTATTTATTGCAATAAATGTGGCGCAAAGAATGATATTAATGCAAATTTCTGTAGTCAGTGCGGCGCCAAATTAAATAAATAATTAATGTCTTTGTATATATTTATTTTTTAATGCTTCATCAATAGAATAATTGTTTATTATTTTTGCTTTAATATCATCTATATTTTTTACATTTTTTATTTTAGCTATATGTTCAGCTTGGTTTAATTTGTTTGAATATATATAATATGCTTTTAATGCTGCAGATAATGCATCGCGTTCATGGGCATTTTTTATATTATAAGGTTTTGATAATTTCCTTTTTGTCTTTATAGCCATAGTTTTTTTAACATAATAAATTTTACAATTAAATACACTTGCAACTTTCTTTATAATATTATTTGGTTCTTTGTCAGCAGCAATTATTGATGGAGTACCTATACTTTCTATTTCATTAATAAGCCATTTTATTCCACCAGATTGCTTATTATTAGAAAAAATAAAATTGCCATTTAAGTCTAAAATGGCAATTGCAACCGTTTTTCCAGTATCTATTCCAACAATTATATGCATATACTCATTTTGAATTTATTGAATTAAATACATAATCTAACGTATCATTTAAGGTTTGTGGTATTGTCATATATTTACAATCAACAATGAATGTTGGTGTTGTTTCTACTCCATAAAAACTACTTAAAAGCGCTTGGTTTCTTAGAACTTCTGTTGAATTTTGCATGCATAAGTTATAATTGCTCATATTTAGTCCTGATCCCATTGCAATTTGCGTAAGTGTTGTATTGCTTAATGGATAATCATTAAAAAGTATGCTATAATTTTTAAGAAAAGCTTCAAATTTATTTTGCTGCTGTGAAGCACAGAATAAACTTTCACCAACCGTTTGTGTTTCAGTTATACCTGCACTTTTATAATATTTTAATGCGTAGCCTGTAAAAATAAATTTATAGCTCATATTTACTTTGTTACCATATTCTAGTGTAGTGTTATATGCATCATACATACTTTGAAGTGCACCTGGTGCATAAGGATCAACAAATAAATAGATAGGGATTGGTGTTTTTTGTGTGCATTCTGTTTTACCATATAAACTTATTGTGCCCAGTGAAACTACACGATTTTGTGAACTATATAACGGCTTAAAAGTTTGTATATTGAATGATTCTAATGAGTAGTTTGATGCGTCTAATATTATTGAAGCATTAAATATTTGATTTTTTATAAATGGATTAAGATACGGTATAGAAACATACCATTCATTTAAATTTGGCATATAAGATATTTTTGCTTCATTTACAAGTGAATAATAAGGCAATAAAGATAATGATGAATTAATTAAAGAATAGCTGGCTAATACTCTTTCAGCTGATAAAAGTGCATTGGAGCTACTGCTATTTAGATTAATACATGTATAATTTGAATTAATTCCATATGGACAATTAAGAACTACTGGGCCAGGTTTAAATTCAGATAGAGAAAAACTAAGCCCTATTAATATTAATACAAGAACTATAAGTAATATATGAAGTGTATCTAACCCTAACCATTTTACTGGTTTTACCAATAATAAAGGCTCTTTATGTTCCTTATTGTGTTCTATTTTATTTTCATTTTTTTTAGTCTTCTTTTCCATATTATCACCACATATACGAGCTCAGCGGGATTTGAACCCGCGACCTATGTCTTAGGAGGACATCGCTCTATCCAAGCTGAGCTATGAGCTCACAATAAATATTATTATTTATATTTTATTATTGATCAATTAATGTTTTTTATTATTTTTGTTATACTTTATTTATTAATTAAATTATTAATCAATAATTATAGTTGATAATATTATCAATTTATTATATTTAATAATTATTAAGTACTAATTTATTAAGTGCTTTATTATACATTAACAATTTACTTATTATTTATTTAAATTATTAGATCTTTAATTTATTTTACATTTTTGTAAGTGCTGCAATGCCTAATAGATTAAGCATCCTTGACATTGTTAATGAGAAAGCTTTTGTAAGTGCGAGTCTGGCTGTTCTTTCCTCATCATTTTCTACTTTAAGAATTGGTTTGGTTTCATAAAATTTACTAAATGAAACTGCTAAATTTATTATATAATCTGTTATTATATTAGGTCTTAATTCAATACTACATTTTTCAATAATGTCTTTTGAAATTGATAAATTTCTTATTAATTCAAATTCTATATCACTTATTATATAGTTTGTATTTATATTTTTAATATCTCTAATTTCTATATTTTTATGTGCATCCTCTAATAGTCTATTTGCTCTTGCATTCATATATTGGCAATACGGTCCTGAGTTTCCATCAAAGCTTAACGCCCACTTCCATGAAAATGTAATATTCTTTTCTGGCGAAATTCTTGCAAATTCAAATTTTATGGCGCTCAAAGCAATTTCTTTTGCTAATGTTTTCTTTTCTTCATCAGAAATTTTAAATCGCTCTTTTATTAAAGTATACGCTTTTTCTTCTGCTTCTGCCAAAAGATCATCCGCGGTATTTCCTATCCACGTACCTTGCCTTCCCGCTAATTTTTTACCTTCTAATTCTACTATACCATAAGATAAATGGATAAGGTTATTAGCGGCTTTTTTATCTACCGCATTAATAACATTTTTAAGTATTAATTGCGGATAGTTTTGCCTAAAATCTATTATATTTATAACTTTTGTAGCATTGCCGAAATCCATTTGAATACCCTCTGGATATGAGGTATATAAAGGATAACCATTTGGCTGTTTATCAAAGAACTTTTTATATTTAAATTCTGTTTTTAAAATACCAAATTTCCATAAGTGGAATGCGATATCCTTAGCAACGTATGTAGCTGATCCATTATTTCTAATCAATACTTTTGATTCGTTTTTTAATCCTTTTAATTCTGGAGAAATTTTATTAAAATCTTTAAATTCAATAATTGTACAACCCTCATATTCACCTTCTGTAATATATTTAATCAAACCTTTTTCTTCTAAAAGTTTAAGTGCGTTTTGGAGTAATTTATTTCTTACTATATCACTTTCCCATATCATTACATCATGAAATATTCTATAATTAAATAATGTTTCATATTGCGCCTTAACGCAATTTGTAGCTACTTCTTTTCTAGTATCTTCTTCTAAAGTTCCTTCTGTTTCTATTAATCTTGAAAGTTGGGAAAGTTCTTGTTTTATATTATGTGTTTTCATATATTCATTAACATCAACATAAATTTTACCTAATGCATGATCAAATTTATCATTAATTTTTGGGTTTAGGTGCATATATCCCCATAATGCTTCAACCATCTGTAAACCTAAATCATCAATATAATCTTGCCTTTCAACATTATATCCGCATGCGGTATAAACATTGGAAAGAATATCACCAAGTAGTGCATTTCTCAATTGCCCAACATGTATTGGGTGTACAGGATTAGCACTGGGATACTCTATTATAATTTTTTTGTTTCTACCTTTTTTAACAATGTTGTTGCTTTTATTTTTTAGAATATAATATATAGTTTCTTTTGTAAACCAGTTTCTATCAATATAAAAATTTATAAATCCATTTTCAATTTTTATTTCTTTTATATACTCTTTATCTTTAATGTTTTCTACAATTTTTGTTGCAATAATATTGGGATTAATTTTTAATTTTTTTGAAAGTTTAAATGCTATTGAACAATATATATCTCCAAAACCTTTTGAAAATTCAATTTCATTTAAAATATCATTAATTTCAAAACCTGCACTAATTGCAGCATTAGAAACTTTATCTGCGATAATTCTTTTTAATTTATTATATGGTGATTCCATAAATTCACTTATTTTTATAATTATCAATATAAATTTTAAAATAAATAAGCTATTAATGTTTTATTATTTTATTTTGTTTTTGTTTAATGCTTATTTTATTAATAATCTATAATATTAATATTATATTAATTAATTTTATATTTTAATTTAATCTTTTTATTTAATATAGTTAGTAGTATAATTTGCTTTATTTTACTTAATATTATCATATTTTTTTAAAATTTCAGGTATCATATTTATAATATCGCCGGCTATTATATGCATACCTTTATTTTTAAACAATATATCTCCAATTATTGTATGAATATATACCGCTGCAACTGCACTTCTAAATGGATCTATGTTATTTGCAAGATACGCAGCTAATATTCCATCAAGGACGTCACCACTCCCCATCGTAGCTAATGCTGGTGTTTTTGCTATATTTATTTTAAGAATTTTTCCATCAGTTATAATAGTTTCATGTCCTTTTAAAACTAATATAGTTTTTGTTGTTTTTGCAAAATTAATTGCCAAATTTATTTTTTTAAAAAGATCTGCATTTTTTATATTTATATTTAATAATGATTGAAATTCACCTAGATGTGGTGTTAATACTATATTATTCAAATATATCTTGTTATCTAATAAAATTCTATATGCTTGAATTGCTGATGCATCAATAATTATTTTATTATTCTTAGATGCTTCATTTTCTATTATTTTAGAAATTACATTTAACGACTCTTTATCACTGTCTAAACCAGGACCTATTACAGTAACATTGTGTTTTATTTTATTTATTTTTTCTATGTCTTTTTTACTTAACCTATTTTTAAATGAGTATACTATTAAATCTCTAGAAAATTGCTTGGCAATATCTGAGATTTTATTTGGAAGTAGTAAGGCAGCATAGCCTACAGATGTTCTCAATGCTGCTATTGCGTTATTTGCACTTATTGCAGCAGATATTGGGGCCCCATGATAAATTTTATTACCGCCTATTATAAGTACACTGCCGTTTGTATATTTATTAGAGTCTATTGATTTTTCTTTTGTAGCTAAAAAAATGTCCCCCTCTCCAGTTAAAAGTTCAGCTTCAATAGGTATCCCTATATCAGTTACTATTATTTTTCCTGTATGATTACTCTTTTCTAAAAATTCTTTATTTTTATAAAAAGTTATGGTATAATCTGCAAAAATGGCCGTATTTACCTGCTTATTTAAAATATCGATGCCAGATGGAATCTCAATAGAAACTATTTTTTTGTTAAACTTTGATTTTAGTTCATTTATTTCATTTATCAAGTCTGCTATATTTTTATCAAAGTCTTGGTGAAATTCAACTCCAAATATCGCATCAATTATTATAGAATCAAATTTTTTAGCTAATCTTATAGCATCTTCTTTTTTTATAAAATTTATACTTTTCATGTTTTTTAAAATTTTGTAGTTTAATAATGTAGAAGGATCTTTAATTGATTCTTCATTATTTATTAAGATAACATAAGTATCAAAATATCTGGATAGATAACGTGCGCTTGCCATTCCATCTCCACCATTCTCCCCAATTCCACAAAAGACAAAGAGTTTTTTATTATCTTTATTTATACTTTTTACGAATTCTGCAATAGAATATCCAGCACTTTCCATCATTTGTACTTCAGAAATACCCATAGAAATTGCATTTAAATTAATTGCTTTTGCTAAATCTGGTGTTAATTTAAGATTTGTATATTTTGAAAACGCTTTTAAACTTTGCATATTAATAAATAAATAATAAATATTAAAAATTGTTTGTTTGGTGATAAAATTCCAAAGATATACAAAATAAAAAATTATTATGTAGTTAATCTTCCTTCTGAAGTGGTGCGTGAGCTTAACCTTAAAGAAGGAGATGATGTGGATTTTTTTAAATATGAAAAATACTTTTTACTTGCAAAAAAAAGCGATATTCTGTCATTAATAACACATAAAAAACCCGAAAATGTAGAGCAAAATAAATATTTAGAATCCGAGCCTGTATTAAGTGAAGATGAGATCAAAGTATTAAAGAAACTGGATACTATAAGATATAACAATAGAACAAAAGAGCAGTTACGAAAAATACTTAATGATAATGAAAAGAGAATTTTAAATAAATTAATTGAAAAAAAGTTTGTCATTCCATTTAAAAAATCTAGTAATGAGGAAACTAGATACAGTATAGAAAAAAATATATACAATAAATTTTTATTTGGGAAAAGAGATAAAATTACTTATTCTACACAAAATATTTCAGATAAAACTAAAGTTGCAGCTGATTCTAAAGAATGGGAAAAAAATCTTAGTGATGAGGCTTATATAAATCTTCTAGAATCAAAAGGTTATATTGTAATAATAGATACAGTAGAAGCAGGTAATATCTCTGCTAAGCTTGAAGATAGTATAAGGAAAGGATTAGTTATAGGAACTAGAGCGTTCAATAAAAAATATTATATAGCAATGAAAGCTTTCATAAAAAAATATACACCTAAAATAATGGAAATTATTAATGATAAAGGAGCAACAGTCGATGAAATAGCCAATAAACTTAAAATGGAGGAGGAGGGCGTTCGCGCCATACTTTATTTATTAGCAGAAAGTGGTGACATTATAGAAACAAAGAGGGATTATTTTAAGTTAATTTAACATTTATTATTAATAAACATAAAAAATATCAAAACAAATAGATTTTGAATTATATTAACCAAAATAAATTATATGGTTTATTATTAAAACTATAATGACAAATACTATTATAAAGCCAATTATAATTTTTGGATTTAATTTTGGCCCTGTTGTTTGAGCATCATAAAAGCTCATTATACCTGCTTGCGATTGTGGACTACCTATTGTTGCCATATTTACACCAAATAACTATTATATTTAATAAAATATATTTTAATAAAAATATTTATATATCTATGTTATAAAGTTAATATTGAATTTTGTGATTTTTATGGATTTACCAGATAATATAAATAAGATAAAGGAGAGTAATGAACAGAACAAAGATCCAAAAATATTAAATAATAGCAATGGAATAGAAATAGATATAGTTGGTCCACTTTCATTTTGGCTTGCTTTTTTAATTATGGGAGTAATTATACAATTAGTATTAGTACCATTCATGAATTCTGCAACATCACAAAATACAATTACACCTGTTTTATTAGAAATTAGTAGTTGGATTTTATATTTACCAGGTTCAATAATTTTACCATTAATTGTAGCACTGTGGCTTGGTGAAAAAATCGGAGCTACAAAAAACAAAATAAAATCTGCAATAACTATAGCTACTATAAACGCTATCTATACTGCTTTAGTTTATATAATTGCAATTTTCATAATTTATTTACTTATAGATTATATAACACCGACTTTCTTTAATAAAATAGGAATTGTCGCAATCGCAGAATATGTTGTAATATTACCAATAATAATTATAGTTATTTTAATACCTCTTATTGCATCATTATCTGCTGCAAGACATAAAAATATTGAGTGAACGTTTAATAATTTTTATTGTTTATAATTTTTATATAAATTTACTAATTTATTATTAAATTTTACCAATAAATGTTGTTGATAATTTATAATAAAATATTTAAATGGCCTTAGTGGTGTAATGGCCGCATGGAAGGCTGTGGACCTTCAGGACCGGGTTCGATTCCCGGCTAAGGCCCATTTGTAGCTCACTTCCGCTTCTAATGACTTTTTAGAAACATTTAAATATTATATTATACAGATATATATTTGGTGGGTGAGATAGGGTTGGGCACTTTAATATTAATATGTGCTCAACTTTATCTTGATTTTTATATTATTTTTTAGCATTCTATTTTTTACTTATCTACTTGTTTTTGCTGCATTTATTACCTTAATCTTTTACTATTTTCCAATGAAAATTAGTTACAGTATAAATAAAATTAAATAATAAAAGTTAAAATATACAAATATTATAATTAATATATATAAAAATACCACAAAATACAATAAAACAAAATCAGAAATATTCCATAATTTTTATATTATGTATAGATGTGCAAAGGTTATTGCATCATTCACCATACTATCAATTATTGTATATTCATTTGGCTGGTGTGCTTGTTCATCATCATTTGAGGTACTCCACGCAATAGCATCAAATCCTTTTCTTCTGAAAAAGCCAGCACATGTACCGCCCCCTATACCTATTTCAGTTGAATCTACATTGTATTGTTCTTTAATTATTTTCTTTAGTAAATTTATTATTTCAGCATCTTTTTCGGTTGCTGCGGCTTCTTCTTTTTGAAGAAATTCGAAATATATTTTTACTTCTTTAAATTCTTCAGATTTTGATAAGTCTTCAAGATCTGCAATAATATTATCAATTTTATAATCTGGAAGGATTCTACAATCTATATAAGTAATTTCTTTTCCTGGTATTATATTAACATTTTCAAGGTTTTTTTCGTGTTTCGTCATTTCAAATGTTGAATAATTTGGATCAAATATTAGATTGATTTTATTATACTTTTTATGTAGTATTTCATCTGCTTTTTGAAGAAACCTAATTGAATATCTATAAGCATTAATGCCTTTATCTGGCGTGCTTGCATGACATTGTTTACCTAGTATTGTAATTTTTAACCAAAGAATTCCCTTTTCTGCAATTTCTATTTTATCACTTTTGCCATTTCCCCAATCCGGTACTAAGAACATATCTCCCTTTTGAAAGATATTTTCTTCTAAAAGTTTTTGTATACCATATTTACTTCCATTTTCTTCATCTGCAACCAATGCAATACCAATATTATATTTTAATTTTTTATTTTTTTCCTTTAAAAGTTTTAATGCATATATACTAGCAACCAGTGAATGACCATTATCTACAGAGCCTCGCCCATAAACTTTTCCATCTTTTATAATACCTTTAAATGGATCAAAAGACCACAAAGAAAGATCACCCTCCGCAACAGTATCTAAATGTGTAACTAACCATATTGTTCTTTTATTGTTTCCAAATTTTGTTATTAAATTTGGCCTTATAACATTTGTTTCATCTTTATAATAATATTCTTCAACTTTAAGAGCCATATTTTCCAATATTTTTTTAATATATTCTGCTCTTTCTAATTCACCATTGCCCCCTTGTAAAGGTGAAATCGCTTTTATACTTATTATTTTTGCTAGTAAATTAGCCATTTCATCTTTCTGAGCTCTAGCAGATTCTATTATATCATTATCCATTTAGACACCAATTATAAAATTGTATATAATCAAAGATTAAAATATTTTATATTTCCCTTCTATAAAACCATCTGTTATTTCTTCTATATTATCTAGCTTATTTTCTGCAATGGTTATAATTTTTGATTTTATAGATTCAAGCTTTTCCCCTTTTTTCATATGAACATTAATAGTTAAATTTTTTGGATTATTTATCGGTTCTCCAATATAAGATACTATTGCAACAGTGCAATTGTCTATCTGATTATATTCATCAACAATTGCTTTTGCAATTTCATTTGATAATACACTATATATTTTTCCAGGATGATTAACAGGATTTTTGCCTGCTGCGGCTTCCATGGTCATAGTTCTGAATGGTGTAATTAAGCCATTTATTCTATTACCCCTTCCAACTTGACCATCATCACCACTTTCACAACTTAAGCCAGATTTTGTCAAATATATTTCATTGTTTTTAATATTATCTCCACTATTAATTTCAACCATCACTTCGTCTTTTGTAATATTATTTATTAGTTTTAGTATATCTAATTTAACCTTTTCTTTAGTCGAAACATATTCTTCTATATTTGAAATAAATTTAGCAACAAAAGCAATTGCTACATTAATTTTATAAGTATTATTTTTCCTTATGCACATTACTTTTATATCTTCACCAACCATCGGCATTTTATTTTTATATTCTTTACTATTTAGAAAGTTTTCTATTTTTAATGGTAATAATTCTGCAGTTGTAAATGGCGCAAAGCCAATTCCAAATGAGGTATCATTTGCAAGAGGAATTGAGTCGGATCTTTTAAAAATTTGATTTAAATCTTGTGAACCAGGTAATATTTTTGAACTGGTTATAATTTCATTATCGATGTCTAGAAATCTTGTATTCTCTTTCAGGTATTTTTTTATTACATCATCAACGATTTCTTTAATTGGAATTTTTTTATTATTTACTTGGTCTGTTGCTCTACCTGCAATTATGATTTCAATTGGCTTAGTTATCTTACCTACGCCGAATGTGACTTTTGAAGAACCACCAACAATTAAACCTTTGTCTACATTGTAATGTAATATACCTCCAAATTCTTTTTTATATATTTTTATCAATTCTCTACTCATGCTTTCAACAATACCGTCAATCAAACTATCTGGATGCCCCAATCCTTTTCTTTCTACATATTCAACGGGATTTTCATTAATAGATTTACTGTTAACTTCATACGCAAATATATTTTTCATCCATACACCACAAATAAGTATAACAATTATATAATTAAATTATATAATATAAACAATTAATAATATTTTTATATTAATAAATAATTAATGCTAACAATAACTGATTTATATAATGTATAATTAATTTTAATATAAATTCAAAGGGGTTTTAATCTTTTTTCAATCTTTTTATCTCTATTATTTTTTTTAGTAATGTTTTTTCATTTTCATTTAGGAGATTTGAAAATTCCCCATTTAATAATCTTTCATCTGCATCTGTTAATCTTGTATACAGGTGCTGATTATCTTTTATTTGCCTTCCATAAGTAGGGCCTTCTACAGATATCGCAATTGCATCACCTTTTTTTGCTACATCTATTTTCTCTTTTTCTGCTTGTATCTCTTTTATTTTACCAATGACTGACCCCTTTTCATCCATAAGTGGATAGTCCTTCTTTATTCTTCCTTCAATAACTTCAACACCAAATATTGCAGGATCTGACGCTCTAAAGCAATTATTTGGCAATAATAAAATTTCACCTGGAAATATTATGCTTTCTTCCATTTTTGCTATAATGTTGTGTTTTTTCTCATCAATAAAGTGTTTATAATCATCAATCAATTTATATATTATATCGCCAGTAATTACCTTAACACCGCTTGATTTCATTACTTCTACAGCATCATCCTCTAGTTTAACATTAAAGCCAAGAACCATTGCATTTAAAGGATCCTCTGCATTCAATGCAAATGCATCTAATACATCCCTTTTTGTTATGTTGCCTATTCCTTTTTTACCAATATTGAAGCCGTCACTTTTTAGAAGTTTTGATATCGCTTCGATACTACCTATCGAATCTGCTTTTAATACTATACCTTTTTTATCTGTAGAAAATAAATCCCCAATCTCCATTTGTATTAATTTTTCATAATCTGAATTTGTTACTTGAATTACAGGTGAGCCTGGTAAAGCATCATCAAGTCCATTACCACTTATCTTAATACCCGCTGCGGCACTAACCTCATCTACAGAATAAAACTTAGCAGAATTATCTCTTATTTCATTAAGAGGTTTTGGCTTGAGCAAAGCTTTAATCTTAGCTGTGCTTATTTTACTTGTTGTAGAAAAGGCTATAATATCATTTACATGAAGCGTTCCATCATATAATATAACGTCAATAGTTGTACCTAAGCCAATAACCTCTTTTTTTTCTAATATACTCCCTTTACCAGGCCCATTAACCTCTATGCGTAGCTTGCTTTCTAGATATCTTTGAGCTAAACCAGTTATAACCATCAAAAGCTCTGCTAGTCCTTCTCCAGTTTTAGCGCTTATGGGTATAATAGCGAGCTGTGTTGTAAAATCGCTTATTTTATTAAATTCATCTGACGTAAAGCCTAATTCGCTTAGCCTTCCTATTAAATCATATATTTTATTATTAAAATCATTGATAACATTGCCATTTTGCTTTTTAAGAGATTCAATAATACTATTAGTTGGTTGTTTTATCCAACCAGTTATTAAATCAACTTTATTTGCTGCTACTACAAATGGTGTTTTATACTCTTTTAAAATATCTATAGCTTCTATTGTTTGAGGTTCAAAACCTTTCGTTACATCAACAACAAGTATTGCAATGTCAGCAACACTACCACCTCTTTTTCTTAAATTGGAGAATGCCTCATGACCTGGAGTATCAATAAATAATATACCTGGAATGGTGATTTTAGCTCCTGTTGCTTTAAGCATACTACCGCATATTTTATTAATTACATCAATAGGAATTTCACTTGCACCTATATGCTGGGTTATTCCTCCCGCTTCTCTTGAAGCTACAGTCGTGCTTCTAATCTTATCAAGCAAGGTTGTTTTGCCATGGTCTACATGACCCATTACAACTATTATAGGTTGTCTTATCATATAATCTTCTTTTTGTAATTTTTATTATTATTATTTTTTAGTTTGCAATAGTTAAATAATAAAAAGTAAAGTGTTAAAATTATTTAGCAAATAATAAATAATAATAAAATTAAAAATAACTTTAATATAAATATTGAAAATAATATATTAAAAATGTTTCTTTTAAATAACTATTTAATAATTGTTTTATATATAGTGATACAATGGAAAAGACACTAGTATTGATAAAGCCTGATGGAGTAAAAAGAGGTCTTGTAGGTAAAATAATAACAAGATTAGAAGAAAGTGGATTAAAAATTGTTGCTATGAAATTGGTTGTTCCTAATGAAGAGCTCTTGCAGAAACATTATAAACTAGAAAAAGAGTGGTATGAGAATGCTTGGAAAAAAACACAAGAAACTATGGCAGCCAAAGGTCAGACATTAAAAGAAACACCACTTGAATTAGGTAAGAGGATTCAATCAAATCTGATAATGTTTATGAAGGGAAATCCTGTTGTTGCGATGGTTATTGAGGGTAATGAAGCTATTGCTAATGTAAGAAAAATTGTTGGTGCTACTTCCCCATCTAGAGCGGATCCTTCAACAATACGCGGTCTCTACTCTACAGATTCATATGATTTAGCAGATTCAAGAGGTAGAGCGGTAAAAAATTTAATACATGCATCAGATAGCGCTAAAGTAGCAGAATATGAAATAAGTATATGGTTCAAGCCAAATGAGATTTTTGAATATAAAAGAGCAGATGAAGATATAATTTATTAATATTTTTTCTTAATTTTTTATTTTTTCAATTTATAAGCATTTGTAATTATTATATCATAGTATTTATATTATTTATTTATATTATTATATTTAATATTATCGCTCATCATTTCCGGCGTCCACATAGGTTCCCATACAAGGTCTATATTAACTTTTCCTACACCTGGAATTGCTTGCAATCTAAGTTGTACGTCTGCTAATATTATGCTAGTAACTGGGCACATAGGTGATGTCATTGTCATCATTACATCAATATTATTGTTATCATCAATTCTAATATTATAAATAAGCCCCATATCTACAACATTGAAACCTAATTCAGGATCTCTGCATTTTGAAAGTGCATCTAAAACTTCTTTGATTGTTATTTTTTTCATAACCATCATCATTAATATTAATATATTATTAATATATTATTAATACATTTAATATCTTTAAATTTAATACTCCCTCTCTATCTCTTTTTAACATATATTATTATATATTCAAACATTAACAATATACTTATAAATCTTTTATTTTAATGTGTATAAATTAATAAATGTATAATTTTTATAATAAATAACTATTTATTTTCTGATAAATAATTATAAATAAAATAATATAAAAATATAAACAATAATAAGACATAAAAGAGGAGATATATGGATATATTAATTATAGGTATTGGCGGTAATGCATTACTTAATCCTAATAATATACAAAATTTTGATGAACAAAACAATATTATAAAATATATAACAAAAAACATAATTGATTTATCAAAAAAGTATAAAATTGTAATAACACATGGAAACGGAACACAAATAGGTGATGAATTAATAAAAAATCTTAATAGTGATGTTGGAAGACTGCCTCTTTATCTATTAAATGCAGAAACACAAGCTTCTATAGGTTCAAATCTGGAGCTTTCTATCAATAATATGAAGCCAAAAAGAGAATTTATTACTATAATAACTCATGTGTTAGTTAGCAAAAATGACAAAGCTTTTAAAAATCCTAAAAAGCCAATTGGACCGTTTTTAAACAAAAATAAATTTATTAAAGAATTTAAAAGCAAAAATATTGATTATATTGTTAAACATAATAAATATAGAAGAGTTGTACCTTCACCACAACCTTTAGATATATTAGAAATAGATGCGATAAGAAAAATACTTAATCAACATAATGTAATTTGTGGTGGAGGTGGTGGCATACCTGTATATAAAGAAAAAATGAATTATAAAGGAATAGATGCTGTAATAGATAAGGATTTTACA
>JBMFUB010000016.1:0-16259 GCA_049966715.1 Candidatus Micrarchaeia archaeon
TGCTTTATCTCGTTTTCCATAAGTTTAATTACTTTATTAAACTTTAATTTCTTTCGGTTCATTAATCTGACAAATTATTTCAGCAATGTGGTTAAATGAATGGGTTAAAGAAGGAATATAATAGAGATAACTTAGTATTGTAGGAAAAGAACAAACAAAAATTTGAGCAAACATAAGAAGTAATATAGAATATTATACTAATAGATCATCATATATTTTATATGTTACTCTTAGAAAGAAATATATTTATAAGAAAATAAATTAAATTATAATATTAATGTGGTTTTTATGGAAGAAGATAAAGCAAAAAATAGTAATCAAAGTGCAAATAATCAAAATCAAAACCAAAATCCGAAATCTAGTAAAATAAATAAGAAAAGTTATCTAATTGCTGGAATTATTGTTGTTATTGCAATAATAGCAGTAATTTTTGCATTTGGCAGCTCATCACAAACAGTGGTTGCTGGAGATAATGTAAGTGTATATTATACGGGCTCATTTCCTAATGGTACTGTATTCAATACAAATGTTGGCGGAAAGCTCCTAAACTTCACTGCTGGAAGCAATCAGCTTATACCTGGCTTTTCAGATGCAGTAATAGGAATGAAGGTGGGCCAGAACAAAACAGTTACATTAACTCCAAATGAAGCATATGGACCTGTTAATCCAAAATTAATAGTTTCAGTGCCGGCAAATGCATTTAATAGCAACACACTTAATACAATGAAGCCTGGAATGGTAGTAACATCGCCAACTGGCGCCCAAGGATTAATATTATCAAAGAACAACACCACAGTGGTGGTTAATTTTAATCCACCATTAGCAGGAAAAACACTTATATTCAACATTAAGCTTGTTTCAATAAACAAATAATGAGAAGAAATATTTTATTAATTTTCATTTTGTATTTCTTTTTAATTTTTATTTTTTTAATATTTGTATATATTTTGATATAATTAAAATTTTTGCATTTAGCTATGAACAATATCTATTATTGACAACACATTAAGAATAAATTTGCTGGATTACTTTCGGCTTGACGCTAGATTTGCTTTAATGTCAACAATGAAATAAAGCTATTTCGGCTCAATTCTTCCAAGAAAAGTTCCATCTGTTGAATACTGGTCTCTAGGAGTCTCTAAAATCTGTTTATGATCTTGTGAGGTTGGATCTATATCAGATGCTGGCCTATGCCAATGATTCATAAAAGTACTGAATCTATCAACATATACTTCATATTTGTCAGTATAAAGAAAAACTCTCTTGGCAACATCTTTTAATTTTGATATTGCATATTCTTCATCATTTTTACTTATCTTTGAAACATGCTCATTCCAAACAACAAGTAAACGTTCTTTATGTCCTTTTTTATCTTTTGCATCAACAATTATTACTTTATCATCTTCATAATAGATTTTTTCTCCTGGCTTATGCAGATTGCAAAGAGGACATTCTGCTGAAGTCATAGAATACCACTAATATATTAAAAAATATGTAATAAAAAATAAAATAAATTATTTTGTATTTTTCTCATTATTCTTAACTGCTGATAAGCCAATCGCTTTAGCAACTGCTTCTTTATTTTTAATATCAATAATTTCATTTAACATTTCAAGATGTGATGGATTACATCTTCGCTCTTTTGATCTTTCAGCGGTTATTATTTTTACAAAACCATCCTTTTCAACGCTAGTTATTACAGCTCTACTTCCCGCATCCCTCCCTAATTTTTTTATACATATTCGTCCTGGTTGTAGCAACATCTAAATCACTTCTAAATTAAATATTACAAACTAAACATTAAAACATTATAATGATTTATAATTATTTAATATTTTTAATTATTCATTTTATTTATTTGTTAATTATTTATTATTTACTTTGTTTTTGCTCCTTGCAATTGCAAGCATTGATATTATTGCAACCGCTTCAAGCATTGTCACTTTTTCATAATTGATGTGCAAATCGAAAACCGTCATATCCATATCTTTTTTATATGCAAGCTTAAATTGGCGCTTAGTAAGCTCATCTTTTATATGAACAATCTTCCTTGCTTCTGCTATGCTTATTTTATGCGCTTTAGCCCAGCGCCTGGCGCGCTCTCCCTCGCTGACATCGAGCCAAACCCTTATTGTTGCATCTTTTATAATCCACGGCCCATGCCATGTTGATATGATGCAGTCCTTGCCCTTTGCAAGCTTCACAATACGCTCATCAAAGCTCTTCACATACTTTGGCTTTATATTCTCAAGGAACTTTATGAGCTCATCAGTAGTTTTCTCGCTGTCTTTGTATGAGGGGTTGATATGCTCAATGCCTAGCTCCTTTTCAAGCGTATTACCCAATGTTGTTTTTCCGCTTGCGGTCAAGCCTGCTATGCATATCTTAATGCTCATATAATCAGTGCGCTACAAGCTGGAGCACAAATGCACGCTCCTTTATTCCTATATCATTAAGCTTTATCTCGCCGTGTTCAACTCTGCTTCCTAGCTTTATCACCTCTGCGGTGCATTTAGCACAAAGCACACCACCGAATTTCCTATTGTTTGTCCTTCTAGAACTGCCGCCTTTCTCGCTGATTCCATTAAGTTCATTGCCACAGATGGCACAATGAGGCATAGCATTTTTTGCTCTTCGATAATGTGTTACATTCCTCTTTTTTATAGTAACTCTTTTTACTTTTTTGAAGCTTGTTGATCTATACATAGGTTTTGGCATATTAGCACCATATTATAATTTAATATTATATTTAATTATTATTTATTACCATATTTGATTTTTATATAAATTTATTATTAAATTTATTATTAAAGACTATTATATGTCAATTATTATTTATACACATTTTATTTATGCATATCATTATTTATGCTCTAATATTTATTAATAAAGTATATTATATATCAATAAAAATTATAAAGATTATAAAATAATTAAGAAAGGAAAGATATTTAGTATTATTCAATAATTTTAATTGCAAACTTTTTATTCTTTTTTGGGTCTATTTAGATCGAAACTATTATGGATTATTATTTGCAACCTGCATCTGCTTTTGCTTGTACTTTTTTGAATCATACTTCCTCAATATAAGGCTCAATACCAACCCTAAAATAAATATACAGAGTATAAAGAAGCTCTGATATGTCAATGGTACAATAATATTTATCGCCTGGTTTGAAGCATTGGCGAAAACTAATGGTAGAATTCCGTAATAAAATATAAAGAATAATGGAAGAACTGCAAAAACAAGAAGCTGTGCGCGCATGCTTTCTTTGAAATGACCCATCAGCTCCTTCTGCTTTAAAGATATATCTTGATTATTTTTTACCATTTCCTTCATTTCATTCGTAATCCTTTTGATATGCGCTTGATGCTCTATCATCTTAACAGGATCATAAAGCTTTCTTTGTATAGAGTATACCAATGCAATATAGATTATTGAAATCAAAAGAACTAAGGAAATTGTAGTTAAAGTCATCGGTTGTAGAGTTAATAAAAACAACATTCTTTTTCACCAATTTGATTATTTACTTTTATTATTTTATTTTATATTTTTATCTTTACTTTTATTTTTAATATTTATTAATTTACTGTTTATTTTCTTTATAAATTATTGATTTAAACCTGTCTAAAATTCAAAACCTTGATTAAAAATATTTAAAAATTAATTTTATTAAACTGCTTGACCATTTAATTTATATTACATTTATTTATTAATTTAGTTTATTTAATATTTTATTTGATATTATTAATATTAATATTATTATTTAATTTTATTTAATTTAAGTTATTTGACATCAGTTTTTATTTTTGATGCAGGACTCTTTGCTTCTTTCTTGAGTTCTGCTTCACCACTTATAACTTTTCTAACATGCTCTTTAAATGCCATTTTTGACTCTTCTAGCTTTCCATCCTTGTTATTAATAACATACATTGGAACATTAAAATGTGTAGAATAATAAGATATTATCGAAAGGTTTATATCACGTTGTGTATTTATCAGCCATTCTGGCTCTATCTCCCTACTTCTTGTCTTGTCCTCTTTTCTTCTTCTTAATATTTCACCCGTTTCAGCATCGATATAAAAGAAACCCTTTGTATGCTTCAAATACTTAAACATGTAATAAGCCAATCCTGGCAAAAATCTACCATGCTGCTCAACGCTTGCATGCGTATCGAGTATAACATTTCCAGTGAGCTTGCTTACAGCCTCGATTGCAGAGGTTCTAAGCTCTTCTGCTTTATCAGGATCGAGATATCTTATTTCATCTCTATCTTTAATATATCCTTTTTTAACGCCCGCTTCATACATGAGATCCCCAAGATTAACAATTTTATAATTTTCATCATTTTCCAATGCTTTTACAATTGAAGTTTTTCCAGCACTTGGAGTACCTACAACGATTATAAGATTTTTCATCGCGCTATTTTTTTTCTTATTTTCTTTCATTCCAATCGCCCACTAGTTCTCAAATAAATATTATTATAAATATAATTAAACCAATTAAGTTTTGAATTCAAAATATAATTAATATTGCTCATATACTTACACCATATTTTATTTAAATTTTTAATCTATTTTTAATTTAATTTATCAATCAATTAATTTATTTAATATTAGATATTTATATTTTCTTTTTTACCTTTTTAATTATTCTAATTATAAACTTTTATTATTATAATTTATATTATTTTATATTATTTTTATATTATATATTTTTGTATATTTTATTATATGTTTTTTATTACATATTTATTAAATATATAATATATTTAAACATAAAATTTATTGTTGTTTATTTTTTAACAATGAATTTTAATAATATCAATAATAAATTATATAATAAATTATATAATAAATATATGTTACAAATACACTGAGAATCTTTAGATATTTAAATCTATCTTTTTTCAACTTTACAAATAAATTTTAAACATGCATCTATTCAGTCAAAAATCTGATTAATAACAAATATCAGAATAAAAATCTGAAAAAATTTAATAATCAATTATAATTTAATTTTTGCTAAATCAATTTACTCTAGTTGTTTTCTAAATTAAGCAATCCAATTTATCTGTATTTTTTCTGCTTTATATTTTTAAAGTACAAAAAATATTATTATAAATAGAATAGTGCACCACTTAAAATCTAAGTATATCTAAAATAAAATAAAAGAGCATTACCAAATATTTTTGATCAGTTTTAATTTTTTATAATAGACTTCTCGCAGGAAAAGCACCAATTTAGGATTGAATTAATTAAATAGAAATATAAAAAAATAAAATATAAGGGTAAGATTATTAAAATAAAGTTACTTTTCATAGAACGGTTTGCAAAGCATATCTATTATTAAATTATAAAATTGCTGTATAATTAATTTTATTTTAAATAGTAATCTTTTATATTTCCGCCAGCATTTTTAATATTATATAACAGATAAGTTATAATTTTATTATATTGATTTTGTTTAAGCATTGCCTGTATCTCTTTAAAGTCTTGTATAAAACTATCATTTAAATTATTAATATCAGATTTATTTATTTTTTCTAAAGTGGCATTTATTTTGTTGCTTATATTATTAATAGTATCTAAATTTGTGTTAATTTTTTTATTATTAGATTCATCAGAATTATCTCTTACGTTATCTATCATGTTATTAAAGATTTTTTTGATAGCGTTTATATAATCTTCATAATTTGAAATATATGTTTTGAACCCATCATTTTCATTTTTTAATGCGTTAATTTCTTTATTTAAATTTTCAATATCTTCTACATTTATTTGGTCTTCTGCATTATCTTTTATTCCTTCATAGTATATGTGCTTTTCAATAATATCTTTCTCTTTAGAAGTTAAATCTACAATAATATTTCCAAATTCTTTTATTATTTCATAGGTACCTTTCAATATTCTCTCTTGTTCATCTAAAGCATCTTTTTTCTTAGAGTTATTTAAAATTTCATGATATTTTTTATTTAAATAATCGTTCTTTGTATTCTCAATGATCTCTTTTAATTTTTTATCGATTGAATTAGCATTTTCGTTATAATAGTGGAAGCTAAAATATTTTATTTCGTTTAAGTTAATATGCATCTCATCAATCTTAGAAGGATCATCATCATTCATTTTTAATTCTAAATTTGTGTTTTTATCAATACTTACAACAATTTTATCAACCATAATATAAAATTTATTAGAACCCTCTTTTATTCCAAATAATTCATTTAATTTCTTAAGATTTTCACTATCTAACATTTTCTTATTTAAGTCTTTAATTATTTCACTCAGATCTATTTTATTTGAATTTATATATGAATATGCTTCTTCTTTTAATTTACTAGGATTAATATTATGAAGACTTTTAACTGTATAATTACTTTTAATTCTATCCATAAATTCCTTACTTATTTTTTTATCAATAGCAGATTTTGCAATATCATCCATCTCTTTTTCTAAATCTTTAAATATAGATAAAATATTATTAGTAGATTCTTCACTTTTAAAAACTTTTAATTTATCTGTGTCTTCCTCATTATTTTGTTCTAAAATCTTATTTAAAAAGTCGTCTAAGTTATTTGTTTTATCAGAGTACTTATTATTTTTTAAATTATTTCCAGGAGTACTAAGCAATAGATTATTCAGCAAAAATAAAATTTTATAAAATATTGCATCTTTTTTAATCTCCTCTTTTATATTAATAAGTTTATCTAAATTACTTTCTCCATTAATTTCTTCATCGAAACTTATCTTAGATATATTAGTAAATGTGTTTTGAACTGTTTTTAACTCTTCATTAAGACTATTTATTTTATTTATCAGCATTTCATAGCTTTCTATTTCCCCTTTTGAAAATTTTTTAACTTCTTCATCTAATTTTTTTCTTAGTTCTTCCCTATTTTTTATTTTTTCATTAATATTAATCTCATTTTCCTCAATTTTCTTATTTAATTTTTGTATTAAAGAATTGTCATTAATTAAATTTTTTATATCTTGTTTAAGTTGAAACATTGTACTCTTGTATAATATAATTTTATTAAAATCTAATATACTTAGTTTATTGTTATTATTATTGTTATTATTAGTTTTATATTTACTACTCATAATAATCACTTTAAGGCGTATTTGATTATATTAGATATTTATATTTTTCTATTTGCGTTTTATAACGTATGATTAGTGTAATTATTATATTATTATAATTAAAATTTTTTTACCTTTTAGTTAAAATATATAAAAGCATGAAAATCAATAATATAGAGATTGTTTAGTATATAATTATTAGATAAAAACCAGATATATTAAACATATAGCTGAAAGATAAATAATAAAAAAAGTTTTGTATTTATAAAAATTGCTTTTTATTTTTTTATATTAAAATTTTTTTTATATTAATTTGGCTATGATCACTGCACAAATAAAATATTTAATTTTTGATTGTAAAGTAAACTGGTATTACTTCCCTTTTGCAATCTTTGCAATAGCGTTTTCTATAATATCAAGCCCTTTCTCAAGATTTTTATCATCTATATTTACAGGTGGAATGAGCCTTATAGAAGATTCGCCAGCTTCAAGAAGTAAAAGGCCATTATAAAACGACTCCATTACAACAGCCTCGCGCATTTTTGTATCTGGCTCTTTGCTCTTCTTATCTTTTACAAATTCTATAGCAAGCATCATACCCAAACCTCTTACGTCGCCAACAGATTCAAAACGCTCTTTCATTTCATTTAATCTCTTCATTGCATAGCGGTGCTTCTTCTCTATTGATGCAATCAGCGCGGCTTTGTTTGAGCTAACGTATTTAAGCTGTTCATAAGCTGCAGCTATAGCAACAAGATTACCCCCAAAAGTATTCGCATGCGAGCCAGCAGGTATATCTCCAACTTTATTGCTGGCTATTGTAGCGCCCATAGGAAGTCCAGAGCCGATCGCCTTGGCCATGGTGTAAATGTCAGCACTTACATTAAAATTATCAAGTGCTAAGAACCTACCGGCGCGCATGTAGCCAGCTTGAATTTCATCAGAAATCATCAATATATTATTTTCATCAAGAAGCTTTCTTAATTCCTTAAAATAATCCTTTGGAGGAACAACATAGCCTCCTTCCCCTTGTACTGGCTCCACAATGAATGCGGCAGCCTCCTTTGGGCTTACCTCCTTCTTCAATGGAAACTCCTTTATATAATCTATACATGCGAATCCGCAATCAGGATATTTCTGCTTGAATGGGCATCTATAACAATAGGGATAAGGAACATGAACCACATTAGGGAAGGGCCCAAAATATTCGCGCTGTGTTAGCTTTGTATTTGTAAGCGCCAGGCTGCCCTTTGTCCGGCCATGAAATGCATTATAGTATGCTAAGATATAGGGCTTTTTAGTGGTTACCTGGGCGATCTTAAGCGCAGCTTCAACAGCTTCTGTACCTGAGTTGGACAAAAACACCTTGCCAAATCCATCGGGAAACTGTTTGAGCAGAAGCTCTGCAAAGCGCACAGGTGGCTCAGCTCTAAAATCTAAGAATGCAGAATGCATAAGCTTATCTATCTGAGCTTTAGCTGCGGCTCTAGCCCCTTTTATTCCGTCAACGCCAAAATTATATACGCTTATAAAGCTTGTAAAATCAATAAACTTATTTCCTTCAATATCAAATACAAAATCACCTCTTCCGTGGTCAGCAATGAAAGGATATGGCGCACGTGTTGTAGTAAGGAAAACTTTTTTATCACGTTCGATAATCTTTTTCGTTTTATTTGTTATCTTTATTTTTCCTTCCATAATATAATCACGGAATTTTATTTATAAAATTATAGGTATATTTTTATTCCCAATTTCTTTTTATTTTCTCTTTTTATTTTCTTTTTATTTATTATATATAATAATTTATATAATAATTTATATTATTAAATAATCTTAATAATTTTTATGATAATTCTAATAATATATCTTAATAATTTATTTATTATTTAGTTATTATTTCTTTATTATTTAGTTATTATTTAATAAGTACTTGTTATTTTTTATTTTAAATTTTTTGTATCTTTTCTAAATTCTGCATATTTTATCAATGCCGCAATAGATCTTGCCGCCGCTGATGGAGAATCATAAACCGGAACACCCTCTTCTTCAATAATTGATTTATGCGCTTGGGTATAACTACCACCCATGCTTATTGCAACTAGAGGTTTTTTGCTTCCGGTTCCATAGTCTATTAACATATCTGCAACTTTTTCATCCGCACCGGGGGTTTGGAATAATGTAACAACAATAATTGCATCTACATTTGGATCATTAATTACTGCATCAAGTGCATTTTTGTATCTTACATCATCTGCGTCTCCACCAATATCAAGGGGCATTTTTATATTTACTATAGAGGGCATAATTTTTCTCAATTTTTTCTGAGAAGGTTTTGATAGCTCTGCAAGAACAAGATTATTTAAATAAACAGCATCCGTCGTTAAAACACCGACACCCCCACCATTAGTGATTATTGCCACTCTATTTCCTGTAGTAAGTGGCTGCGTTTCAAATATTTTAGCAAAGTACAACATATCTTTGAAATCGTGCGCCACTATAAACCCAGATTGCCTAAATGCGGCTTCATACGCGGCGCTGCTTCCTGTTAAAGATGCAGTATGAGAGAAAGCTGCATTAGCACCAGCATCTGTAACCCCACCTTTTAGTGCAATAACCGGTTTATGCTTTGAAAGCTCTTTCGCAACTTTCATAAATTCTTTTCCCCGCTTAACACCTTCTATATAAAGCACAATCACCTTTGTTTGTGGATCATGCGCAAGATAATTTAAAATATCAACTTCATCAACAACCGCAGCATTTCCATAAGATATAAACTTTGAAAGGCCAAAACCTTCGCTACTTATAAGATCTAAGATAGTACTTCCAACCGCACCGCTTTGTACAACAAAGCTAACTCCGCCAACTTTTGGCCTATCTATCTTAAATGTTGGTAAAAACAGCGTATCGTTTCTAGATGCCGGATTCATTATACCAAGGCAGTTGGGGCCTATTAGGGGCATATTATATTTTTTGGATATTGATACAATTTTGTCTTGAAGCGTCGTATTTCCCACTTCTGAAAAACCGCTGCTTACAAGTACAACACCTTTTACGTGTGCTTTGCCACACTCTTCAAGGACCTTTGGAACAAATTCCGCTCTTATCGCAATCACTGCCAAATCTATTTCTCCTTTAATATCGAGAATACTTTTATACGCTTTAATTCCCATAATTGTATCGGAATTTAGATTAACAGGATAAAGTTTACCATCAAATCCAACATCAAGATAATTTTTCATTATTGCAGTACCAACTTTTCCAGGTTTTTCTGACGCGCCGATTACCGCAACGCTTTTTGGACTTATTAATGGACTAAGATTAAATGTTTCAATAGTTGAATCATCTTTTTTATTTCTATACTTATATTTATTATACTTATCATATCCATTTCTACTATTTTTATACTCCACCATTTTAACCATCCCAAACAATTTTACTAATTAAATATCAATAATATTAATCATGCAGTTAATACTAAATTATTAATTATTAAAGCATTCTTAAATCAACAATATCGTATGTGTTATCGTGTAATATTACTGGATTAAGATCAAATTCCTGTATATTATTTTCCATAAACATTTTTGATGCTTTAACAATTATCTCTTTAACAAGGTTCTCATAATGTGGATTAGAGGCTATTATATTTTTAGATTTTAATTCATTAATCATCATTTGTGCATCATAGCCGCTTATAGGACATATACGTGCTGAAAAATCTTTAAATACTTCAACATAAATACCGCCAAGACCAACAACAACCATTTTACCAAATTGTTTATCTGTGTTACCGCCGATAATAATTTCAATCCCATTTTTTATCATTGGCTGTACGAGTATTTGAAATGGTTTAAATTTCTGAGCACGCTTGACAAGTAGATTGTAAGCTCTTTTTATTTCTTCTTCATTTGTAAGATTAGGAAATATAAGACCATTTTTGGATTTGTGCGTTGCTTTTAGAGTTATCGCTTTTAATATAATTTCTCTACCATCTGCAAAGGATATAGCTTCATCAGCGCTTGTTGTAAATTTACTCTCGATTAATTTAAATCCATAACTATTTAAAAGAAGCCCTGCTTTATCATAATCCATATAAACACCTTTATAAAGTATAGCAGCAAGAATTTAAATTCTTTTCTTAAAATTTAATAAATACAAAACAAAAATAGCAAAGGAAAAAATTATAAAAGGAAAAGAAATCTAATTAAGACATTAACAAAATAAGCAAAAACAAATAAAAAAGAAATAAAATGAAATCATGAAAAGATGAAAATAATAAAAAATGTGAATATTAATAAAATATTAATTAATACTTTATTACCACTACTGCTATAACTAATATGATCATTAATATTAGAAGGACTAGCTTTATACTCTTTGCCCTTTTTGAGCTTTTTATCTTCTTTTCAATTTCTTCAGGAGATATTTTTGATTGTTGATTTGGGTCATCAACAGGGGCTTGAAGCAAATCGCTGTTCATAGCGCTCGAATTTAGGTTTTGTTCCGTGCTTTGATTTATTCCGCTGGGAGTCTGCATTTGCGCAACTCCATTCATATCTTGGCTCGGCGCGTCAGCAGTATCAGTCTGCTGTGTACTTGTAGAATTTAAGCTTTGGCTCTGGCTTGGGCTGTTCTTTGGCATTCCAGTTTTAACTTGAGAAAAGCCTTTTTCGGTGAGCATTATGAATACGTTTCCACTTCTAAATTCATAAGATACAAAATCCTGCTGCGCAAGTTTGTAAAGATGAATAGCCAAATCCTTCGGCCTCACATTAACAGCTGAACCAATCTCAGATGGTGTTTTTCTATTATTTGCAATCTGAACAAGAATTGCAAAGTCAAGATGATTGAATTCGGCCTGAGCTTTAGAATTTGCTTCTTCAATGAGCTGTCTCCCTTCATCAGTAAGTGTAATCATGCTTTGGCCCGGCAAGGAGGTATTAAAATTAATAAGTTTTTTTTGGCTGAGTGTGGCTGCGATATTTGCACCGTCAAAATAGGATGAATTTAACATTCCGCCAAACTTTTCCATTGTTGTATCAGACTTTATCTTTAATAGCGCAGCTAAATCAAAAAAATTAACTTCATCGGACATAGAATTCACTCAATATATTCTCAATATATTATTAAGTATATTTTATATATATTAACAATTATTTAATAAAACATGCAAACTTTATAAAGGTTGCTTTATCAAAATTTTTATATTTTATTTTAGTGTTTAATTTATAATATTATTTTTTATAAATTTTTATTCTTTTATTTTTCCCAATATACAATAGATATTTAATCTAATTCTTCGGGCCTTCTTATAAACTCTCTTTTATCATACGCTTCCAAATCTGTTTTCTTTGTCAATATCAGGCATTTTGTTGGACATACCTCTTCGCAAAGTGCACAAAAAAGACATCTTTCAAGATCTATTTGAGGAAATAATTTTGTTCCTTTTGGTTTAAAAGCAGTATCTTCATCGGATTCAACCATTGTTATTGTTTGATTTGGACATATTCTAGCACATGCACCACAATTTATGCATGTATTCATATCAAGTTTATGAATTCCTCTATAATTATCTGTTAATATTTCTCTGTGTTCTGGAAATTCAATTGTAGTCCTTTTCTTCAGTGTACTTTTAGCAACTTCAACAATCGGTTCTACAATCATAAAATCAAATATTAAAAGTAAGAGAAATTATTAAATCTTATGGTTTAAGAGACATAACGACAAAAATTCAATATATTTAAATATATTAAAAAAGGAGATTAAGATAAGAAGAATATCAAAAAGAAAAAAAGAGAAAATTATTTTTTATTCCCATTATTTATTATTATTTTCTTATTAAGTTTTTTATGAAGTACAATGCTGTTTTTATAACAACGGTTCGAGCAGAAATAAGATACATCCCCGTTTTTGCGAACATACATCGTTCCAGTTCCTTTTTTGATTTCAATACCACAATAAGAGCATTTCATAGTATCACAATATTTTAATGTACATAAAAGAATTATTTTATAATAAATTTACAATAAAATTTTATAATAAATCAAAAATAAAAAAATAAATGATTATTTATATTTTATACTTGCATACGCATTGCTTAGTATTGTATAAATTATTTAACTTGAATGTTCTTTGCTTCTCTGCTTGTATCTGGCAATCTTATTCTGTCCCCAACTTTAGCAGGCCCAAGCATATTTCTTCTTATTATTCTTCCTTTATCTTTTCCCGCTTTTGGATCATCGATTACACATGAAACAACATATAATTCGCCACATATGCCTGTTTTTTTTGCATTTATTTCAACTATCTTTGCAATGTAGCCAGCAAATGGTGATTCTCCACCTTCTTGATTGTTTTGTTGCATATTATATCACTCAATTAATTGTAAGACAAATATTAATGCTATTTTTTATTATATTTTAGTAATATTTTATTTTATATTTACTTATAAATACTTTTCTAAATTACTTTGGCGCCGTATTGCTCTTTGGCTGCTTCTGCTCTTTTTGCTCTTTTTTCTCTGTTTTCTCCTGCTTTGGGGCTTCCTTTGCCTCTTTGTCTTTTGACACTGTGCCTGTTGTTTTTGCTATAACCTCTTTAATGAGTGCAGATGCATTGCCCTGGCTTTCAACAGCTACTGCCGCACACGGAACATTAATTCCTATAGCTTTTCCAAGCTCCTCTTTTGTAGCTAAATAAGTATAAGCAATCTTTTTTTGAGCGCAAAGCTTTGGTATATGAACAACAACCTCCTCTGGCTCAACATCTGCCGCTATAACAACAAATGAAGCCAAGCCTCTTTCTATGCTCTTTGTTACTTCATTAGCACCCTTTCTTATAATACCGCCACTCTGCTTAGCTAGCTGTAATGCTTCTGCAGTCTTTGCCATAACTTCGCTCGAAACTTCAAATTCCACATATGATTTTGCCATTTTATCACCAGATTCAGCCTCACAAAAACATAAATTAGATCAGCTGTCTGTTTTACTATTTTTCTTTTGAAACTTATATAAATCTTTCCATATTCTTTATATTAGTGGACCTTTCACATTTAATCTAATTTTATACTTTATAACATAATATATAAACATAGTGCAATAGTGAAAATTTATAAAGCAAAAAGTAAAATTAGTAAAATATATTATAAACCGCTAAAATTTATCCTATAATAAATGCATAAAAAATAAACAAACGCAGCAAAATAAAAATATAGGAATATTGCAAATGAGCCCTTACTATTTTTAATTGAATTGTATAGTAATATATAGTTAGTTTATTTTTTTATCTTTTTTTATCTTTTTATTTTTATTTTGCCTCATCAAAGTATTTCATTATTATATCTTTTACTTCTGTTATTTTTGGATTATTCACTTTTATTTTTGGATAAAAACCTAATATACCATATCGGGTATGGTCACCACTCTTTCCTTTTTGTGGCTTTGCAAATATGGAATTTTTTGAATATGTAAATATGTCTACAGTATAATGTGGTTTGGCTTCTGCAAATATATCTGGCGCAATAAATAATTTTGTTCCTTTATAGTATTCGTCAGCATCTATAACATTAACAAACATCTTATCTCCTTCTGCACTTTTAACTTCTTTAAGTTCACTAATGAGCTTTTGCTTGAGTGCTTTCTTTTCTTTTTCATCAACAATTCCTTTATCAAAGCGTTTGTCATTTATCCAAATAGAACATACTGGAAGAACTGAAACTTCTGCAAATGCTTTTGTTTTATTTATATTATAATCAAAAATATATAAATATGCAGTCCCTTTTGATGTGTCTGCAGGAAGAGAATCAATAAAAGTATTTTTAATGAATAATTTCATAGAATGAGGCATTTTATAAAAGAATTTTCTTAATGTGCTTTTATGTCTCATTAATAAGCTTCTCATCTTATATTTTAATATATTTCCTTTTTGCTTTGTATTTTCAGATTTAAGTGTTATGTAGCCCTTATTAATAAGCCAGGTATTTATCAAAAACTTATTATAAATTGCTTGAGCACCGTGATCAGATACAATAAAAACTGCTGCATCCTCTTTTTTAGCACGTTCGAGTATAAAGCCGACAAAATTAGATATCTCTGAATATATCGACAGAAGATATTTTTTTCTATCTCGAAGATTCATAGTATAATGCTGAATTCTATCAGTTTCGGTAAAACAGACATAAACAAAATCATAATCATCATTTAATATGCATTCTTTTGCAAGACCTGCACGTTTTTTTATTGTTTTAATGTATTCTGCAGTAGCGTAATCAAGAGTTATTTTTCCCTCAACAATATCCTTTTCTAAATCCACCTCTCCAGTAAAATTATATTTTTGCATCATTCTTCCCATCTTTTCATTACTTGGTTTTGATGGAAGTGGAAATCCAGTAATCATATCAATATTTTTATTTATTGGAGGCATTGTTATCATTGCTGGTGTTATAACTAAACATTTATGACCTTCATCAGCAAGTGTCTCCCAAAAAGGTTTATGTTTATGTGAATCAAAAAAAACTAATTCCTTAACATAATTTTTAGTTATTGTTAAAAAGTTCGGAACACCATGTTCACCAGGATTCAAGCCCGTATATAAGCTCGGCCATGCAGGCCCTGTTATCGGTGGGAGTGTTGATTCGAGATCTACGATAGAATTTGTCTTTAAAAGTTCATCAAACGCTTCCATCCCTTTATTTCCACTAAGCTCTTTAAGTACAGAAAGCGGCACTGAATCAATACCAATAAGATAAGCTTTGCGCCTTCCTCTCTTGTTCTTATTAGATTTTAATTTAACTTTTGTTTTATCATATCTTTCCATATAATCAACAATATTGTTTATATCAATTTTTATTATATATTTATTCTTTTATTAATTTATCAATTAAAGTTAATGTAATTTGGAATATTTATTTATATTATTATTTATATTATTATTTATTATTATAATTGTAAGCTTATTTATAAAGTAAATTAGGTAAATAAATAAATTAATATTTATAATTTATAAATTTATTATATAAATTTATTATATTAATAATTTAAATTTAATAATACTTATTATAAATAAAAAGTATATAAAATATTTTATTTTTTATCCTTCTTTTCAGGTTCACCGTCAGATATCTCTACCTTTCTCATATTTTTCCCTGTAATGTTTGTGTTTTTGTCTTCTTCTAACATGT
>JBMFUB010000017.1:0-15321 GCA_049966715.1 Candidatus Micrarchaeia archaeon
GGTATTTTTGGAGTAATTAAAAATCCTTTTATTATGCTTGTATTTGGAATTACTATTGGATTCTGAGTATTATTAATTAAGTTAAATGTTTCTATATTTATATTATTATTTTCTTGAGAAATAATAGTATTTATAGAAATAGAACCCAAATACGAATTTGCAAAAGAACTAATGATTGTTGTATTGGAACTCTTTATTAATTGATAGCTTAAAGAGGGAATATAAATATTTTTGTTATTGCCTCCTTTTCGATAGAATTGCAACCCTTCATTATAATTACTACTTGTAGATCCGCCTAAACGAATAAAATTTGCAAAATTATGCAAGGATGATTTATATCTATTTTGAATGCTGATATTTGTAAAATTAATATTGATATTTGTAAAATTAAATAAAGGTGTTAATTTAGAATTATTTATATTAAAAGTATTTGAAATAATTGAATTAAAATTATTTGAACCGATCTGTAAGCTAGTAATATTAGTAATAAATGTTATTTGAGGTAAAAGTATTGCAGTTATAACCGCATTACCATTAATTGCAACAATAGTATTTTGTGCTGATGAATTTTCGAAGCTCACATTTGCACTGTTGCTTGAGCTCCAATTTGAAAATACAAAATTACTGTTAGGAATTGCATTTATTGGATAATTTCCTAAAATAAAAGTGTTTGAATTGTTTGTTTGATATTGAATATTATTAAAAATTATTAAGCCAGAATTGCTAGGAAGAATATTAAAAGATATGGAAAAAGTAGGATTTGTTGTTTTGGTGCTTATTGTAATTGTATTAGCATTAGTTGTGCTTTGAGATACTAATATTGTTGAAAAAACTGCAGATATAAAAAATATAAATAAGGAAGCAAACAAAAGAGAGGGAAAATTAAATTTAATAAACTTCATCAGCATCATCATTCTTTATCAATATATAAATGCAAAATAATTTAAATAATATTATTTACTTTTCTTAAATTTTTTTTATATTTAAGGTAAAAATTCCAAGTATTTGCATTTATGACGTTTTGCTGTTAATTTTTAATTCTGTTATTTTGAATCTTTGCTCTCTGATTTTGCTTGTTTTTCTTCCGGCACTTCAAGAACATATTTTGATATTACTTTAGCCGCATATTCAAGCACTCTTTTAATATCCGCTTCAGTGCTCGCGCCAGTGCATATCATCTTACCATTTTTGAACAAAATTAAGACTGCCTTCGGATTGCTTACTCTAAATATTGCACCAGGAAACTGCTCAGGCTCATAATCAACTTCTTTAATATCCTGCGATAAATTAAATAAATCTATAATTGCATGAAGATCTGCGCTTACAACTATATTTTGTATTTTCACAGAAGGTACTTTAACTTCTTTATAATCTTCTTCATTTAATTTAATCTTATCTTTCTTACTTGTTTTCTCTTTTGTACTATTATTTTGCTTTTTAGTTTTTGGATCATCCACAATAAACACCTTACTATTATTTATATTTAATTTATATTTAATAGCATTTATATTATTATTTAATAACCTTATTCTTCATTTTCCTTCATTTACTTATATTTATTTAATTATAACATTTTATAAATAATACAATACCAACGGCAACTTTAATAATATGCAGGTTTGAAGCTAAAACTTGTAAAACTTTTATAGAATATCATATTTATTAGTTAATTGATTCCTTATAATTTATAAATACCTTTTGTTTTATAAAATTATTATTATATATTTATTTATAGTTTTTTATAATTTTTATATCTTAATAATATTCAAAAATAATATAAAAATTAAAATAAAATATTTTATATATTTGTTATATTTATGTTGTATAATTTATAATCTTAATTTATATATTTTATATTTTATGATGCTTTTGTACTGTTAATCTAATTTACATATATATTTAATGTATGTATAAATAGTTTATATAATTTATAATTATATTGCAAATAGTTTATTGTCACCTAGTTGTTGGTAATATATAGTATAAAAACACAATATAAAATTCAATTATTAATTATTATTTAACTCATTACCGTTATAGCTGTAAATCTTATAAAATTGAATTGAAATACTAATAATAAAAATAGCAATAAAAATAGAATTATAAGATAAGAATAAAACAATAATAAAATATTGAAAATTATTAAAAAGAAAAATATAAATATTATAAAAAGTATTATAGAAATATAAATAATAGATAAAAAATAAAATTATAGATATTATATTATAGAATATATTATATTATAAAATATATTATATACCACTATAAAAATAGAATAATAAGTGATTGATATGAATTCAATAAATCAAAATAACAGCCAAAATCCTAACAGCAAAATAAAAGGCGTATTAGAAAAATCTCAAGATTTAATAAAAAGCAGAATAATTGAAAGTTTGAGCTCAAATAATGCAAATCTTGTTTTTAATTACAAAAAAGAAGGTAATTATGAAAAATTAGATGTATTATTAAAAAATGAAGCGATGATCAAAACTTTTCCGATTGTAGAGATTACTTGTATCAACCAAAATGAGAATAATAAAAAAAGTAAAATAATAGTTAAAATAGATTCTAATTTCTGCAAGTATGATATACATTATCCAGATTTATCGCACATGGAATTTGAAATAAAAGAGGACCCTCGTTATCCCCTTTATAAAAATTTGAAGGATTTCTTTTTAAAGCTCGGATCATTTGATTTGGAGTTTAAAGTAGTATTTAATCCACAACTGCGCGAGTAAATGCTTAAGAGCAACAAAAATATTATTATAGTAGGCGCTGGTGCAATAGGATTATATCTCGCTAAACAGCTAGGTGAGCTAGGACTTTCTCCTTTGGTTTATGATTCCAAATCTTCCGTTTCTGATGGCGCAGACAAAGCATCTGGCATTCTATCGATAGAGGGCTTGGCTAGTGCAGGCATATTCTATAATAAATATAAATCCTCTATATTAAACGCACTTAATGGAGCTAAAATCCGCGCTAAAGGCGCAACTTTGAATATAGAAGCTGATGAAGACAAAGCATATATTATTGATAGGGCTAAATTTGCCGCGCTGCTCGCACATGATGCTCAGAAAGCAGGAGCAGAGCTGATTCTTAAAACAAAGCTTGATCGATATGAGCTCATAAAAATGAGAAGTGATAATAATATAATTATAGGCACGGATGGCGCGATTTCAACAGTTGCAAATGCATTTAACTTTCCGCCGATTGAAAAATTTATATTGACGTATAAAGCAGAATATAAAAATGTTGATGTTAAAGATGCTAAAAAAGTTGAACTCTTCTTTTCAAATAAAATAACAAAAGGATTCTTTGGATGGATTGCACCGCATTCAAGCTCAACTGTAGAAATAGGAGTTGGCGTTTCATCCAAAGCAAAAATTAATAGCTTATCTGTCTTTTCAAAATTTGTAAATCAGAAGGAAATTGCTGAAAAAATAGAGAATGCGGAGCTTATCAAAAGTGCAGCTAGCATTATACCAATTCAGCTCAGGAAAAAAACCGCAATGCGCAATGTGATATTAATTGGGGATTCTGCGGGCCAAGTTAAAGCTAGCACAGGAGGTGGAATAATATTTGGAATGTTGTGCGCTAAAATTGCGGCAGAAACAATATCAAAATATGTTAATGAAGATATTGAATCATTGTATGAATATGAAAAAATATGGCGCAAGAATTACTCTATTGATTTTGCCGCACATAATTTCATACATTCATATTATTCAAACGTTAATGATATGTTTTTATCTGCAACAATGAGAATAGGAAAACTTTTTGGCATTGAGCGGTTTTTAGCAAAGCATGGCAATATGGATAGGCCAAGTTCGATGCTGAAATTCAACATATAACTTTTATAAATACAATCAATTTTGAACTTTTTTATTAGCTTCAAAAACAAGCAAACAAACTTAAAATTAAAAATTAAAGGAAATAGTTTATTCAGAAAATGCTTGCTTATGTAGCATTCCTTCACGAACAAATTCTTATATAATTTCTTTTTGGCTTGGTATCTACTTAGTTTGGAAATAAAATATAAATTAATTAAATAAATTAGAGTATAGATGTGGCTGCAATTGATGAAGCATTAATTAAGATCCATGGATAGATGCCAAGTAAAATCACAAGAATAAAACACAAACCAACTACAAAAGAGATATTCTTATTAAAATATAATACATTTTTATCCCTTTTCTCATACATAGCAAAAATCACTTTCATGTAATAGTATATTGATATAAAGCTGTTTATTATTGCAAATGCTGCAAGAAGCGGCATGTTGCTGAATATTGCACTGCTGAACAAAAGGAATTTTCCTACAAAACCGATTAAAGGAGGTACACCAATCATAGAAAGCATGAAAATAGTCAGGGAGAGGGCCGCATACTTATTCCTTCCAGCTAAACCTTCATATTCCTCTATTGTATTTATATTTTTACTTTCAAGCCAAAGCACTATTGAAAATGCGCCTATAATCATAAAGGAATGAGCAAAGATCTGAAAGATGCTCGCAGATATTCCATAGCTTGTCGCAGCCGCTATTCCAACCGCTATGTATCCAGCTTGAGATATTGAGGAATAAGCAAGCATACGCTTTACATTTTTCTGCACCAGCGCTATAAGATTACCAAAAAACATTGTTAAAACCGCAAGAACCGCTATTATGATGGAGTAAATTTTAGCAAGTGGGAGAAGAAGTATAAATAAGATATATATAATTGCTATAAAGGCAATTTTTTTATTGATCCCGGCGAGCATTGCGGTTATGTAAGTCTGTGCACCTTGATAAACATCTGGAATCCAAAGATTGAATGGAAAGAGCGAAGATTCAAAAGAGAGTGCTGCAATAATAAGACCCATTGACAATAGTATAATTCCGAAATCTGCACTCATATTGGTTGAGATTGGAATTAAAAGAAGAGATGGGGCAAAGGGAAGAAGAAGCGCAATTCCAAAGGTCAATGAAACTGTTGACATTATAGACATAATAAAAAGCTTGATTGCACTCTCTATGCTTTTCCTATTTTCATTTATTATAAGGAATGCTGTGGATATTGTCATAAGCTCCAGTCCTATCAGCACGCTTATAAGCGAGCCCGCAAGAACCACTATAAACATACCTGTAGCTACAAAGCTGAATATCATTAAAAAATTAAAATAATCTTTAGAATAATTATAAGTGATGATATTTACCATTATAAGAAGCGAGGCTATAAGAATTGTAAAAAGCATTGAAAATGGATATATATGAAACAATCCAAATACAATAGAATTAATCCCTTCTATAAATAGGAATGCGCTTACTATTATAAAGATTAGAAATATAATTGAAATTGTTATAAATGCGCTCTTTTTGTTTATCATAAATTCTGATATTATTCCTGATAAGGCTAGCAAACCGATAAGCATAATAAGAACGTAATCCGCAAACATATATACCATTTCTATTTTATTATATTCCAATTTTACATTTCCATTATATTTTATATTCTTATATTTTTGTTATATTTTTTATTTTATATTCTCTTCATTATATTGCTTTTATATTTTTATTATATTATTTTTATTATTCATTTATATCTTATTATATTTATTACCCTATTACATTTATTATTTTATTTTTATATCTTTTTTGTATCATGTTTTGATCATTATTTTTAAATTAAAAACTTAATGTTGAAAAAAGATTTAAAATCAAAAACGGCATTATTCCAAATACAAATATCGCAGTTATAAGAAATATATAACCTGCTTTTTGTTCAATTCCTATATAATTAATTTCTTTAGAGTACTCACCAGTATTAAAGACTGTTTTGCTATTTATATAATAGAGAAATCCAACGAGTATAATAAGCGCAAATAAAGGAAGTAATCCGATAATAGAATAAGTTGAAAATGCACTGCTGAATATAAGTATATCTCCTATAAATCCCACAGTAAGCGGAACTCCCGCAATTGCAAATATACCAAACATAAATGTGTATGCACTTGAAAGAGTATTTTTTGCAATTCCACTCAAAAGTTTAATATCCCTATTTAAAAATATATGCCCTATAGAGCCAGCAACAAGAAACATTAATGATATGATAAGTCCATGTGCAAACATTGCAAAGGCTGCGCCCTCAATGCCCAATTGATTTAATGAAGCAATACCAACAAGTATAATACCCATTTCAACAATGCTTGAATATGCTATAACTCTTTTAATATCTCGCTGCGACATTAATGTAAAAGCAGCATAAAATACAGATATTAATCCTAAGATAAATATACCAAATGCCAATTTTGGCAGGTGTGAAATTGGTAGTATTAGGAAAAGAAGCAGCATACCATAACCACCGAACTTTGCTAATGTGCTAGAAAGGAGCATAGAGCCCTGTGTGGATGCTTCTGTATAAGCATCAGGAAGCCAGGAATGAAAAGGAAATATAGGCATATTTATAACAAATGCTAAAAAGAAAAGCAGAAATATAAGTTCTTGTGTATTCTTTGGTATGCTTGATGCATTTTGTATTATTGCATTGATATTAAAGGTATGTGGTTGAATAGAATAATATAAAATAATTATAGCAAGCAGAAGCAGCAGGCTTGCAGCAAATTCATATATAAAAAACTTTGTAGCCGCTCTTTTTCTATTAGCAGATCCATAAAGATAGAGCATAAAGAAGAGTGTTATAACGCCAACATCCCAAAATATATAAAAAAGAAAGAGATTGGCGGATGCAAATAAGGCGATCGCAGATAGCTCAAAAAGAAGTACAAGCGCGTTTTTGCCTTTTGAATTTATCTTTTCTATGTTTCCCGCTAATATTGCCGCAAAAGCAACAATAGACACCATAACTATAAGCGCTACAGAAATTGCATTTAGCTGAAACTGGAGCATTATATTAAGAATAGATATATACAAACCATAGTTCTCTTTGTAAGATACCGCACCGCTTAAGAAGAGATTTAACAAAAGAGATAATGCGGATAGAAGGATTATTCCAGATATGATTAGGCCGATCTTTTTGCTTTTTTTCTCATCGAGAAGAATGATTGAGAGGATTCCGAAAAGGATGATAATAAACATCGCACCAATATAAAACTCCATTTTAACCCCATTCATTCTTCTATTTTTATTTGCTTTATTTGCTTTTTATTTTATTTTTTTATTTATTCCTTATTTATTTTTATTTTATATTAAACTTTATTTTCGATTTTCTTTTTTTATTTATTGCTTTTGCATATTTCCTATTGTTTATTTGTGCTATTTACTTTATAATCATATCTTATTATTATAAATTTTGATTCTCTATAAATTAATTGCTATAAAAATATTCTAAATCTAATAAAAATATTATGGAAATTTTATAAATATATTATAAAAATATTTTAAATTTAATATTATAAATACAATAAATACAATATAACTAAATAAATTTTAAAATATTATAAATAAAATATAACTATAATTAATAATATTAAAAAGATACCAAATATAAATGATAGTGCATAAGTATTTATCTGACCATTCTCAATCTTTCTTAATTTATTGCTCAATAATAAAGTCGCATCTCCTGATTTATAAAATAATTTTTCGATTGATAATTCAATGCCTTCTGTTATATAGGATATATAACCAAAGAACTCTACAAAATATAAATAGAATAAATTAATTATTGTATTATTGTAAAGCAGCATGTAAGCATATTTATACCAACTATATGTCTCTTTAATTATTATCTTCCTTTTATAGAAAAATAGATATGAGATGTAAATTCCAATTAAAGCAATTATACTATCAATTAATAATGAATTATATAGAAAATTTAGAAGCCCATCAGAAAAAAGAACTTTTGGAAGATAGAAATATGCTATTGACGAAAATGAAACAAAGAAAACAAGCAGAAGCATTGCAAAAAGCATTGTCTTCGGCAATAATTTATAATTAATTTTAAGGCTTTCAATATCTTTGTTTGGCTCCTCCATCAATACAAAGAGCCACCTAAATATGTATAAAGTTGATACAAATTCAATAAATAAGAGAATTATATAAACCAGGCCACTTGTGGTATCTTCTATAATGACCTTTCCAAAGAATCCACCAAGAGGGAAGATTGCCGCAAGAGATGCAACTCCAAATATCAAAGAAATATAAACAAGCTTATTTATGGTTGCACCTTTAATCTCATATATATCTTCCTTATTTTCATTTGCTCTCATTAATGCGCCAGCACCCATGAAAAGAAGCGCTTTATAGAACGCTTGCGCAATAAAAAGCATCATTGCAGCCATTAAGTTGTTTAAGCCTAGTGCGATAAACATAAAACCCAAATCCTCAACTGTTGAATATGCAAGGATTTTTTTAATGTGCCTTGAGGTAAGTGCATTTGAAGCACCTATAATTGCACTTATAATTCCTATAAATAATATAACATTTAAAAGGTTGTAGGCGGCGTAAATAGGCAATATAAATGCAATAAGCAAAATACCTGCTTTAACCATTGTTGAAGAATGCAAGAAAGCAGAAACAGGAGTTGGACCCTCCATTGCATCAGGAAGCCATTCCTCAAATGGAAATTCTGCCGATTTGCTAAATGCCCCAAGAAGTATTAATATTAAAGCAACATATATTACAGGTTTTTCAGGAATTGTAAAGAGAGCAGATATAAGAAAATTGTTATATGTCATGCCTATTATAATAATTCCAGAAAGAAATAAAATATCACCTATAAATATAATTGTTATTGCTTTTCTTGCGGCATACGGGGGTGCTTTCTTCCAATACCAAAAGCCTATCAATAGATAGCTTGTAATTCCTAAAAGCTCCCATGCAATAAATAAAGATATTAAACTATAGGAAATTGTAAAAAGCATCATAGATGCGGCAAAAAGGGAGATCTCAAAATAGAAGCGTGCCTGCTCTGATGGAACGTTCATAAAGCCTATAGAATAGAGAAATATTAAAGGTGTTATTACCGCTACAACCAACAGCGCAATAATATTGATCGAGGAATTGATAAATGCGATATTGAATTGAAGATTTCCAACACTAAACCATGTAAAGTCTTGCACTACAATGCTTTTAGAATTTAAAAAGAGCATAATAGCAAGAATCAATGACAAAATGCTTGCAATAAGTGCTGAATATTTTATTAGAGTATCATGATTTCTAAGAATCAATGCTAGGAAAGCCATGATTATAAGTGGAAATGCAACAATTGCATACAGCATTATTTATCACTCAGCTTATTAAGCTTAGAAACATCAAAATTATTCTCATACTTAACAATATACCTATAGAATGTAATGAGCGCTATAGCTTCCGATGCGGCAATGCTCCATATTAGAAATAACATAAGCAGTATATTCCCAGAATCAAGCATAGAAAACATTGACAATGCAGCGAGAGCACTTCCGGTGAGCGCAAGTTCAGCCCCAACTAGCATTAAGAAGAAATGCTTTGTAGCGATTATGCTGGCCAAACCCGCGGAGAAAAGCACTATAGCCATAATCACAAAATAAAAAACAAACATTTAACCAACTATCTTATTCTATTATTATCTAGCAAAATTTCTGTAAATTCTTATTTATACTTTAAATACATTAAAAATATATATTTAATTAAATTGCATAAAATATAATTAAATAAATATATTACAAATATATCAAATAGATATTTATATTGCCAAAATTATTTGAACTATTAAATATAATAAAACAATTACTAGATAAAAAGGTATCATATAAATAATGTAATTAATAGTATACAATAATATTATAACAAATAATAATATCATTGCAAATATTATAGTAATAATGAAGAAATAATAGATACATAATAGAATATATATAGATATAGAATAATAATAGAGGAATATAATGTATAAACATATTGAACAAAATATATTAGATGAACATATTAAATAAATTACATATTGTATAAAATATTAGATAAATATAAACTTATTTATGCTTGTGGATGTATAAACACAATATTAATCATTGTAGAAATAAAAAATAAATAAAAGATAAAATAATATATACACTATTTTGATATTTATATTCTATATAAAAGATTAATTAGCATTAGCGGCTCTAAGCTTGACGAAGAGCAGAGCGGAACCTATAGCAATCAGGAATACACTTGCAAACATCAGATAAAAGCTGTAGCTTTGGAAAGCGAGGCTTGATGCAATGAGCTCTGGGTTTAGCTGGGCGGCTGAGCTCTGTATTGAGCTTTGTATCGAATTAGATGTGCTTGATGTTGATGCGGCTATAGAGTTTGATGTACCTAGGTTTTGCACTGCTATAGAATTTGATGGCAATGTGGCCAGCTGAGTGCTCGATATTGCGGTATGTGTAAAGAATAGAGGCGCGAGCATAAGCAGCGCTAATGAGAGCCATAAAACTACAAAGAGCGGAATATTGTTAAGCGTATGATTTTTGCTCTCTGTTGCAACCCCAACAAACATAAATACAGATACACCACCAACCATAATAAAGAGCTGAGCAAGCGCAAGCAAGGGCTGATTTAGCATTGCAAAGATGGCGGAATTTAAAACAAATAGGAATGAAAGGAATAGCACAGAATGCAGCATATGCTTTGATTTTAATATCATAATTATAGATGTAACCTCAAGCAGCAATGCAACTATAAATAAAAACAAATAAATCATACTATCATTATTTTTATTGTATAGCAGATTTTTATATCTATGCATAATTTATGTATAACTCTTATAATCTATGCATAACCGAAGATATATTATAAAAGATATATTATAAAATAAATAATAAAGGCGTATCATAAAATAAATAATGTAATTATAAAATAATAGAATAGATCTATTATAATATAATTAATAAAAATATAAAAAACAACAAAAAATAATTAATAGAATTATTAAAGATATGATATATATTATATTATATTATTAATTATTAAATAGATATAAATTATTAATAGATTTATAATGTGTAAATAAAGTTATATTTTTATATTTTTAATATTTTTATAATATATTGCAATTCTTCATTCTTCAAAAAGTAAAGAGGCAGCATTTATCACCAACATTTTTAATAAGTAAAATGAAGCTGTATACTAAATATTATAATATTATATTTTAGTTTTTATAAAGAATAAATAGAAATCACTCATAGAAGTTATGGAGTGATTCTTAATTTCTTATTCAATTTTTAATTATTCTCTTCATTTCCTTTCCCACCGCGTATCGTTGATGATACATTTGTCATAGAGGGTTCATTTAATATTTTATAAGGATTAGGATTATTTAAAAGATTATAAAGATTAAAGCCAAGTTTTTGAGTATCGGGATTTTCACTATTTGTAAAAACTAATGCAGCTTTTGCAATTATCTCTTGTATATTTTGGCCATAATTTATACTTTCTAAAATTTTTAAAAGCACATCTTCTTTTAATGGATTTGGAAATTCACTTTTTGATATGATGTCTGCAACTAAATTTAATGAATCTAAATTCTCAGCAAAATTAACTATTCTATTTATTACATTGTAAAGTTCGGCTTCTCTTCCTTTAATTTTTGAAAGCGCAAGTGCTTTAAGCCCCAAAAGCTCATAGGTTTCTCTTTCCTTTAACATATTATCAATTATTTTTAAAGCATTATCATAGTCCTCAGATTTATTAAACGCATGAATCTTTATTATTCCTGCAAAATATTGAGATTTTAGATCCATTAGCATATCCGCTATTTTTAAAATTTCATTAATGTCTGCATCTTCTTTTCTTAACAAGAAATTTGCCTTTAATAATAATATTTTTTCCTTATCCTTATCATCTTTTGCACGTGCTAATGCATTTTCAATGCTCGTATTTAAAACCCTTTCCTCTTTATTAAGATTATATTCAAGAACTGCTTTAGTATATAGTGTATCAAAATCTCTATCAAATGGATAAATATTGACTAATTTATTATAAATTTCTAATGTTTTTTCAGATAATCCATTATTATAGTATATATAAGCGGACAGACGCAAAGATATAATATTTTTATCATTTAATTTAAGGCTCTTCTTAAAATATTTAAGCGCATCGTCAGGTTTATTGCTATAAAATAGTATACTGCCCTTAAGCGCCAAAGAATTTTCACTTGGGTTTATTTTGATTGATTTATCAATGTATTCTTCTGCTAATTTAAAATTAGTTTTAGCAAAATAAGATGAGGCGAGCATATTGAGCGCAAAATAATTGGAATTCAATTTATCTTTATCAATATCCTTAAGCAGCTCGATAACAGTATCATACTTGGCCGCCCCTAAATAAAAATATGCGTGATACAATTTAACAAATATCAATATATTTTCAGCGTCATTTTTATTACAGTCTCCATTAATATTTTTATTATTGGAATCTAAATAAACATCTTCACTTTTATCTTCATTAATTGATTTGAGATTTTCCTCTAAGATAAAATAATATTTATTTGCAAATTTTGTATATATTTCAACATCCTTACCTTTAATGATGATATTTCTACCATTTAATTCCAATTTATGTGGATAATTTAATTTATTTAGGATATCATTCATAATTATTAGAATGGAATAATCTGATACTATATCTGCAGTGCAGAAATCGTATAGAATACTGCTCCTGCTCGGCATTTTTTCCGCTTTTATCGCATTTATAATATCATTAAATAATTTTTTCTCATCAATTTTATCAATTTTATCGATGCTTTGATCGATATCAATTTTTTTAAAAATATTTTCTAATTTTTGGTTGTAACTATTAATGAGAGAGCTTCTATCTTCTCCATAGCTTAAAATTTTATATTCTAATTCTAATATCTCTTCTACAGCACTAGCAGAATTATTTAATTTATTGGTGTTGTTATTGCTTCGAAATATCTTATCTGGCATGAAGATAAATTAGTACATTTAGATATTTATTCTTTTCTTTTAGCATTTTATGAATTAAAAACACAGATAATATATCATAATTTTATGATCGGTTAAAATAAAAATAAGATATAATTTATAATAAACTATAATGGCGCATTAATAAATAAATTAAAAGATAAATAAAAAGATAAAAGAGATAAAAAGATATTAAAATAAAAAATAAAATAAATAAAAAAGCTAATTTGCATTAACTTGCTGTTACGTTGGCGATTGCATGTGCTCCGTCTTCTCCGATTACTACTATATAATATGTTTGATTTGGTATTATATTAATAGCAATTCTTCCATCTCCTAAAAGTATATTGCCATTATATGTAAAGGTATGCGTACTTGATGCGTTCATATCGAATCCATTTGGACCTTCCGCCTCGTGGAAATCAAATGGAAGTATTAGCGATCCGTTTTGTGCAACCTCAAAATTCAGCACATCATGGAAGTTCCTATTGAAGAAGTTTGCATCTTCTATCATATGCTCTATATTTGGCGCTATAACATTGCCATGCATATCCCTCATTATTGATTCATTAATGCTCTCATTGAATCTAATATTGCTGAATCCCATTTCACTAAATTCTCTGCCAAAATTTATAGCTCCTCTCTCATTTACTATTAAATTTCCTTCTGAAATACTCTTTGCTATCTTGCTTGTGTTTGAACCTGAGCCATTTGAATTTTGGACTCCTTTAATTATGCCAGATGTATTAATTATTTCATTAGAAGTGATATTTGCAGTGATAGATACTGGCATTTCAGCACCCATGTCTTTTATATTTATAACGTTGCTAATGCCGCTTATATTCATTTTGATTCCCGCCATAAACCCTATAAGCATTATATGCTTGATTTCAACACTTGAATTGTCCTTATTGCTGACAGATACTGAAAATGATATTGTATTGCCTGATTCCGCCAAGCTTGCTCCTGTTATGCTTATATTTGGAAACATTGAATTTATTCTTTTGATTATGTTTGCATTCATTCTTATTCTTGCACCCACATTCATAATACTTGAATTTATCTCATTATTGCTCAATACGGTTGCAATTGCTTGTGGATGCAATACAAAGGTAGAGTTGCTGTTATTATAAACCTGTATTATCGATGGTGATAAATCAACAAGCAATGCTTTACTGATCCTTGCACTTGCATTACTATTCAATGATACTGTAATATTGTTTGAAGGGAGTTCTATATTGTATGTCTTGTTGTCTATTGTAGCTGTTGCAGACAAACCTTCAAATGTAATACTATCAAAACTTAAATTCTTTGGTATATTGAGAAGCGCTATTGTTTGAGTTATATTGCTCAGTGATAAAACATTTACACTTCCAGCAGTAGAAATATTATAATAAGATGAAGTTCCACTTTCATGAAGCGACAAGCCATTGTAATTTATTATAAGACTCTCAGTACCAATCGGCACAAATGGAGGATCGGTAATCATTAAAGCCATTGTTGAAGTTGTATTTGATGAAGTTGAATTTGTTAAAATAGCAGGAGGCACTGAAATAGAGCTACCATTCCAATAGAATATGAAACCAATTACAATAATCAGTATTATTAATATACCCAACCCTAAAATGCTTTTATTCATAATAATCACTATTTTATATATAATAAATATTATTATTTAAATGTTTTGCCGACATTCGTAATAATAACATAATGATACTTGATTTATATATTCTATTTTATGTTTAATTTTCTCTTTTATAATATATTATTATATTATCAGAAAGCAGTTTGGCAAATATATCTAAAATATTTAAATTTATTAAATACAAAATATGTTATTATGATATATTAGCTATACAAATTATACAATATATTATATAATATTATTATATAATATTATAATATAAATTATAGTTATAACATAAATTAATGTATAGAATATTAGAGAATAATAAAAACAGATGTATTTATTATAATTGTTTCTTTAATGTAAATGAGCAACGGTTTTAATAGTTTATTAATAATAATTTAGTAATTTATATAAATTATTTAAATATTTCTATCAAAGGTGCAAGAATGAAAATTGCGGCAGTAAGTATAGTAGAACCAAAAGCAGGTAGTGGTTTTGGAATAACTGAATATAATTATCAATTAATAAATCATATTAGAATGTTAGATAAATCAATTAAAATTGATATTATTTATGCATTAACAGAAGCAAAAAGAAATAATATTCTAGGGTTAATATATACAAATACTTTGTTTAAGAAAAAAATAAAAAAAATTGCAAAAAATAATTATGATATAGTGCATATAATAGATCATGAAATTGGCTTTGCAGCAAAGATATTAAAAAAAGAAAGTCCAAATCTAAAAATCATAACAATGATCCATGATCTTGCAAGATTTGAAAAAGGGATGCATAGAGGAGCAACACAA
>JBMFUB010000018.1:0-14574 GCA_049966715.1 Candidatus Micrarchaeia archaeon
ATTATTTTATGTCCATTCTTTGAAAAGAAGTTTGCAAATCTGTCCCAGAATTCTACATAATCCACTTCAAGTGGTTTATCTTTAAAGAATGTATATCCCGAATGTTCGCTATCACCGCAAGTATCTCTATCAGGATCCAATGTCCAGAAAAATTTTCCGCAGATTCTACATTTTTTTCTAACAAAGTTATTTTCCTTAAATATTTTTGTCGAATAATACAATTCAGGTTTTTTGGAAAAGTCCTCCCTTAAGTTTTCCTTTGTAATCATGTTATTCTCCTTTGTCAATCATAATTTTATAAATATTTTATATTTTATTTATTATTTAAAGTCTTTTGTGGCCACCATTTTGTGCATTCTTTTCCATAAAATCCGCAGTACTTACATTTCCAATTCTCACTTTCAGGTACAGTTAGCGCTTCTCTTTCTCCTTTCCAATACCCTAAAATAAATTTTAATATATTATCAACCTCATTTTTATCATATAAAAATTTATAAGTTTTTATTTCATTACCTGTAAATTGATTTATATATCTTATTTTAAGCATATCATCAATCTTACCAAGTTTGGGAAACATGCTAAAATACTTTGTCACTATTGAATCAAGATTTTGATCCTCTTTCTTAACATTTAATGCATCAAGCTGTCTTTTAAATTCATCACTTATAACAAGTTTATCAATATTATACTGCCTTTTATAATCCTCTTTAGTATATTTTTTTTGTATTAATTCATCGAGCATTTTTTTATAGAACATTATTTGTATTTTATGTGTATAAAGTTGTGGTGTGTTTGGAAGCGTATCTGTGGCTTTTGTTTTATCCTCTAATAGTATTACTGCACCATCTTTTAATTCCAGCATATCTACTTTTCCAACTAATGGAAAGCCATCCACTGCTCCATAAACCTGTATTTCTCTTGATTTATTATTTTCAAATAATGTTTCTATAGCTAATACACTTGTATAAAGTATTTTATATAAAGCATCAGCATAATTTTTTGGCATCAATATTATAGGAATATTTGTTTCATTCTCTAATACTTCATGTATATCCTTTCCCTTTTTAATTTCTGCTGTTATCTTATGCCCATATATATAGCCTAATTCCATCTGCTTTTCGCACCAAAATTGTGCTGCAATGTCTGTTACTCTTATATTACTTTTTTTAAGTTTTTTTAGAATATTCATTAAATCAGCCCGCCCGCAATTTTCTTCATCGCATTTAGCTCGGTATTCACCTCGTTCATCATCTAATTAATATAATATATAATTTAAAAACGGTTTTGTTTTAAGTATTCAAATTTCACTCGTATTATATTTAAATGCTAAAATATCTAAAAGTATTTACAAACGAGTAAATAAAATTAAAAAATAAAATAATAATCTCTTTTTATCTTTTCCTTCTTTCAATAGCATACAGTATTAAGAAAATTATACCTATTGCTATTAATAAATAGCTTGTATTAAACGGATATAAAAATAAATAACTTTCTATTAATGCTATACCTAGTACTACAAAATATACTCCAATTAGTATTAGTATATATGCAGCTACTCCTAGTGGTAACTTTATATTATAATTTCTATCTGATTTTGGCTTTGCAAACTCTCTAAAAATCATGCCTACACCAAACCCAATAAGCAGACCAGCAGCAATTTGATTATAAGCGATTCCAAAGCCGAGCCCTAAAAATACAAAAGCTAAAAGCAATAAATCTTCGGTTCTTTCTCTATTATTATTGTTTTTATTTTCATTTTTTATATTTTTTTTAACACTTCTCTTTTCCATAAAACCACCAGTATTACTAAGTAGCGTAATTTTAATAATCTTTTCATTTTTTAATTTTGATTTATTTATTGCTGTATTAATGCGCCGTTATAGGTTTTGTTATATGTTTTTTTGCAATTTTATATATAAAATAAAGAGTTAAAAGGAATAAAATTATCGAAATAATAACAATATTGATATTACTCGATGCTATAAGATAATAACCAAATAACATAAGAATAAAATCCCATATTATAATGCCCAATAAAGAATAAGAGATAAAATCTTTCATATCCATTTTTGCAAAACCTGCAGGAAAGCTCATAAATGTCCTTATTACGGGAATAAGCCTGCTTATAAATACTGTTAATGCCATATTACTATTAAACCACTTGTCAAATTTATCAATCTCCTCTTTCTTTAAATGAAAAAAGTGCATATGTTTGTAAATGATATCCTTACCTAAAATGTATCCTATATAATAATCTATTAAAACACCTATAAGACTACCTAGTGTCGCTGCTAAAAATGCCAATGGAAATAAAAATAGACCATCGCGGCTTAGTAATCCAGCAAGCGGCATTATAATTTCACTTGGAACTGGTAATGAAGTACTCTCTAATAGCATCAAAATAAATAATGCAAAATATCCATAACTTAGAATAAAATTATATAATGTAGAATATGTATTAAAAACAAAATAATTATTAAAATTTAATGGGTTAAAAAATTTTGAAAATAACAAATAAATTAGGTGACTACTTAAAAGTGAGAATAAAATTTCCATTTAGATCTACTTTTTAAATTTTATCTTTCTTATAAATCTACATTGTACCTATTTTTACATTTACTAATTACTGACAAAACAATAATAAATTATTTACTAATAACTATTTAAATTATTTATATTATTATTTTATATTGATATACTAATTATTGGTATATAATTAATTTGTAATAATATAATTTTATATAATAATTTATTTATATCAATTTATTATCTTATTTTGATATTATATTAGTAATATAATTATCTTTTTATTCTATAATTATTATAATTTATTAATAAGATTGTATATTATAATGTGTAGTATTTTTATACTATTATGTTATATGTTATTATATTTTTAATTATTTTAAGATCTATTAATTAATATTACAAAACATATTATAGTGCTTTAAATGAAAATAATTTCATTTTATGAGAATGAAGGGAGGCTTAAACTTAGAGTAGATACTGTCGAAGATTTATGGACAATTCAGCGTATTGTTTTTTCAGGTGATGTTGTAGAATCTGAAAGTTTGCGCAAATTTAAAACAAATGAAGGTGATAAGGGTGAATTAAAAGAAGTTATGATAAAAATAAATGTAGAAAAAACAGAATTTGATAAATTAGCAAACCGATTGCGTATTGCCGGAAAAATTATTGATGGAAAACCTTTAGAATATGTGCGTTTAGGTAGTTATCATACTCTAAATATAGCTGCGGGAGATATATTAGAGATTACAAAAAAAAGCTGGCCTGTTTATATACGATCATTAATCGATGAAGCCATTAAAAATACAAAAAAAGCAGTTTTAGGAATAATTGTTGTAGATGATGAAAAGGCACTTTTTGCTTATTTGCTTAATTATGGTATAACTTTTGAAAATGAAATATACAGTAATTTAAGTAAAAGACTCACACAAAAGGATTTTCAAGAACAAGAAAATAAATATTATCAAAAAATCCTTGATCTTTGTAAGAATATGAATGTTAATACTATAATTATTGCAGGTCCTGCGTTCACAAAAGAAAATATTAAAAAATATGGCGATGAAATTGGTTTCTTTAAAAATTTTAATAAAAAAATAATATTTGAAGATGCAAGTAGTGCAGAAAGAAGTGCTGTTTATGAAATAATTAAAAGTGAAAAGACCGCAGATATTTTAAAAGCTGAAAAAATAAGGGAAGAATTTATTTTAATGGACGAATTTTTAAATTTTTATAGTATTGGTAAAGGTAAATTTGGTATTGATGAAATTAAAAATGCTATAGAAAATTATGAAATAAAAATTATAATTATAAATGATATAATGCTTAGCAATCCTAAAATACAAGAGTTACTTGCTCTTGCAGAAAAGAAAAAAATAAAAATAGTGATTTTTAATACTAATGACGAAGTTGGTATTCAATTACATTCTTTTAAAGATATTGCGGGATATTAATTTTACATATCCTAATTTTTAGTTTAAATATTTTATTATTCTTGGGAAAAGAATAATGACTTTTAGTTGTAGGTGAATTGCATTCATTGCAGTTGAATTTATTGTTTAAATAAAAATACATTGCAATATTTTAGATCGCAGGAAAATTATTGTATATAAAATAATTATTTTTATATCATTTTGGAACAATTCTATAATAAGATGGGAATGTTTCTTGTTTTATATTATCAGGTAAACCCTCTAATGATTCAATTATATTAACATTATTTTTTGAACATATAATTATAATATTTCCAGAAAGATAGCCAGTATCTAACAAATATACTTTAAAATATTCCTTTAGTTTAATTAGCATATTATTTAAATCATTACTTGGTGTTTTTACAAAATTTATTGTAAATAAACCATCATCTGTTAAAAAGTCATGCACCTTTTCTATAAAATCTTTTTTGTAAAATCCTTCTGGTATTTTATCATCTATATATGCATCAAGAATTATCAAACTATAAAAATTTTTAAAATATTTCAAATTTTTATTTATGTAATCAATCCCATCTATTTTATTTAATCTTATTTTTTTTAAAATATTAGAGGGTATTAATTTTTTTGTAATCTCTATCATTGCATTGCTTGTATCAAGCGCAGTAATCCTAACATTATTATAAAGATTAAGCATCTGATATGGTATAGTTCCTGCACCTAATCCTATTAAGAGAATGTTTACTTTATTTCTACTTTTGAAAAAATTTGGTAAAGGTAAAAAATAATCCCAATATCCATTTACTAAAATATTGTTTATTTTTATCCTTGAATAAACTATTTTATTATAAGTGATTATTTTTTCATTGCCCTTTTCTATAAGCTCTATTTGATTTCCATTTTCATTAATTGTTAATACATTGCGTTTAAAAATTTTATTCAAAATAGACAAATAATCATCATCTTAATTTTACATAAGTCTATAATAGATTTATTGCTAAATTTAATAAATACTCAATTAATTCAATTAATCAGTAATTAATAATTTATTATTTGTTTATTAATAATTATTAATAATATAAATTATTTATTTTATAATAAAAGTGTTGATTAAAGATCTAAAAACTTAATAAATAATTATCGTATAAGCTTATTCAAAACTCATTGCTAATTTTATATCAGAGGTGTCGACTGTTTTACGTTTCGCATGTTTGGCAAATTTTACAGATCTGGTAGCAATTTTATAAGCAAACTTATTTATATTTGAATGAAAAGTAGCAACTGCTTCATTACTTACCCTATCTGCTCCTGCATCCTTTAAAATTTTTTTAATTGTTGAAGTAGAAATATACATAATAACCACTATTTTTATAAATAAAGGAGACAATTAAGTATTTAAATTAAATGTGGTTTTATTGATTAGTGGAATACAACCTTAATTATTTTTTATTATTAAAATTATTTAAGGTACCTGTGCAAATATTTTTTCTGCAAGATCTTTTCCAAAAAGTCGTATAACTGTTGCTTTATTATCTTTTATATCTGCAACTTTCTTAATTCCTGCACTATACAGCATACGTGCTCTCACTCTTCCAATTTGTTCTAATCTAATTAAATCAAGTAATTCTTCTTTAATTCCATATTTTAATCTTACTCTTATATTGATAAGTTCCCGTATACTAATATTTTTTAATTTTGCGAGTTCTATAGCGGAATATATCATCCAATCTGAATTCATTAATTTACTATGTATTTCACCTGGTGTTATATGATATTTTAACATTATTTCATCTTCATATTTTTCAGAAATCCAATCATTTAACATTAATGCAGTGCTTATTGCTCTAAGTGGATCAGAATATCCATAATTAAATATTTTATATTTTTCATAAATGTTATCTCCGATTCTTGCATAAATTGGATATAGCTCTTCTGCTTCTTCAACTTCACGTACATAAGGTCTCATTTCAAGTGTATTGGAGATTAAATATAGTATGCTTTTTGAATCGTGCATATTTACTATGGTTTCTAATGATTCGATAATCCATTTAGCAGATATCGGGTCAATATAAAGTTCATTAACCTTTTTTCCTATTTTTGTTATATAAAAACTATTATCCTCCTCTTCTATAAAATCAAAACTTTGCAACTCTTCACATATTTCATCTATTATATTATTAATATGAGTATTATTTTTGTATTGGAAACTATAGAAACTCTTACTTAAGAATTCTGAAATTGACTTTTTATTATTTAGAAAACCTTCTGCTATAAAAGCCAAGATGTGAGTCCTTAAAACTGGCAGAACACCAAGTTTTGATTCTATATTATCTGGTCTTGCATTTATATATTTTTTATATAGTTCATTCTTTTTTTCTTTTGTATTCGCTATAATTGCAGCTCTTCCTTCTACATCGTATTTTGGTCTTCCAGCACGCCCAAAAAGCTGTAGCACTTCATTAACGCTCAATCCTTCATTATAAAAAGAGTTATATCTGCTTAAATCTCTTACTAAAACAGTATGCGCCGGAAAATTAATTCCATATCCTAATGTGGTAGTTGCGCACACTACTTTAATCAAGTTTTCCTTAAATTTATCTTCTACAATTTTCCTTTGCTCATTTGTCAAACCAGCATGGTGAAATGCAACACCATCTTTAACTAAATTCGAAAGCTTAATGCACTGTTCTGTGGGTTTATCGATTACATTTAAAATTTTTTTACTTGCCAAATCGAGCTGTTTTAATTCAGCATTGTTTAGTTTGTCTTTTATAATTTTAGCTATTTTTTGCGCTCCAGATTCAGCATTTCTTTTTGTTGCATAAAATACTATTATTTGCTTATTTTTATTAAGCGTATCTTCAACTATTAAATGTTCTGGGATTGTAGAATTGCCAATTAATGATTCTGCAATCTCTTTGTTAGAATTTGTTTTATAATAAAATTTATTTTTATAAATGATTCCTTTTTTAAGTTCTATTGGCCTATATTCGCTTACAATTAATGATGCTCCTAGCCACATAGCCAGTTCATCAGCATTACCTATTGTTGCGCTTAATGCAAGAATTTGAATGTTAGTCATACTTTTTAATTTTGTAATAATTACTTCAAGAGTAGGACCTCTATTTGTATCATCGAGCATATGAACTTCATCAAATACTACACAGCCTATTTCATTTAGCCAATCAATTTTATGCCTCATTAAGCTATCAAATTTTTCCGTTGAAACAAATAATAAATCATAATCTTTTAGTGTTGGATCTGCAGAATCAAAATCACCTATAGACACTATTGATCTAATAAAAGGGTACGCCTTTTTGAATTCTTCATATTTTTCAAGTACGAGTGCACGCATAGGCGCAATATAAACTGCCTTTTTCCTATTTCTTAATACTGTATTTATAGACGCTATTTCTGCTATTAATGTTTTTCCACTTGCTGTTGGAGCAGAAACCACAATATTCCTACCCTCTATCAACCCATTTTTTATAGCAGATTCTTGTGGTGGTGTAAAGGATTTTATCCCTCTTTCAAATAATGAATCAATTATCTCTTTTGGTACTTTTCCGATTAAATCCATGAGCTCCATAATTAATCAATTATAAAAATAAATTAGTTTATAAAATAAAAAATAAAATATTATTTTATTTTAAATGAATAATCTCTATAGTTAATTTGCTCTTTTAAATAAGTAGGTTCCGAATAATCTAAAATATCTATTCTTTTTGTATTCTCTCTTATTCTTCTAACATTAAATATATGCATTTTATACAAATAATTTTTATTTTGTTTTATTTCATTCTGCTGCTCCTTATTTTTTATATTTTTATTATTAAAAATTAAATAATTTAAATCTGTTATATTAAAATCTAGTGCAGTCTTTAAAATAAAGCTTCTGTTATTCTTTACAATTAATAATTGTTTTTTATCAAATAACATTTTACTTGTAATAATTATATGGTATTTAAAATATTTAATTTTCATTAATGATTTATTTTTAATTAATGAAATATTTTTATTAAGTTCGCCAAAGTTTTTTGTTGTAATGAAATTTGATAAATTTATAATTATTTGATTATAATCTATAGCATTCAAAATATTTTTCTTTTCTGTAAATTTTATCTTAATGGTTTTTAGATTTTTTTGGCCATTTTTATATAAATTTTGTAATAGAATTTGTGCTTTAAAATAATTTTTAGAATCGAAAATAATATTTTGATAATTATTAATAATTTTCTTAAGGATATTAATATTAGATATATTAGAATTATATGAATTATACTTTACTGATGTCGGATTTGAAAAATTCTTATTATGTTGTGCATCATTTCTAAGTATTAATTTTTTGTCTATATTTTTTATTTGTGCATTTTTGTTAGTAAAATTGTTTTTAGTATTTTCTTTTTTGTTATCTTTTTTATCATTATTCTCATTTATTATTTTATTCATGTTAAAATTATTTAAATTAGAGCCATTTGGTTGCATTAAATTATTGCTTATTATATTAAATAATGCAAATACTGCCTTTTTATTAGATCTAAATTTAATTATTTTATTTTTTTTAGATGGCATAATTAATAACTGATAATAAAATTTTCCTTTTTTTATATTTATAGCCTGAATACTTTTATACGCCATTTTATGTTCTTTAAAAAAACCCATGTTATAAATGTGCTTGTTGGTTACAATTGTGTATAAATTTGGCAATTTAAAAATTTTTGTAGCTATGCTTGGTGTTTTAAAAAGTATAATTTCATTATTGCCTGTTTCTATATTAAATTTTCTATTGAACATATTATTACCGCAATATATAGTATTTGTTTTCTAATATTTTATTATTTGTCAATTTTATTAAATTATTAATATTGATTAGATTATATATTTTATATTTAATTATAAAGTTATATTTATAAATATATTAATTTATTGCATTAAAACATAATAATAATCTTATGTTGTACTACGTTTTAATATTATTACAATATTATTAAATTATAGGTAATTTTAAAATATTATAATTTTTATCTTATTTATACGTATCCATACACAAAGTTAACCGAAAGATTTAAATATCTTATTGTACACTATAATATTAGCTATTTTTAGAAAGCTTTAAAGATTTTTTGATTTTCATGCAAAATTTCAATTATAATAATATCTTAAGTCTTATGCTTAATTTTAGGTGATACTATGTCAAGTAAACATAAATCTAAAATACAAAAGAAAGAGGAAAAAATGCCAAAAAAAGAAAAAGAAGAAATTAAAAAAATTGTTGTTAAAGATAAAAAGCTTAGTATAGAACCAATTAATGCGAATGAGCATAAATTAGAAGAGGAGATTGAAAGGTCTCCAAAAGCTTATAATCCTTCATATGCTGCTCAGCATGAAACTAAAGAAGTAGAAAGAATAACAACATGTCCAAGCTGCGGTAGTACTAATTTGATATTTGATAGTGAACGCGGTGAACTTGTTTGTAATAACTGTGGTTTAATTATAGAAGAGAATGTTAGTGATCAAGGGCCTGAATGGAGAGCTTTTGATGCAGATCAAAAAAATTCGAGAGCCAGAACTGGCGCACCTATGAAGTATACAAAATCAAATAAAGGACTTGTTACTGAAATCGACCTTTATAATAAAGATATAAGAGGCGTAAAGATTCCATCAAAGCGACAAGCACAATTATATAGAATGAGGAAATGGCATAAAAGAGCTAGCATTGCAAGCTCAAGCGAAAGAAACTATTTAATTGCATTGCCAGAACTTAATAGGGTTGCAAGCTATCTTGGTTTACCTGAGAATATAAGAGAAAATGCTGCCCTCCTTTATAGGAAATGTGTTCAAAATAATCTTATTAGAGGCAGACCTATTGAAACAGTAGTTCAAGCTGTTATTTACGCGGCATGTCGTGAAGCAGGGATGCCAAGAACTTTAGATGAAATTTCTAATATATCTGGTATGCCAAAAAAAGAAATAGGAAGAGCTTATAGAGTTATAAGTCATGTATTAGATTTGAAAATACCGCTTACAGATCCTCAAGCTTACGTACCAAGATATGTAAATGCTTTGAAGCTGAGCAGTGAAGCGCAGGAAAAATCATATGCACTTCTTAAAGAAGCTATGAAGAAAGGTTTGGTTTCTGGTAGAAGTCCAACTGGAGTGAGCGCCGCTGCAGTTTATATAGCAAGCGCAATGACTGGAGAGCGCAGAACTCAAAAGGAGGTTGCAGATGTTGCGGGCGTAACCGAAGTAACAATAAGAAATAGATATCGAGAGCTTAAAGAGAAGCTTAACATAGATGTAAATTTATAAGCTTGCGTGTAAACTATGTTTAAAGCAAAGAAAATAGCAGGTTTAATCAGCTTGCTGTTTTTCCTTTTTATTTTTATATTTACATTAGCTTATCCAAACACCGTATTTAATGGTGTAAATAATACAGATATTGTAAATTTAAGTAATCAATCAAATTCAAATATCACTTTTAATATTAATTTAAAAGAAACGCTTGCAATTATTAATAAAGTTAATAATAGCGCATATATTATATTTTATCCTAATTTATCAAGTTCATATAAGTATTTGCAAGAAGCAAAGAATGAATCTTTAAAAAATATAACAGATGCTTTAGTATTATTAAATAAATCAAAAGAAGATGCATTACTACAAGAAAAGACCCTTAATAAAAATAAAGCAATTGCATTTATAATTACTTTAATTCTTACTGTTATAACTTTAATTATTTTATATTTTATTATTATGCCAAATAAAACTATTAGAAGCAAGTGAGATATAACAAAAATAAAGAATAAAAATTATTTAAAAAATTTAGTTAATTTTTAACTTTTTTGTATGTTCGTTACTTACTAAAGTAAATAAAATAAATTAGGCATATTTAAAAAGCTATCTTTGAAAATTAATAATATAATTAATAATATGATTAATAATGTTTATTTTTTTATTTATTAATTTTTTACAAATTAATTATTAATTAATTTTTAATTCAATTCATTTTAATAATATTTATTTTTTATAGCTTATTTATTGATATTTATAATTTATTTTTATTATAAATTTTTACCTATCAGTTGTTTATAAATTTTAAGGTGGTGAAAATGGATGAAACAATAGAGGTTGGTTCAACATATGATGTAAGAGTTGATGCGAAAGATGCAAGGGATGAGGGAATTGGAAAAATAGGAAATTTTGTTATATTTATTAAAAATACAAAAACTAGAATTGGAAATATTTATAAAGTAAGAATCACTAAAGTGTATAGAACATTTGCATATGGTGAACCTGTTGAAAAAAATTCAACAAATAATAACAACATAATCTTATAATATCCTTTTATACCTTATTATTAAAATAAGACAAAATAGAAATAAAAACAATAAATTTTTTTATAATATGAAAATAAAAGATAAATAAAAATAGTATAAAAAACAAACAAAAATAATAAAAGTTTCAATAACGAAAAGCTTATATAAATATAAGTAAAAAGATAAATAATCTTATTTTAATTAATTTTATTATTTATTTTATCTATATTTATAATTTAATTTAAATTTAAGGTTTTATTTAAGATTTTAAGGTGGAATTTATGCAAAATGAAGAAATGTATAAAAATTATGAAAAGATGGCGAAGGGTACAACAACTCTTGGAATTATATGTTCAGATGGTGTTGTTATGGCTGCAGATACAAGAGCAACAGAGGGCCCGTATATAATAAGCTCTGAAACTAGAAAAGTATGGAAAATTGATAGTAATTTGGCTATGACTGTTGCTGGTCTTGTAGGTGATGCACAAGGACTTATACGAATATTAAAAGCACAGAATGAAATATATAAAATGAATGAGGGAAAACCTTTATCACCAAAATCCGCGGCTTCTATGCTTTCAATGTTAATGCAGGAAAATCGAATGTACCCATTTTATGTTGAGTTACTTATAGGTGGGATTGATGATACTGAAAGTCAATTATTTCATATAGATGGTGTTGGCGGATCTACACAAGAAACAAAATTTGTAGCAAGTGGTAGTGGTGAATTTTTTATATTAAGTTATTTAGAAGATCATTATAATAAAAGTTTAACAACAAAGGAAGGTTTAAAAATGGCTGCTAATGCATTGAAAATTGCTATGAAAAGGGATTCAGCATCAGGAGATAATGTAATTTTAGTTTCCATAACAAAATCCGGTTACATTGAATACACAGGTAAGGATGTAGAGAAATTTTTAACTGTAAAATAATTAGAATAAATAAGTTTGCACAACATTAATTTGATTATATTATAAATTAATTTTTTATATTTTATATTTTTGTTCTATTTATTTTTTAATCCATTTTTAATTAATATATAATTAATTAGAAAATAATGAAGTTACAATTAAATTATTTTTATTTTTTATATTTTAAATTGATTTAAAAATAATTTAGATATTTTAATTATATTACAAACTATAAATCTAATATTTATTACTATAATAAATTTTAATTATTGTTATATTATATTTTTAAAACTAAACTACATAACAAAGTGATTTTTTGATCGAAGAAAAAAAGGATAATTCAGATAAACAGTACCATGAAGAGTTTTTTAAGAAAGTATTATCTATGCTGTCATCAAATATTGAAGTTACCAAAATAGAATTTGAAGGACCAGACATAGTTATATATGTTAAAAATATTAAAGCAGTCTATGAGAATGATAGTATTATTAAAAATATTGCAACTTCTTTTAAAAAGAAATTTATTGTTAGAAGTGAGCCGTCTTCACTTCTTGATCCTGAAAAAGCTTTAGAAATCATTAAGCAGCTTATACCTGCTGAAGCGGGCGTTAATAATATTAGATTCATCCCTGATTTTAGCGAAGTCTATATAGAAGCTATGAAGCCAGGTTTAGTTATAGGCAAGGGCGGAAGCACTCTTAATGCCATAATAATGCAGACTAGCTGGACGCCTAAAGTGCTGAGAATGCCAACGATTGAAAGTACTATTTTACCTAATGTACGTCAGCTTTATTTCAATGAAAGTGCTTTTAGGAAGAAATTTTTATTAAATGTTGGTAAAAATATAAATAAGGTGATGGTAAAAAGCGAATGGCTTAAGGCAACTGCTTTAGGTGGTTTTCAGGAAGTGGGTAGAAGCAGCCTTTTAATGGAAACGCCTCATTCAAAAATAATAATTGATTGCGGACTTAGCCCAGAGCCATCAATACGAGGCGTCGATGCAAATCTTAATTCTAATGAAAATAAAGCATTTCCTTATCTTGATAGCGCTAACATTGCAATAAATGATATTGATGCTGTTGTATTAACACATGCACATATGGATCATATTGGATTTGTCCCTTATTTATTTAAATATGGATATGACGGCCCTGTTTATTGTACACCCCCAACAAAGGATCTTGCAGCGCTTTTGTTGAATGATTATGTTAAATTAGTGCAAAGAAGTGGTGGTACACCACTTTACGATGAAAAAGATATAAGGAAAATGCTAATGCATATGATAACTCGTGAATATGATGAGGTTACAAACATAACAAACGAGATAAAATTAACTTATCATAATGCAGGGCATATTTTAGGTAGCGCGACAATTCATCTTCATATTGGAGAAGGGCTATATAATATAGTCCATACTGGCGATATGAAATATGGATTTACAAGGTTGTTTGATCCTGCTGATGTTAAGTATCCGAGGATTGATACTCTATTCATTGAAAGTACATATGGAGCTTCAAATAACATTACACCAAACAGATATGAATCTGAAAATGCGCTTATAAATGAAATAAAAACGACTATAAATAATAAAGGCAAAGTTTTGATTCCATTGTTTGCTGTTGGAAGAAGCCAAGAAATAATGTTAGTTTTAGAGAATTTCTTCGGGAATGAAAAGAATAAAATTGATGTTCCAATATATCTTGATGGAATGATCTTAGAGGCAAGTGCAATACATACTGCATATCCTGAATATTTAAAGGAAAATATCAAAAATAGGATATTAAGCAACAGATCGCCTTTTGAAAGCGAAATTTTTGAAGTTGTAAAAGGAGAGCGTAATAAGGTTTTTGAAAAAGGGCCTGCGATAATATTAGCAAGCGGTGGTATGATGAATGGAGGTGCCAGTGTTGACTATTTTAGAAATATGGCAGAAGAAGAAAATAATACACTAATATTTGTTGGATACAACAGCTCTAATTCGCTTGGCAAACGCCTTCAAAATGGCTTGAGCGAAATTGCACTTCCTGATGATGATGGTCATCTAATTCCATTAAAAATAAAACTTAAAGTTAAAACAGTGGAAGGTTTCTCAGGCCATAGTGATAGAAAACAGCTTATGAATTTTATGCAGGATATACGACCGACACCAAAAGAGGTATTTACAATGCACGGTGAAGAACATAGCTGTGAAGATCTCGCAAGAGCAGTAACGAGATCTTTACACATAAGTGCAAGAGCGCCAATGAATTTAGATACAATAAGATTAAAATAAACAATTAAACAGGTAGGCATTAAAATAAATATAAATTAAATTCTACTTTTGCTAATGTACAATATAAAGATCGATCATAGACTTTTCTACACTGAGAAGTTCATGTGTTTCTTTTGGTG
>JBMFUB010000019.1:0-12971 GCA_049966715.1 Candidatus Micrarchaeia archaeon
AATTATACCTATGATTCTAGTACTAATAAATTCTCCTCTTCTGGCAATCCTCAAATACCAATAAATGAAACTGCTATAAATGAAAGCGCACAGCTTTTGACAATAAAAAGCTCAATACCAAATGCATTTAGTATTACTGGTGTTGGTAAAACGAGTACTGTAACATATGACTTGACTCCATACGAATTAACAGAATTAGGAGGATATCCAATGAAATCTCTTCCAACTTCCATATCCGTAACAGTAACTGATTCATTGGGAGCTATTCCAAACGGAGAAGCAATAATCTTAAATGGCAATACTAAAGTTCCTATCACTAGCAGCGGTTCAGGTTCCACAAGTGCTACATCAAATCTTTATAAAATTACAAGTATAGTTCCAACAATTCCAGTACCTGGCTTAACTGTTGATGTTTATATGTCTAAGAGTACTTCAACTGGAACAGTAGTTACTCAACCAATGGCAACATTAACAACATTAGGACCAGAAATATTGTATAGTAATCCAAATCCAAAAGTGAGCTATGATTTACTTAGTTCTCAAACCTCTATAAACTATGTACAACCAAATCAAGCCTATACAACATGGACATTAACACAAACACAACCATCAGCAATCGCTCTTGGTAACCAAAATCAATTCTTTAATTATTCAATACAAGAGTATCCAGTACCTTATTCAACATCTACAAGTGATTATCTAAGCTTTGGTATAGTTAATGCATCAAAAGCGACTGCAAGCCCATACTTCATTCTTAATTACAGTGATAATGGAAATAAAGGTCCTGCAGGTACAGCAGGAAATATCACATATTCAAGTACTCAGCTAAAGACAGTAGGACCAATAACAGTAGAAAAAGGATTTACAACAGAGAGGGGCAGTGTAGTTGGTACTATAACACCATCAGAGCTTACATTTAGTTTAGCAAGAAGCGTAGATGAAATGGACTTTGCAGTAACACCAGCAACAACAGCAACAAATACTGTAAGTGGCTATACAATATGCCCAAGTGCATCATTACCAGGAATCGGTGTCGGTCAGTCATTAGCATCATGTGGAATTCAGAATGCAACAATAGCAAAAGTAAACGCAAACGTTATAGTAGCAAGCAATGCAAACTACACAATAACAGGTATAAGCAACATACAAGCAACACCTTCAGTAACAAGCGCTGCAGAGCCAGTTCTCTTGAAGAGTCTACCAACATCGCCATTAGTAGTACTTGATTCACAAGCGAATCCACAGAGCAACCTTATATTAATAGGTTCTGGATACGTCAACACATTGTCAAAGCAGTTGCAGCAGGCAAATAATATAACAATATCACCAACATCAGCACCAATAATGCAGGCATATGGTACAAATAGGATCCTTATTGCAGGATACTATGCAAACCAGACAACAGCAGCAGCAAACAACTTCATACAGCAATTATATGCACAGGTAAGCTCTTAATCAAAGAGATAAAGCAAAAGTAGAAAATGCAAAAGCACCTAAAAGGTGCTTCTTTTATTTTTTTTATTTTAAATTTATTTCTAATTTTTTATTGATTTAATATTATCTTTACTTTTCTTTTTTTAAATATTAAATTCTCATTTATCTTTATTTTTTCTTTTTCTGTTATTTTTATTTATAAATAACATAATCTGATTTAAAATATATAGTATAAAAAATCAATACAAAATTAATTAATAATACATATTTTAAAATAATAAGATTTAAGATTTAAAATATGCAAACAATAAGTATTAAATGATAAAAAAAGAAAATATTATTAACAATATTAATATTAATAGAAATTGTTATATATAAATTAAATGCACTTTTTAATTTTAATTACTCTTCTTTATTTTCTCTTTTATCTATTAATCAATCTATACTTATATTTTATTTCTATCTTTTTATAATATTTATAATATCTATAATATTTATTAAATAATAATTTATAATAATTTATAATAATAATTGTAGTTAAATTTTATAATATTCTAATAAACTTATTTAAATTTTATCTTGAAATATATAAATTTTATAATTAAAAGTATAATAAAAATTAATGCACATAGTATTTATAAATATTATGTTATAATATTTATTAGATTTTGATTTTAATGGTGGATTAAATGTCTAATTTGGGATATAAAAAGATTAAAAATATTGAAAAATTAATGCTTATATTGTTTCTTGTTCTTGGCTCTTCATCTGTATACGCCTCTTCAAACACTATTAATACTTCAAACAACTTATTAAATTCCAATATTATTCAGAATTCAAATACAATAGTAGCTTCAGCTTCATCAAATCGCTTGCCAAATACAGAAAGCTTCTATAGTTTTATTAGATCTTATATTCCAAATTCAATTATCGAATATTCGCCGCTTATTAATATTACGCTGAATAAAAATAATTATACAATCATGTGGATTAATGGCTCTGGCACCTCTTTTATAGTATTTAATACGACAAACAATAATTATTCATTCTTATTAAATAAATCAACTATAAAAACTGTGCTGGCATCCTATCTTACAAATAAATATTATCCAAGCAATGCAACTTTAAAGAATTTAACTCTGTTAATGGAAGAGTATAGAAATCAGGCTCAGCCACCGCTTTCTGATTGCCTTGTTGAAACAGGTATAAAGAACTATCAATGTTCAGCTTCGCTTGGTTTAATAAACTGTTTGCAGAATACCTGCCAAACAGTCCCAAACTGCGGCGGCAATCCTAAATATAGTGTTCTAGCGAAATTTGGTTCATCAAGTCCTTTTGCATACGGAATATTAAATTTCTCTATAGAATATGGAGAGTTGAATTCTAGTTATAAAAAATACTTTGAACTTGCGAATACAATAAATCCTAGTAATTTCTCTCAAAATATTTATGCTATAAACAATACATTGGAGAATATTTCAAGCCTAAGCAGCAAAATTCCAGATAACCCTGTATTTCCAACACCTACAAATATAAATCCCGCTAGTTTGAATGCTCAATGTTCTCAATATTCATTTAACAATGGTCCATGGTACTGCTATGCGGTAGGCCTCTGTGAATACACTTCATTTAATTCAACGCTTCTTGGAAATATAGAGCTTCTTGTAAGCCAATTAATGAATTCTCCAGCATACAGCATTAAGCTCGCTTCAATAAGCAATGCATCCGCATCTTTAGCATATTCATATTATGAGCCGGTAGAAGCAAGCAGGGCTAAAGCTCAGCTCAGCTCAATGCTCAACGCTAGCAACGCTAGCTATAACAACGCGCTTACAAAGCTGGAATTCCTGAACAGCCATTACAGCAATGCTATTATATCATCAGCGCTATTCAATCTAACCTCTACTTACAATACAATCTTAGCAAAAAGCATAAATCAAAACATTATTCAAGCTAATGAGCTCTTGAATGCAGAGGTTGCAAATGCGCTTGCTATATACTCAAAGTATGGTACTCCTTATATTTCATTATACAACAGCGCTCAGAATGCATCAGCATTAATAGCAATACAGGAGCTTAATTACCAGTATGTCCCATCAAGCATAGCTGAGCTTGCGATTCTTCAAGCGGCTCTAAACGCAAGGCTCAACACAGTGCTCAATGCAAGCTCAATCTCATCACTGCAGAGCTCAGAAAGTGCTATCTATAGCAATGCAAAAAGCATAAACGCACCATTTAGCTTCTCAGAATTTGTAAAGAAAGCAACCCTAATCAATATGCTGCTTCCATTAATAAATGCAGAAATACCAACAAAGATAGCAATTGCTCCTTATCTTGCTTTTATAGCTCCATTGATATTAGGTATACTAATTATAATAGCAATCTATTATTTAACTTATTATAGATTAAGCAAATTAAACAAAATAAAGAAAAGCACTTCTGTTAAAAAGGCCTGGATTATATTATTTTCTATATTATTCATTATTGTATTAATCTCTGCAGGTATATGTGTATTTTATGCTGAGTCTGCAAACTCTTTCTTGCCTATAAGCTCTTTCCTGTCTAATATAAACTCAAGCAAAAATGTTTATATAATTGCAAATTCAACTATAAATAGCTCATATTATTCCTGTATAAGTGCATTAAAATCAACCCTGCTCAACATGGGCAAAAATGTAATAATAGTTAATGCTACAGGCTATAATTGTACATTAAACTCTTTGAAAGGCTCAAACTGCTACAATTATCTGCTTAATTCGGGCGCGCCGCTTATTGTAATAAGCAATGGCAACTCAAGTATAATCCACAAAGGCCTTTATGGCAGTGTGCTTTATGCAAGCGGCTCCGCAGCTGAAGGGTCCTCCTGTATTTTAAATAATATTGTAAAGGTGAATTGATTGGTTGGAGAAATTACAAATAAAAAAATAAAAAAGCCAGACCAAAATAAAAAAGAGATTAAAGATAAAGATAATGTTGAAAATATTAAAGAGACTAAAGATAATAAAATGAGCAGCAAAAAAGATAAAAAAACTTCTGATAAAGCTGGAGAGAAAGCAGCAAACAAAGAATCTAAAAAAAAGAATATATTTATAATATCAATATTTATAATAATTATTTTTGTGGTTTTATTTGGCGCTTTTGAATACGAATATAATACAAATTCTCTATACTTAACATCCACTGCAAATTTTTCTACCTTCGAATCTAATTTCAATTCTGCACCTAATGTTTCAATTGTGATAAGCGCAAGCAACGGTACTGAATTAAGTTATGCTATAAATTGTGGCGTCTCTTTAATTAGAACTTTAACCAGCAGCCATATAAACCACAAAGCACCTTCAGAAATAAATTTATATGTTATGAATAATGTAAACTGCACTTATCAAAAAGGACTTGGAGTGGTATCAGGAAACTATATAACAACAACTCCAGCAGAATGTCTCAATATGATTAATACTCCCGCTATATTTATAAATTACAGCAATGTTAATCAAACAATAATCAAGCCCTATGATCTTTATTTCTCTGGAAATGCTAAGTTTCTGCAGATTTGTGGAATATCTCCAGAAATTACAAGCGGAAGTTAAAGTATGCGGCAAACTATTGTTTAACTATATAATATAAAAATCCCCTATTCTTTAGAGGTGTGATGAAAGCGAACCACAAAAATCAGTTGATAATTAATTCATAAATCAATGACTGCAGTACCATCTTACTTTTTCTATTTGGAACAAATAGCATCATATTGTTGTTTGCTTTGGAAGCTCACCTTTTATAGATGAAAATATTATAATATTAAGGTGCTTCTATAATATCATTTAATGGAATACTCCTATTAGTCTCTAATACAAATTGTCCATAATGACATATTGCATTTGTTGAGTAAGGTAATGCATTTACTTCATATACAATCGCTCCATTGCTATTAAACCAAATCTGTTTTAATGGAATTTCTGTATTTTTCATCCACATGCATATATTTTGTGAAGTGTTAAATAGAAAGAGCATACCTAAACAATTTCCTTTATTGTCGCAATTTCCCAATGTTGTGCTATTCATATAACCCTGCTCCATTAGTTTAGGTGTTGCCGCTATATAAACATAATAATAATTTTTTGTGTTATTTATATTATTTGCAAGCACGATTTCACGTACTGGGAAAATACTAAGTAGTTGATTCTGTTGAGTGTTATAAATATTATTATGTATAAGGCTGTTATTTATAATAAGCGAAGGAAACGAAAGCAATAAAATTAAGATTGCAAAAATTACAACAAGCGTTACTGCGACTCCAATAATAATATATTTATATACATTCTTTTTATCCGCTTCATCAGCATTATTTTCAATATTTTTTTTAGTATTTTGATTACTACTATTTTTTATAATGTTCGAATCATCTATATTTTTTGAATTATCTATTGAGCTATTATTTAATAATATACCATTCTCTGCCATTTATACCCTATTTTATATTTTATTTTTTTTATATTTTTTAGGTCTATCTCACTAATATACTGGTTATATTTATGACACGTAAAATTGATTTATAAAATTATGCTTTATATCGCAGCATTGCAGCTATACCGCCAAAGCCCATTACTAGCTCTCGACCATATTGGCTTTCTTCAGATATAAAAATAATTTCAACATTATTTTTATCGGCCAATTCTATGAGCTCCTCTACTGCATCCTTTTGTTCAATTATTGCTAGGTTACCACCACAATCATGTTTTGTTTCTCTATGTCCATCCTTTTCTAATTGTGTAAATTCTTTTCCACAATTACTGCATTTATATTTAACTTCATCAAGCTCCAAATCCTCGCTTATAAGCAACTTGTCAACACTGTTTTTTTCGAGCGCTTTTCTCACATTTTCATAACCATATATAGCCAAGCCATTCCTTGCAATCTCGCTTAAGAATTTTTCCATTGTTTTTCTCTCTATAATTGCGGCCTGTTCTTCAAGAAGCTCTTTTGATTTTTCAAGTAGCTCGCTTATGCCCATCGTTTCATCAGTATAACCAGTATCAAAAATTCCAAGTACCTTAATTTGATAATTCAAAAAGTTGGCTTTGACAAAATTCTCTTTTGCAGGCCCTGGCCCTCCAACTATCACTCCTTTTAATTTATAATCATATTTTGCATATATATCATTTACAGCATCTGCAACTCTCTTATAATAATCCTCAATGCTTTCTTCTATCAATCTATCATATCTATTTGCTGATTGGCCTCCTTTTCTTATTTTTGAATGTGCTAAAGAATGAAGCTTCTTTTCTACAGTAAATTGGTTTCCTTTTAATATACCTACTGTAGCATCTCTTCCATCCATAACAACAAGTACATACTTGTCCTTAATCTCAATCATCGCTTCAATAGGCTCTATAAGAAATGATGAATCACATCGATAAATATTTGCTTTTATTGGCGCTGGTGGCTCAATTGAAAAAAGCTCAATATCTGGCTTGGACTGCTCGCTAGATATATTGCCACAGAATACTGCAATTCCATTTTCTGGTGTTTTCTTAAATAGCTTGAGGTACTGTATTATCTTATCTATTGCAGCCTGGACATTTGTCCTCGTTGTTTTAGATTTAATATTTGAAGCCTGCCCGCGTTCATCCTTGAGCTTATTTGTTATATCTGATATCATTGCACCTGCTGATACGTACTGGCTTATGAGTTCGGTTCCACTGCCTTTTATAGCTGCAAGCCTTTTAAGCTCTCTTGCAATCTCATACTCCTTTTTCAGATATTTCACCTTAATCTATGATAATATTTATTTATTATATTTTATATATTTATTTATTAAAAATTGACATCTTAATCTAATAAATTCAAAAAAATATTAAAATTAATTCAAACAATCTTACTTTTGCCCATATAAGGTATTAAAACATTGGGTACATTTATAGAGCCATCGCTGTTAAGATAGTTTTCAATAATATAAATAAGTGCACGCGGAGATGCAAATGCGGTATTATTCAATGTATGAACATATTTCCTTTCTCCCTTGTCATCATATCTTATGTTAAGTCTCATACTCTGCCAGTCAAGCAGATTTGAGCATGATCCTGCCTCTCTATAAGTTTGTGAGCTTGGCATATAAGCCTCAATATCGTAAGCTTTTGCTGCCCTGCTTCCAATATCACCTGTACATATCTCTATTACTCTATAAGGTATATCGAGCTTCTGCCATAACTCCTCACTGTTTTTCTGCAGCTCCTCAAAATGTTTCCATGTATCTTCTTCTGTTGAAAATATAAATTGTTCAACCTTATTGAATTGATGCAGTCTAAATATTCCTTTTGTATCTTTACCATGAGATCCTGCCTCTCTTCTAAAGCAGGGGCTTATTCCCACATATTTTAATGGCAGATCTTTTGTTGGTATAATTTCATCTGCATACATCGCTGCTATTGGATGCTCTGCTGTTGCAATTAAAAATAATGATTCTTCTAATTTTTCATAATCTTCCCTACCTTTTACTTCTTCTGGATCTGCAACTCTATACAACGCATCTTCAAATTGAGCAATATCAACAGTCTTCTTATAATAGCTTTCGCGCATCATATAAGGAGTTACAACTGGTGTATAATTCTTCTTTACAAGCTCATCCAATCCAAATCTGAGCAGTGACTGCTCAAGCAGCACCATATCTCTTTTTAGAAAATAAAAGCGCGCACCTGAGATTTTTGAAGCTCTTTCAATATCAATAAGATTCATTTTTGTTAATATCTCTTCATGTGTAGGGGTTGTTTTATTTCTTATAGTACCCCAAGTTCTTAATACTGGGTTATCTTCAGATGAGTTGCCATCAGGAACAGAGTCCTGTAAAATATTTGGCAAACTTGAAAGTAATTCATTTATTTTTTCCTCATATTCTGGAAGCTCTTTTTCTATCTTTTCTATTTCTGCTTTTGTTGATGCAAGAGATGCAATTTTATCTTTTGTATCAACCCCTTTTTTCTTTAGTTCAGATATTTCCAAACTCTCTTTATTTCTTTTTGTTTGGAGTTCTTGCAATTTTGTTTTCAAATTTCTCCAATCTTCATCAATTTTTAGGAGTTCATCTAGCGGAAATTTGCTTTTCCTTCTTTTTATAGAGATTCTTAACGCATCTACATGCTCTCTTACATATTTTGTCGTTATCATTATATTCACTTAACATATTATATTTTTGAATATTATAAAAATATATTTATAAATATAGAAATATATATTTTTAAATAGAAAGCTTAAAATACTATTTTATATTAATTTATTTATTATTTATTAATTATTTATCAATTATTAATATTAATAATTTTATCAATGTGGTTTATTATTTAATAATTATTAATAATTTTTTATTTAATATCCTTTGTATTGAAATGATATTATTAATTATTGATATATTTTGAATATTGATATATTTAATATTGATATTTTAATATTGATATTTTAATATTAATATATTAATTATATTTTTATAGGTTATATAAATTATAGGTTATATAAATTATAGATATATAAATATAAATTAATTATAAATATATATCTCTTCAGATGTTTTATTAAAAAGATTATAAAATAAGATAAAACTATAAAATTTTTTATATTGATTGCAGGGGTGGCGGAGCCTGGTCAAACGCGCAAGGCTTAGGACCTTGTCTCTTAGGGGTGCGTGAGTTCAAATCTCACCCCCTGCATTAAGTTATTTCCTCTCTGCTCTTTCCAAATTCCCTTACTATACTATGCTTTGGTACCTTACTTTTCTTTGCATCTTTTTTATAGAGATAATACAAGACTCCAAATACTAATATAATTAAAAATACTATAATTGACTCTTCAATTATATATGTAAGAATCATTAATATTGATAATATGCCAAGTACTGGTATTATTGGAAATATTTTTTCATAAGTTGTTTTAATTTTATTTTTATTCTGTTTCTTCCAAAAAACCAACGCTGCAATATTTATTATTATATAGCCACTTAAAACAAAAGTATTTGATGATTCAATAATTGATTTGAATGAAACAAAGAATACAAACAAAATCGCAATAATTGCTGATAATCCAATTGCATAAACGGGCGTTGAAAATTTATTTATAAAAGATAATTTCTTTGGAAGCTCATTATCACGTGCCATTGAAAAGAAGACTCTAGAAACGCCAAGTATACCTGTAAAAACAACACCTGCGGTCGCCGTTATACCTCCCAAAGAAATAAAGAATAAAAGCAATGGATTATTTATTTTAGATATAGCCAATGCTAACGGTGCGGTTGAATCTGCTAAGTTTTGTGATCCTAAAATACCTACTGCAACTGTCGCAACTAATATATATAAAATAGCAGATATTAAAATAGATAATAAGATCGCTTTTGGGATTACCTTTTTTGGCTCTTTGATTTCATCACTTATAGTTGTTATCCTCGAAAAGCCAGTAAATGCAAAAAAGATTAGGGCTGCACCAAGCAATGTACCATTAATACCATTTGGAATAAAATTAGTAAGATTTGCTGTATTAAATATGGTACTACCAAAAACAACAAAAACAGATAAAACAAGAATGTTTATTATTACAAATATTGTTATAGTTTTAGCAGAATTCTTAATTCCCAACATATTTATAAATGAAAAAATTAATATTACGGCGGTTGCAGAAAGGGTCTGCGGTATTGTGACATTTAGGGTGATATTTATATAGCCTATTAAGCTTATCGATACTGCAGCTATTGCTATTGCGGTTCCTGTAGTCCATAATAAACCTCCAAGAAAACCCATAAAAGGCGTCCACGCATCTTTTGCAAATTCATAAATGCCCCCTTCTTTAGCTATATGGACTGCTATTTCTGAAAAGCTAAGCCCTGTAAATAGCGCTATTATCGCCGATATTATTATTGATAATATTATTGAAGAGCCTGCTTCAGATGCTGCTATCCCTATAATTACAAATATACCTGCACCTATTATTGCACCCAAATTTATCATTACAGCATCTCTTAAGGTAACCTCTCTTTTCAGCTTGTACATAATATCATTTATTTTTAATTACCTTTTATAGTATTAAAAATGAAATTAAATTATAAAATTAAATTATTAATTAATATAATATACAATACAGGTTAATATAATATGAATATAATATACTAATATAAATTAATAAACAATATGTTGATAGTAAACAATGTTAGTAACATAGTGTAAATATTATATTCTGATATCAAACATAACTAAACACTATATTTTTATATTTTTGTTTTCAGATGTAGTAATTAATATCATCATTTATTATTATATTTATTGCATTTTTATTAGATCATTAATTATTATATTTTTATCAATTACTATAATATTATAATTGCTATGATATTATATTATAAAAGGTGTTATAATGCTAGGAAAATTTATGATGCCAAATTATCTTGATTATACACTAAATAACCATTTGGCGCAGTTAGTTTATGAAAAAATTGATGAAAAATATAAAATTAATTTTAGTGACTGGTTTGAAAGCAACAAATTATCCTGCGATCCCAGAAAACTTTCTTATGCATTAAATATTTTATTAATATTAGATAAAGAGGATTTAAATTTATTCTTTAAAACAACTTATGAAGAATTAAACAACAAACATAAAGTAGACTTATTTGGAGTTTCCGAAAGCAGTATAAAATTAAGGGAAGATTTTAGAACCCCTGATGATCTTTTATTTTTAATTTTGAATCTATATCCTAACTCCAAGCTGGAGCAATATTTGAGCCTTTATAAAAAAAGCATAAATCTATCGAAATTTAAAATCAATAATGATGAATCGCAAATCTGTTTAAGTGGGCATGCAATCGCTTTATTATCAGATCTGATGATCTTTTATAACAATAAAAAAATAACGAAGAATATCGAAGATATGAATTTTAAATTAGATAAATTAATGAATCAAATATATAAAATAAAAGATCAATTTGGCTATGGAGCTAACATGAATCTACTAAATAATTATACATTATATGAAAATTTTATTCTATCCTTAATTGAAAGTGTATCTACCGCTACAAAAGAGATAAATAATACAATAGAATACAGAAAGTAAACAAATATAAAATTAAGGTATAAATTAAATATCTTAAAGAACAACAATTGCTTTTTTTCTTTTTATTTCATTATATTTTTATACTTTTGCATTTATTTATATTATTAAATTATTATTATTTATTAATTTAAATTATTATTATTATTTATTAATTATATTTTTTATATGTAAATTGAATTATTTTCATTAATTATATAAATTATAAATTTTAATTGCTTGGGCGCATAAAATGACTAATATATTAAAATATGCTATTGATACTTACAAAAAAAATATTTATTTAATATCAATTTTTTCTATCTCATTTATAATTGCATTTCTAATACTTCTTTTTGCTACCCTCCCTACTTATAGTGATGCTGGCGGCATTTTTTTGAGAATGCAAAGCCTCTTTTTAAATATGAATTGGTTTAATACTTCAATAATAGTTGTTGCGGTACTTCTCTCGCTTCTTTTTTTAAGTTTTGCTATTGTTGCTATTAATGTAATTGTAAAACATAGCAGGACAAGCACAAAAATAACAAAAGAAGTTATTAATGGATTAGAGCAATATACAACAAAAGTCTTTATTGTTCTCCTTTTATTTACACTTATATTTGGATTAATAGAATTCACAAATTATATGTTTAATATATCATCTCTTCTAAGTTCGCTGTTAATAATTGTATTAACGCCCTTCTTCTTTTATACTCCTTCATCTATAGTAATAGATGATTTAAGAATTGTGCGTGCTATAAATATGAGTGTAAGGTTCTTTATAAAAAGAGTTGACTATTTCCTTCTATGGCTTATCATTGCAGTTGTTCTTGTTAGTGTATTTGATTTTATATTTATAGTAACAACAGGAACATTTTTATCTAGATACCTTATGTTTATTTTTAATTCTCTCTTTATTCTTCCATTCCTTGTTGTATTGCAAAGTCAATCATATATGAATAGATTTTCTTTGTTAAAAAGATAAATAATAAAAGAGCAATAGTATCTACAACAAATATAATAAAACATTTTCTAAATCTTTATTCTAAATTTTTAAAATGCAAAAAGGCGTATAAAGTATACAAAATAAAAAATATAAAATACTAATGTAATTTGTATACTCTTTCTATACTTTGTATTTTATATAATTAACTTTTTATAACTATAATAATTATAATTATAATATATAAAATAATAATTTATAATTATAATATATAAAAATAAGAAATAATGTAAAAAGTATATAAAATAAATATAAAATAAAAATAAATATAAAATATTTTATTACAAAATGCTTAGCAGAAAGCCCACGATTTCAATCGTGGGATGAATGCGGATTAGACAAACACATAGGTATATAAATGTTGACAGACTATATTATATCAAAGGGATTAGATGGACTACGAACACAACAGAACTAGTGTAGCAATGATAAACTACCACATTGTTTTCTGTCCAAAATACAGGAGGTCAATACTTGT
>JBMFUB010000020.1:0-12609 GCA_049966715.1 Candidatus Micrarchaeia archaeon
CTATAGGGGGTGTTTTACATACAAACAATAAACTAAATGATAAACCCGTTCACATATTAAAAAGAGATGATGATACAAACTTGTACTCTCTAAAAATAGGTAATGAGAAAAAAGCCGAATCCTCATATCTTCATAAATCTTTATTTTTATTTGCTTTAGGTATCTTTATAATATTAGTTGCAGCAGCATGGGGTGAATATCATAATAATTATTCGTGTTTAAGAATTGTAAATAACAATGAATATTCAGGTTGCTATTATCTTAATGGGACTATAATTTATTATGAATATGAAAGTATTAATAAAAGTCTATCTCAACCAATAATAATCCCGCCAAATTCATCAAAACAACCTATTAATAATATAGGACAAGCACCAAAAACCTCAAATAATAATTTCTTAAATACTTCAAGCAGATTAAATTGTGGCAATCTTAATATTACAGACCATAATTTGTCTGATACAGAATATTATAATTGTTTATGGGCTGGCGGGCAAGTAGCTATATTTCTTCAAGGCGGTAATAGTGGACATATTGGTGTTAAAATAACCAATCTAAATAATAACCAAGTATATTATGCTAAAAATTCAACTGTACGCTGCCTCACATATATGGCAACAATATATATGCCAAAAGGTAATTATAGCATATATTATGATACAGGAAAAGGCGGAGGCTATTGTGGACCAGATATATTATTAATGAAAGCCACAACATAATATTATTGTAAAATATACCCTTATAAATTAATATTTTTTCAAACATCTATTTAATAATTATTTAGTTATTAATAATTTTTATTTTTCTTCTAATATATTATGTAATACTTTTTAATAAATACTAAAATTTATAAATCTAAAGAAAAAAAGAATAATAAAGTAAAATAAGAGTGATAAATTGGACGAAGCAAGCATACCAAATATACCTATAGAGCTTAAAAATAAAATGTCAAAACAAGGCTATCATTTTGTAGGCGATCATTCCGCAGTTAAGATTTGTGAGTATACTGCAAATGCACTTAGAGATGAAACCCTTTGTTATAAATATACTTTTTATGGTATAAAGAGTTGGCAATGTATTCAATCAACAACCGCTTTAGGTTGTGATCTTGCATGTAGATTTTGCTGGCGTATTATACCAGAAGAACATGGTTATAAATGGAATGAACTTAATGCTCAGGAGTGGAACGATCCAAAAGAAATTGTTGAAGGTATGATCAAAGAGCAGAAAAGAATAATTAGTGGTTTTAAATCAATAGCAGATACAGAAAAGAAACTAAAGAGATGGAAAGAGGCTAATGAACCCGCTCATGTTGCAATAAGCCTTACTGGCGAGCCTTTATTTTATCCTAGAATGAGTGAACTACTGAATGAGTTCCATAAGAGGGGTATAAGTACATTCCTTGTGCATAATGGAACACTGCCAGAAGCGATAGCGAAGCTCAAACCATTACCAACACAATTTTATATATCAATGCAAGCACCTGATGAAAAAATTTATAATGCAGTGACAAGGCCAAAGATTATAGACAGCTGGCAACGCTTTCTTAAAAGCCTTGATTTGTTAAGCACACTCAAAACAAGGACAGTATTAAGAATGACGCTAGTAAAAGGCTTAAATATGCTTAATCCAGAGGGCTATGCAGAGCTTATTAAGAGGGGAAAGCCAAATTATGTCGAGGTTAAAGGATTTTCGTTTGTAGGTGGATCGAGAGATCCTGAAAGAAATCTTACACTTCAAAGCATGCCAAATCATGAGGAAATTAAAGAATTTGCAAAAAAACTAGCTGATCTTAGTGGATATATAGAAACCGCTGAGCATAAGCAGAGCAGAAATGTATTGCTATCAAGGGATGAAGAATCAAAGAAAAATAGAATTATTGATTTTTCAAAAGTTAAAGATAATGTTATATAGTAAGAACGACATTAATGAAGAAAATCTGTGCTTTCTATATTTGGAAAATTGCAATCGTAATTAACATTAAGCTCGTCAGCGCGAATTCAATTTTTGTTTCATACTTCTAAAAGTACAAAAAGAGTTGACTCTGCCAATATCATTATATTCGAACTTTAAACACAAAAAAAGTAAACTAAATTTTTTTATTTTATCTGCCGTGCATATGTGCCAAATTGCATTGTGATAAATTTCAAAATAATCACAAAAATATTGCAATTGGTATTTTAAAAAAGCTTCTAAATTAGAGATTATGTAGCGAAGTTAATTCAGTAGTAGATGTAATTATTTTATAGCAAAAAATATATTAGTGTAAAATTTTATATTTTTTTATATTAATTTTTGATTGTACACCAATACATAATATTCATAAATATTTCTATACAAAAACTAATATATGCCAGGGTGGCAGAATCTGGTAACGCGCTGGTCTTGAGTTTTTAGAATTTCAAGAGCTGAGCTAAGCGATGATGCACAAGCAAACCAGTGTCCGCAAGGACTTTAGGGTTCAAATCCCTACCCTGGCGCATAATTTTAAATTAAATGTAATTTTCAAAAGGTTAAGAAGCTTAAAGCTTACACTTTGGGTGAATTTTTAGGAAGATTATTAAGGGAGCCCCATCATATATATCATGCCTATTTTGTTATAAGGCATGCCTACCCTTTAGTACAAAATAAATAGCAATTACTCCTATTATAGAAAGTATTGCGCCTGCAAAATGTTACCAAAATTCTATAGAGCTGTTTATTCAGGTTTTTCTTAAAACCAAAGAAATCAATACCAAATAATACATCTGCTATTACTGAGTATATGAAAAAATATACCAAATAATCCATACATGTTATTACTCGCATAGTATATAAAGTATTCAACAATCATTCCTAAAATGAAAAGTATAACAAAATGTGTAGTACTCATTTTATTAGTAATCATTGAGTTATATCAGCTACAAAATCACTTGTTTTCAATTGCAAAAATAAATATTTAAGCTTATGAATATTTTAATTACTTCCTAATTTCAATTTATATTATTTTAGTAATATAAAATCAATGCTGGTTATACTAAATATTTAAATATCTTTTTATTTATAAATAATATAGTTTAAATTTAAACTAGTTTAACTTTAAAATAGTATGTGATAGTCTTGGAAATTAAAAAGAAATGTAATAAAGTTTTCTCGTCATATTTTAAAAATGAATTAAAAAGAATGCTGATAAAAATATTTATATTGAAGATTATAAAGAAGAAAAAAATTTATTCATATGCACTTATTAAAGAAATTTCTAAACATGAGCACTTTAAGCATTTTGTGAATTCTGAAGAGATTAAAAATGATGTATATAATGCAGTTAGTGCGCTAGAAAAGGAGGGCTATATAAAAGTGAGCAATAAAAAAGACCATATTAAATACTATGAAATAACTAAAAAAGGAAATGATGCTTTAACAGAGATTAATAAAAATTTTAAGGAAGCATGGAGGAGAATGAGGCAAATCATCAAATAAAAAATATGAAATTTTTAACAACAATAAATTAGAATAAAAATATAGTGATTATTATGCACATGCTTGAAGTTAAAAATCTTGTAAAAAAATTCAATGATTTAACCGCAGTCAATAATATTAGTTTTGAAGTAAAAGAAGGAGAGATCTTTGGTCTGCTTGGACCAAACGGCGCTGGAAAGACAACAACATTGAATCTAATTCTAGGTATTCTTGATCAAACATCTGGTCAAATAAAAGTAAATGGAATGGATAATAGAAAAGAAGGCAAAAAAATAAAGCAGATTATAAGTTTGATGACTCAAGAAACAATCGTTGAGCCTGATCTCACTGCAAGACAAAATCTTGAGCTTTTTGCTAAATTGTATCATCTTGATCAGAGTGTAATTGAATCAAGAATAGAAAATGCACTTAAAGAAGCTGAGCTTACTGAGTTTGCAGATAAGCGCACTGGAACTTTTTCTGGAGGAATGCAGCGCAGGCTTGCACTTGTTAAGACCCTTATACACGAACCAAAGCTAATAATATTGGATGAGCCGACAACTGGCCTTGATATTCAAAACAGAGTGAAAATGTGGGATCATATAAAAAAGCTTTCAAAAGACAAAGTCACGGTTTTATTAACAACACAGTATCTTGAGGAAGCAGATGCATTATGCGATAGAATAGCAATTATTGATCATGGAAGAATTATAGCAATGGGTACTCCTTCTGAACTTAGATCTATGCTCGGAGGATATATTCTTGAAATAATAACAAAGCCAGAAATCGCAGGAAAAGTTGCTGAAGTTGTAAAGAAGCAGCTAGGAGATATGCCAAATGTAAACATTGATAAAATAACTATAGGTACAAATAAAGATCCTTTAGAAATTGTTGAGAAAGTTGCAGAGATGTTGAAGAAGGAGAAATTACAAGTATTGTCAATAGGTGTTCATTTACCGACAATGGATGACATATTCTTAAAGCTTACGGGAAAAGAAACAAGGGATACAACTGGAGAGATGAAGAGCAATAGGGTTATAATAAGAAGATAAAGATGGTGTTATAGATGTCACATTTTTGGAATGATTCGTTTGCGCTTTTTAAGAGAGAGATGATTATATTTAGAAGTCACTTTAAAACAAATATATTACGATCATTGATCTTTCCTCTTACTTTGATATTGATATTGGGAAATATGGGGAATACAACTGGCGCGAGGACAAATATTGCAATTGTAAATTATGCCCAAAATCCCAAAGCTAATCAATTTATGAGTGAGCTTCAAGCTTCACATTCCCTTAATGTTCTTGCACAAACAACAGAGTATCAAGCATTGAAAATGCTAAAGAATGGAAATGCTACTGTTGTTGTAGTAATAATGCCTTCATTTCCATATGGGAGTCCGAGCGTTTATGTTTATTATAGTAATAATTTTGTTGAGCTCGGAACATCATTGCAAAGCATAGAAGCAATAGCAGGTAGCTTTGGCGCTAGAACTGCTGCATCTGAGCAAGCTCAAACTAATGTATTTCTAAATCCAACCTATGCTACAAGCGCAAGTTATAAAACTTTCTTAATAGCAGGTATAATAATAATGGTTGCTGCTTTCGGGGCGCTGTTCGGCGGTGGAATGTCTATAATAACAGATAAACAGCTTGGTAACCTTAAATCATTTTTAATAGCGCCAATAGATAGAAGGTCAATAATAATGAGTAAAATTCTATATAGTACTGCGCTTGCACTCATCAATGGAACAATTGCAATAATTATAGGATTCTTGGATGGTGCAGGTATAGCAATGGGTGCGATAGGCCTGGTATGGATTTATGCACTTATAATCATGGTTGCTGTAGGATTTAGCGGTATGACCCTCATTATAGCATCAAGAATTGACAAGCCGGAAGTATATGCAATATTTACAAACGCATTAGTTCTTCCATTATGGTTTATATCTGGAGCATTCTTTCCAACATCTGCATTACCCTCTTGGCTGCAGCCTATTAGTGTTATAGATCCGCTTACATACGCAACAAATGGTATAAGATATGTAACAATGAACGGCTACTATCCTCTTAATCTGCAAATATTAGACTTTGGAGTTATGATTATATTTGGCGCTATAATGGTGATACTTGCACTTAATTCATTAAAGAGAACAATAAGTTGATATTAAAAAATATTTGTAAAAGTGATAGTATGAATAATAGTATAAATAAAAAATTTAATAAAATAAGAACAAACATACTGCTTGCAATATTTGCTTTGCTCTTAATTACAACATATTCGAATGCACAACTTGCATCGCCAAATGGTGCTCTTTCTATAATTAATTTAAATACTTCACCAACAACGATAACTGCAGGGGAAAATGTTATATTAACTTTTCAGCTTTACAATTCTTATTCACAAGCACTGCAGGAAGTTAATCTACAGCTTGAAGCTTCAAATCCAATAATTAAAGTTTCGCCAGCATATAATTTTCTTATAGATACAATAGGAAGTGGTGAATATGGCGGTATGGGCTATGATTTCTTTACGTATGTATTACATATACCTTCAACACTTCAATCAGGGGAATATGTGATAGATGTTGTTGCAAATTATGAGGCACCAACATCGACATCAGCACAAAACAGCCAAACAGTTCCAGCTGAATCTATAATACCTATTGATCTTTATATATATGGAAACCCACATTTAAGTATGAACATTATGCCACAAGGGGCACTTAAACCAGGGCTACAGACAAATATAGACGTTGATTTAACCAATACCGGCACCGCACCAATCTATAATATTACAGTTAATTTAAAAAATTCAAAGTATTTTGAAATTTTGGGGGCGCAAAGATTTTCAATAGGTATGCTACAAGCAGGCCAATCTATAGAATTACCAACATCTATAATGCCAGTGCTTAATATAATGAATGGAACATATTCACTTTACGCTTATTCTAATTATACTACAGAGCAAGGGAACTCTACAAATGCAATATTAGAAAGCCCTATAAGTATTATTATAAATAAGCCAAATATTGTAGTTAGCACCGCGGGAGGAATGCCGCCAAATTTATACCCGGGGACAAACCAGACACTGAATTTGCTCATACAGAACATAGGCACTGGTGATGCAAAAAATGTTAGCATAGCCTTTTCTAGTTCAAACAATATAAATCTTGGAAGTACATCTAAATTCTTTATAGCAGAGCTACCTGCAGGAGGCTCAGTTAGCGATGAGCTTTTCATTAATGCCAACAAAAATGATTATTTAAAATTATATAAAATACCTGAGCAGATAAGCTATTTTGATGCAAACTATCAAGACAAAACAAGCATAAATACAAGCTTTAATATAAGCGTATCTCCAGGAGCAGTATTAAATATCACAAATGAGTATAGCAATCTAAGCACAGGAGGTTCATATGAACCTCTTACTTTGAGGATTAAAAATATAGGAAATGAACCTGCACAGCAAATAGCATTAACACTGCAAAGTATATATCCCATAACACCCATAGATTCAAATCAGTATTTAGTGAGCTTAAATCCTGGCGAATCTGCAAATGTCACATTTTATGTAAGCGTTGATACATCGGGAAATCCAGGTCAGTATCCAATATCATTATATGCACAATGGAGCCAACCTAATGGGAATACAAAAGAGGAGTATTATAGCACAACAAATTATTATGCGGTTGTTGAGGGTCAGCCAAAATCGCCTTCTTCTGCTTCAAATAACAATCAATCAATAATTATTAACATAATTGTTTTGCTAATAATAGTGGCATCAGCATATTATATATACAAGAAAAGAAAAACAAAAAATAGGAAAAGGGAAAAAGAGGACGATGAGAAATCCGAGAAAAAGATAAAAAAATAATTTTTATTTTAATTTTATTTTTGTTTGTTTCTTTTTTTCTTCTATTTTTTCTTATCTAAAATTTCCCAAATAAGTTTATGGTGTTTCTTGCTCAGATTGCTAAAAATGCAAGTATGCATAGATAAAAGATAAATTAATATTCTTTTCTCTTTAAATAAATAAAAAGGTGTTATTATGGTGGATACAACAAATTCAAATCAACAAAATATGCAAAGTACGCAGGCTCAAGGTTCAAATCAAAATACACAGATAGATATAGATCCAAAAATAATGTATATTTTAGCATATTTAATACCAATAATTGCTGGAATTATTATATTTATTATATATGGCGAGAAAGACAAAAACCTCAAATTCCACAGCATTCAATCTATAGTATATGGAATTGCAATATATATTATATCGTATATTATTGCTGTAATTGTTATGTTTAATTACCTCTTGATGTTTATACCTAATATAATAGTATTATTGCTTTGGCTATATGGTTTATATATAGGATATATGGCTTATTCAGGAAAAGAAACACCAATTCCATTACTGACAGATTTCTTGCATAAGAATATTAAAATATAACTTATATAAAATATATGTAGAATATTATATTCTATAATATAATTTATCTCTTTAATTATTTTATTTTTTTAATTATTTTATTTTTGTTTGACGTATTTTTATTTTTTATTATTTATATTGTAAAGACCAATATTTTTTATTTTTAATAAATTGACGCTGTGCGTCAAGAAGATCAAGAAAGAAAAGTTTTTCATCTCTTCTTAACATCATAAGAACTCGACTTGCAGTTGTAGAGCCAATCCCATATGTTGAAAGCGCTATCGCAGCCCGCCCACCATAAGATTGAAATAAGCTTGCAATTTTCATCATCTCTTTTTCTATATCCTTCTCTTTTTTACTCAGCGCATTTTTCTTTCTTTTTTCTATTATTTTCTTAAAATTGTCATTATATTCTGCAATCATAGTACTTCCACAATTGGCACATTTTATTTCTTTAGTGCCTTCCAGATCTTTCAAATTTCTTGTAAATTCAAAACCACAATAGGTGCATATCATCTTTATATTTTTAGAAAGTATGGAATTTGCAAAAGATTCAATAACCGCACTGCTTGGAAGTACAGGCATTATAAGCTCGCTCGTATAATATGAAGATTCAAGAATCGCTTTTGATATTGGAGATAAAGAATTTGAGTAAACAATTTGAATTCCTTTAATATCAAATTTTTCTAAAAAGAATTTTAAAGATGAAAGATCAAAATAATTATACATTAATTCGCGCAGTGCTTCGTCATAAACAGGGCTTTCTCTAAACATTTGCACTAATTTTTTTGCAATATTTTTGGATATTGTTGCATCTTTATCTATTAAACCAAAAAGTTTTGCAATAACTATAAATTTATATCTAAATAGCTCACTATCAACTAAAGCGTCCTTGACAATATTTTCAATATTTGTAGTGTTTAAATTAATTAAATTATTTCTTACAAGCTCAGGCTCAGCTTCAAATAAGATAGAATATGGAGATACTTTTATATTAACACTTTTGCCAAATCTTTTTGTTATTAAATAGCTTATTGCTCTGGCTAGTGCTTCATTAGCTAACGTACCTAAACCTGTATGCAACATTGTTGCATCTTGTATTGACTCAATTATTGGTTTCTTCAAGGAAAAATTCTTATTTTGAGCAACAATAAATTCTCTTATTCTTTTATTAAGCTCAACATTGACAAAGGTATTGTCAAAACCCTTAGAAAATATTTCGAAAACCTTAGATGCAACTTCATTTGCAACAGGTATGTCTTCACCAATCCAATCAGGTACTGCCGCTTCAAGATCTGAGCTCGGCTCTACCAAAACAGAATCATTTTCGATACTTATAACCTTCCATGGCAGCCCTTTAGTTATAAACATACTTCCCTCATCTAGCTCGCTCATGACAAAACGTTCATCAAGGCTTGAGATTCTTTTATTATCAATTATATTTATAACTGAATAATGCTTTGAATCTGGTATTACACTAAGATGTTCATAATAGTACATTCTAGTTCTAGGTGCTATAGAGATATTTTTTCCATCAAAATAAACAATCCTTTGTGAGTTCATAAAATTAAGAAGCGAAATTATTTTATTGCTTTCAATATTTTTATATAAATAAGATTTTTTTATTATAGATTCAAGCACTTCTAAAGTACAGGAAAATTTATCGAGTGCGATTCCCGCAATCTGATTAGCCAAAACATCAAGTGCATTTTCATGCATTGGCTGTTTCTCAATAATTTTATTTTTAGAATTTTCAAATATTGCAATAGTTTCAAGAGTATCTATTATTGTCGGTGCAATAACAACCCCCTTGGGTGTTTTGAAGGTAGAATGACCACTTCGCCCAACTCTCTGTATTAATCTTATTGCTTGGCGTGGAGAGCCGTATTGAACAACAAGATCAATACTCCCAATATCAATTCCCAGTTCAAGTGAGCTTGTTGCAATAATGCTTTTAATTTTTCCTTCTTTAAACATATCTTCAAGTTTAATTCTATCTTCTCTATCTAGAGAGCTGTGATGTACGCCTATGCCCCCAAAATCCTCTATAGAATTAAGATAAAGGAGCCTGCTTCCTAATGCTTCTACAATCTGCCTTGTATTTGCAAAAATAAGAGTTGAACTTGAACTTGCAATATGATTGGCAATTGAGCTTAAGCGCGCAATAGCAAAATCATCAAGGCCAAATTTTTCTTTAAGCTCTTTTGCATGCTTTGAGTGTACATGAATCGGGCTTTCAACAGCAAGGTGCATTGCTTTGCTTTCATTTACTTGCACTATCTCACATTGACGCGATGAACATAAGAAGTTTTTTATAAGATTTGGAGAAGCAACAGTAGCGCTTATGCCAATGCGCTGGAATGATGGTGCAAGCTCCTCAAGGCGCTCAAGTGCAATGGTGAGCTGTGCACCGCGCTTTGATGAATACAACTCATGGATTTCATCTATAATAATTGCTTTGACGTTTTTTAGCGCATTATGAAAGCTTTTAGTTGGAAGTATACTTTGCATAGTTTCGGGTGTTGTTATAAGCACATCTGGAGCATTGCGAACCTGTTTGTTTCTCTCGCTCTGGCTGGTATCACCATGACGTACAGAAACACTCAAACCAAGCTCATTACAAAGCCATGATATTCTTTTAATCATATCCCTATTAAGTGCGCGCAGAGGTGTTATATAAATGAGTTTTATTCCTCCTCTATCTTTTTGAGCTTCAGCTTGCAACTTATTTAAGACAGGAAGCAAAGCCGCCTCTGTTTTTCCAGAGCCTGTTGGTGCTATAATTATACGATTCACATTTGGTTCTAATTTGAGCGTAAGCTCTTGTATCTGAGTGTAATTTTTATACTTCTTTAAAAAGATGTCAAATACATTTTTATACTCCATAAACAGTTTCACAAATTTTAATAACAACAGTTGCTCTTCTTATTTGCATTTTTGATAAATTTTTTATTATTTATGTTGTTTGGATTATCTAATTATTTATATTGTTTATATTATTTATCATATTATTTAGGAATTTATGTTGCTCTAAAATATTTAGTATATTTTTGTTTTGCATTGTTTTGTACTTTAGCTTCTGTTTTTTATTATTTATTCTTATTATTCTTTATTTATATTTTATTATTTTTATTATTTACTCTTGATTACTTGTGGAACATGTAATGCGATAATTGATTCAATGTGTTGGGCATTAAGTAACCCTTTAATTTTATTATTTTTTATTACTGCAAGAATTGATGCATTTTCATAGCGCATCTTTTCTATTGCTTTTGCCAGTGACTCATTGTATTTTATATAAGGAATTTCAATACTGTAATTTTTAACACTTTTTTCTAATATATCTGGGCTGCTTGATAGAACACTTGGCAATCTGCTTGAAACTAAATACACTTTTAATTTACCACTGCTAAAGTCAGTAAATAAAATAAGGTGTATATTATTTTTTACAAGTATTTTATAAAGATCTCTAAGCTTTGCATTAGATTTAGTTATTGCAAAACTTTTTGATAGCGCACTTTTTATAGGAAGATTCGATGCATATTTTAATATATATGCAAGCTCTAATTCTGATTGTGCTCCGCCATATATAAACAATACAATAATAAGATCCCAAATTAATATAAATGTAAAGTATGAAAAAGTCATTCCAGGAAGCATAATGGTATAGATTATACTTAATATTATAAAGAGTACAAGCAATATTTTGCTTATTTTTACTGCAATTTTTGTTGCATCAAAAGAATTGTACTTTTTTTCAAGAGCACTTTTTAATACCCGCCCACCATCTAACGGAAACGCTGGAAGGAGATTAAATATTCCTAACAATATATTAAGAATAAATAATATTTGAAATATACCAGAAAGCGAAACAGGTACACCAAGCCATGCGGTAAGCATTATATTTGGCAGAACAATCGCAAATAAACCTGATATTAAACCTAAAAGAATACTCATTACTGGCCCCGCCAGCGCAATTTTCAATGAGATATTTGGCTTTACTTCATCTAAATTGATTATTGATGCACCCCCTAATGGAAGCAGTATTATTTTTTTCACATCGATGTTATTTGCTAATGCTGTTATAGAGTGTGCAAGTTCATGAAGAAGAACCATAATAAAAAGCAAAACAATAATCAAAAGGAAATACCAGCCGCTATATGCACTTATAAAGAGCGCAAAAAGGAGCAGCAATATGAAAGTCCAATGAAGTTCAATCTTTATATGTAGTATATCTGATATGTTTGTTTGTTTAACTTTATTTTTTTTATTATTCATTTTTATCAATTTTAATAATTTTTATCATTAATATTTTTAATTAATACTTTTTTTATAAATTTATCAAAATATAATGACTTAATATATAAATATTAATGATTTATAATAATTATTTATAATAATTAAACATAAATATATTATAGAAGATACGTGAATGAACAATATATTAAGAGAATATATAATTTTAGGAACCTAACAAATTAAAAAATCTTTCTTTCCTCATTAAATATATTCCATATGACATGGGTTACTTTCTTTCTACGACAAACTCCTGTAGAGAGTCAGAAAGCGATATAATGAATATGGCGATCTTAAAAAATAAAAGGCAGATTGTACAGTTCGCTTTAGAATCATTAAAAATTAGAATTCTATTTTTAAAAAATATTAAACGACATATGTCTTATATGAAATAATATTTAAATATATATTAGTGAAAAGTAAATTAAAGATTCATCTTCT
>JBMFUB010000021.1:0-12018 GCA_049966715.1 Candidatus Micrarchaeia archaeon
GTTAGAAGCAACAAAATAACAGTTATACCTGGATATGATGGAGTATTTGGAAAGTTGGATTTATTGAATAGAGAAAAGCCAAAACCTGCGTTCTGGAAGCAAAAGAAATTATAAAAGTAAAAAATAAATAAAAATTAAAAGCTTTAAAAATATAAAAACGAAACAAAATATTAAAATATTTACAAAATTTTATTATATTATATTTATATTATACTAATTGGAATATAAAAGTTATAAATTTTGCAAATGTTTTTGTCAAAACATTCTTGCTATACTTGTTTTTAAATGTTTTTTCTGTTAAATTATCTAAAAGCAGTCTATAATGTTTAAGTACAACTAATATAATTAATATTAATCCTGCAATTATAACTTCAAAAAACATTAAGTAGTCTGCAATTATAAGCATTATATTAGAAAAATGTTCCTGCATTACAAGAAATGTTGCTATTGCTACTAAAAAGTCAAGCCCGACTGAAAAATAAGCCAATTTCTCAAATAAGTGCTCTATGCTTTTTATTCTTTCAAACTCGCTGTAATATATCATATTAATCAATTAATATAAATTCAATAACAAAATATTTTTTAGCAGTATTATATTTAAATAATATTTTCTTTTGTTAATATCGGAAGTATACTAAAAATAAAAGAAGTGCACAATCGTGTATTTTAATAAATATAATAAATTTTTATAATATTTAGGTATAAAAAAATCAAATTTATAAAATATACAAAAACATATATAATTAAAAATAAATTAAGAATATGGCAATATATAATAATTTATTTATTATAAATTATTAAACTATTAAAAAATAAATTAACATAAATGCAAATAAAAATATTAAAATTAAATTAAACTGTGTTTAATATTGTTTCTATTTAAATGTATTATTTTAAATTATTGAAATTTTAAAATTAATAAACAATTAAATGATAAGATGGCTTTAAAATTAAAATTTTTTGGCGGAGCGCAAGAAGTTGGTAGGTCTGCTATAATGTTAGAAGATGGGGAATCAAAAAGAAGGTTTATGTTAGATTTTGGAATTAAAATCGATCATATTATTGATTATCCTATAGATATACCTAATATAGATGCTGCTATTTTAAGTCATGCGCATCTTGATCATTCTGGTTTTGTACCTGCATTATATAATGATCAAAAAATTCCTTGTTTTGGTACTCCTCCAACATTTGAACTTTCGATATTGCTAATAAAGGATTCGCTTAAGATTGAGAAAAGAAGGCATTTAAAATCAAACTTCCATAATAAACAAATTAATGAATTTAAAAATAAATTTATACCTTTAAATTACAATAAAACAATTCCATTTGGAAACTATGATATTACATTTTATGATGCGGGCCATATAAGCGGTAGCGCTATTACAAAAATACAAAAACAAGTTGGTTCTGATAAGCGGATAATTGTTTATACTGGTGATTTTAAGCTTCAATCGCAGATGATGCACAACGGTGCAGAAATTATAAAAAGCGATATACTTATTATAGAATCAACTTATGCAAATAGAGAGCATGAAAATAGAGAAGCGCTTATTAAAAAATTTATAGAAGAAATAAAAGAAACTCTTGCAAATAAAGGTACTGTATTAATACCTGCGTTTGCGGTCGGCAGAAGCCAAGAAATACTTACTATCCTATATAAAAATAATCTTATTGAATCAACATATTTTGATGGCATGGGTAAAGATGCTGCAGGTATTGTTCTTAAATATCCTGATTATATAAATAATGCAGAACTATTAAAAAAAGCAATGGACCATGTAAATATTATTGATAATGTTATGGATAAAAAAGAAGCACTTCAGAATCCTTCTATAATAGTGACAACTTCTGGAATGCTTTCTGGAGGTCCTGTTTTATATTATATAACAAGATTAAATAAAAATTCTCATATTTTACTCACTGGTTATCAAACAGAAAAAACAAATGGTAGAACTTTATTAGAAAATGGGTATATAATTATAGACAATTCTAAAATAAAGATTCCTCAAAAAGTCAGCTTTTATGATTTTTCTGCCCATGCTGGAAAAAGCGATTTATTTGATTATGCAAAAAGAAGTGAACCACAAATTATTATCTGCGTACATGGCGATGAAAATAATACTCAATTATTTGCAGATGAATTGAAAGATCTTGGCTATATTTCATATGCTCCAAAGATTGGTGAAAGTATAAATTTATAATCAAATTTTGCATATAAAACATATTTTATATTTAAATAATATGCAAAAATTCATAATACAAAGAATTATAAATCTAAACATTTTAATATAATTAACGTAGGAGAGGACATAAGTCTAATTCTATGTTAAAAATAAATAAAAAGAAAAAGTGAATTAAATGGCAGAAGAAGGGCCTAATGAAGACCGAGGACAAAGAGAAGAAAGAGGAGGAAGAGGCGGAAGAATGGGCGGCGGTAGACGCGGTCCAAGAAGAGAAGGTATGGGAATGAAGCCTGATTACTTTATGCCAAAACCTGTAAAAGTTGGAGATGAGGTTGAATTAACAATCGAGTCAATAGCAGGCAAGGGAGATGGCATAGCAAGGAAAGATAATTTCGTAATCTTTGTTAAAGGCACAAAAGTCGGCGATAAAGTAAAAGTAAGAATTACCGAAGTAAAAGCGAGATTTGCAATAGGAGAAATAGTTCAATAATCCTATAAGCAAAAATAACAGCTATAAATAGAATAGCAAAAGCTATTTTATCTTTTAATATTTCTTATTTTAAAATCCTTAGATTTCTATTTTTGTATTTTTATTTTAAAAACAAGCAAAAACCTAAGCAATAAGCCCAAGTTGTCCAAATTGTATCCTTTATTTATTTAAATTATAAGCTAAACAATAAAATATCAACAGATAATAAAAATATTAATAAAATATTTTATAGTATTAACATTTGTTATTTTATTAAAATTAGATAAAATTTATCTGAAATTATATATTTATATAAAATATATTTTTATATCAAGAAGTTGAATTTTTTAAATATTTTTGCAATGATACTGGCCAAATATTCTATTCTCTTTTCTTTGCTGTAGTAAAAAATGAAACATACTAAAAAGGCGTTCAAACAATATAAATATAAAAGCCAACTTCTTATTTATATTAAAAGAAAAGTTTAAAAGATTATATAATATATAAATATATTTTATTATGTTTTGGTTTTATATATTTATTATATTAAATTATATATAAATGATATTAATTAGTAAATGTAATTTTATAATAATATTCAACAATCAAAGGTTGTTAGAATAAATTTTGCATTTCGCTAATTATAAAATTTAGAAATATAAGAATTAGATATTTAGTATTTTAATTAGAATTTAAATTAATAAAAAACTGAGATGAAAAGAATAAAGAGCAAACAAAAAGTGGTATTAATGTATAATAATAAAGAGATAGAAGAAAAATGGTTGAAATATTGGAAGGAGAATGGTCTTTTCAAGTTTGATGAAAAGAGTGATAAACCTGTTTATATTATTGATACGCCACCACCATTTACAAATGGTGCACTTCATATGGGTCAAGTATTTTGGATATCTTATATTGATACAATAGCTAGATATAAAATGATGGCGGGGTATAATGTTGTCTATCCTATGGGATGGGACATGCATGGATTTCCTACAGAGATTGCTGTAGAAAAAAAATATGGGAAGTCTTTATCAAGAGAAGAATTTTATCAAAAAGCGCTTGAGCTTTCAAATTCTAATATTGAAACGATGCGAAATATGGTTATTAAATTAGGCTCAGTTTTTGATGAAAAATTTGAATACAAAACTGCATCAGAAGAATATACAAAGAAAGTACAGCTTGCGCTGCTTGAGATGTATAAAAAAAAGAGGATTGTAAGAGATATACATCCTGTGTTATGGTGTACTAGCTGCAATACTTCTATATCTAGAGAAGAAGTTGAGGAAGTCCAAAAAGAAACAACATTTAATTATATAAAATTTGATATTGTCAAAGCGGATAAAGAAGAAGCAACTAATAAAAATAATAAAAACGGCAAAAGCAAAAAAGTCGATGATTCAAATATTGACAATATAACAATTGCAACAACAAGGCCAGAGCTCATTCATGCTTGTGTTGCTATTGCAGTAAATGACTCTGACGATAGATTCAAAAATTTAATTGGAAAGGAAGCTATAGTGCCAATCTTTAATAGAAAGGTTAAGATTATCGGCGATCCATCAATCAACAAAGATTTAGGTACTGGATGTGAAATGATCTGCACTTTTGGAGATAGCAAAGATGTTATGATGTATTATAAATATAAGCTTGACCTTATTGATGCAATGGACGAAACAGGCAGACTCAAGAATGCCGATAAATTTACTGGAATAAATATAAAAGATGCGAGAGCTGCTATATTAGATGAATTGAATAAGCAAGGATATTTAAAGAAGCAGGAGAAGATTGTTCATTCAGTGAAGGTTCACGATAGGTGCGGTACTGATGCAGAGTTTATGCAGCATACCCAGTGGTTTATTAAGATCAAGGATATAAAAGATAAGATTAGAGAGTCTGCAAATGAAATAAAATGGGTTCCCGAGCAGAATAAGCAGAAGATTTTCGATTGGATTGATGGTATTGAATGGGATTGGAATATATCAAGAAGCAGAATCTTCGGCACTCCAATACCTTTTGGATATTGTGAAAAATGTGGGGAGATTGCAGCGCCTAAAGTTGAAGATCTTCCAATTAATCCCTCTTCAAATCCTATAAGCGGAAAATGCAAAAAGTGTGGAGGTAATATTGTAATGGATTCTTATACTTGTGATGGATGGGTCGATAGCTGTATTACTCCTTTGGTAGTTGCAGGATGGCCTGATAAAAAATTAATGAAAGCAAGATTTCCTGTTGATGTAAGAATTCAAGGCGTTGATATAATTAGGACATGGGCGTTCTTTACAATTGTAGGTGCATTGACTGTTGCAGATGATAAGCCATTTGAAACAATCCTTACACATGGCATGATCTTAGGCACTGATGGAAGAGAGATGCATAAAAGATGGGGAAATGGAATATTTCCTGAAGATATTATTGCAAAATACTCAATAGATGCTATAAGATTATGGGCTGCGCTATCTGGAGGTTTAAATAAAGATAAAATATTTTCATACAAAGAAATGGATTATGCAAGCAGCTTTATAACAAAATTATATAATTCCGCATTATTTATAAAAAATGTATCTGTTGATGTAATACCCTTAAAAGAACCAAAAAAAGATCTTAATTTATTTGATATGTGGATTCTTAATAGATTTAATAAAGTTGTTAAGGAGGTCAGAAATGCGTATGATAATCTACTCCTTTTTGAAGCTCTCTCAAATCTAATAAATTTCTATTGGCATGACTTTTGCGATTATTATATAGAAAATGTTAAACATAGGGTTTATGCTAAAGAAAATGATAAACAAGGAAGTAGAAATGCCGCAATCTTTGTCCTTAATTATATATTGAAGAATTCTATAATAATGCTTGCTCCAAATATACCGTTTGTTTCTGAAGAGGTTAATTCAATGTTCTCTTCAAATAGTATATTTAAAGAAAAACTTCCAAATTATATTGAGATGTCTGAAGAACCATCCTTTGTTATGAATGGACTGCTCTTTGCGGCGAATTTTGAAGAAGATCCAGAAGTATATGGTGAAATTTTAAATGAAATAATATCGGAAGCGAGAAAACAAAAAGCAAAAGCAAAGATTGCTTTAAATAAACCTATAGCATCAATAAATATAAATGTTCCTGAAGAATATTATAACGCAGTTGTTATAAGCCAAGATGAACTTAAAGGAATTTTGAAAGCATCATCCATAAATATTGTAAAAGGTAAAGAGTTATCGATATCTATAAATATATAATGGATAAAATAATGATAAATATTTTCTAACAAAAACAGTAAATTTTATTATTTATATAAAAATTAAGTTATAAAGCAAAAAATAAATACATTATTATAGATTATTATAAAAATATAAATTTATTTATTACATTCAATATAAGCATTAATTTATTGGTATATCCTATTAAGGTTGTTGAAATATTAATATTTAAATTATTTAGATACTTGTGATAATATGGCTAGAATACATGGTAAAGGTCATGGAAAGTCAAAATCTAAGAAGCCTTATGTTTCAGAATTTGGAAAAATTCCTGAAGGCACAAACATAAGCAAGGAGGAGATAGAGCAGCTCATTGTTGATTATGCTAAAAAAGGTATAAGCCCTTCCCTTATAGGAGAAAAGCTAAAGAAAGAGCATAACGTTCCTTATATAAGGTTGTATACCGGCAAAAAGCTTAATCAAATATTAAAAGAGAATAAGTTAAATACAGAGATCCCTTCAGATCTTCTAAGCTTAATGAAAAAAGCGGTAAATATGAGAGAGCACCTTGCTAGTAATAAGCAGGATAAGCATAATACGCTGAGGCTCAAGAGGACTGAATCAAAAATCTGGCGCCTTGTACGTTATTATATTAGAGAAGGTTATCTTCCAGAAGATTGGAAATATGATCCTGCTAAGGCAGAGCTTATCATAAAAGGAAGTGCATAATGGTGATTTAAATGCCAATACAAAAAGGAGTCGATAAATGGAAATTGAAAAAATGGTTTTTGATTATTGCACCAAAAATGTTTAATGAAGCAACAATTTCAGAGATGCCTGTTACAAATGAAAAGAAAGTTGTTGGTAGAAATATAGTTATAGGCCTTGATGTTTTAACCGGCAATCCATCTCATGCGGATACAAATGCCACACTTAAGGTTGTAGAGCTAAACGGTGAACGCGCAATAACAAAACTTATTGAGCTAGAAATGGTCGCGAGCTATATTAAGTCATTTGTTAGAAGATATAAAAGCATAGCGCATGTTATTCTTCCAACCACAACAAAAGACGGAAAAAATGTAGTTCTAAAGCTTATCGCAGTTACAAGAACAAAAACAGCAACATCAAAGCTTAAAGGCTTGAGAAAAGAGATGTCAGATTTCTCTGAAGAATATTTCAAATCAAATGATCTTGATTCTATAATTAAAAACATTATTGATGGCAATTTTCAGACGGATTTGGGTACAAAAGTTAAGCACATAGCAGAATTAAGTAAGCTAAGTGTAAGAAAATTAGAAATTAAATCTTAATTCATTTTATTTTTCTTTTTTACTTTTTATTTTTAATTATTTTTATAATTAATATAACAAGCAGTTAATCCTCAATACCTAAAGAATCTTTTAAGAATTTTGTAAATCCTTTTTTCTTTATATCATCTACCAAATTGATTTTATATTTTTGTTTAAGTGTATTATCACTACTTGTTTTATTTAAATAATCTAAATTTGATGTTTTTAAATTATCTGGTGTTATTTTTTGTATCTCTGGTGTTTTAAAATTTTTAGCAGTATCATAATTCTGCTTTTGATTCTGCTGCCTCTGTTGTAAAAATGTTCTTTTGGTAGTATTCTGATTATCAATAATCAGGTTAAATAAATACTCTAAATTTTCTTTATCAATATCTGAATTTATTACAATAACATTAACACCTATTGAATTAATTTCTTTAATGTCATCAGCATCTTTGCATACTGCTGCCTGTATATTTTGAAGTTTATTCGCTTGTATTTCTACAATTTTTGGATTTTTATTTAAAATAATTATTTTATCGTATTCATCAACTTTAGAGGCAACATCTTTTATAACATTTGGTACATTGATTATTTCCTCATCACTTAACACTGCGTTATGGTTAAGTTTATTAACAATATTGGATGCCAAAACACCAAGATTTTGATTATCATACACGATATAAAACTTCATAAAATTCACTTTTTCTTTTTAAATGCGATATCACTTATACTATTTATATTATTTAAATATTATTTAATTGTATTAAATGCATTAAAAACTAAAGGTATAAATATCTAATATATACAATATAAAATACTTAAATTTGTCATAAATTGTGATTAATTTATTATTTAATTTATTTATTATTAATTTATCAATTGATATATTTATTTTATATAATATATTTATTTTATATATATTGTTTAATTTATATATTATTTAATTATATTTTTAATTATATCCTTTTAATAATTATTATTCATAATAAAGTTAATATAAAAGTTATTAATTGTAATATTGTGATTAATGTATTTACAAATTATAGATTATAATTAACAAAGGTGTTAGTTTGAGAGGAAAAGAGACACTAGTAATATGCGAATCATGTGGAAGGAAAGTACCAAGAAATAAAGCAGTTGTATATGAAAAAGGAATAAGCTTTAATACTGGTAATGACGATACAAAGGATATACGATTCTTTGAAAAAAGAAAAGTGTATTATTGTATAAGTTGTGCAAAACACAGAGGTATTTTTGAAAAGAAGAAAAGGGAGGCTATTGAACATTCTGCCAAAAGGTTTTAAAAATGGTTTTAAATCCTGATGATTTATTAATTTTTAAAACTCGGGAAGAAAAAGAAAAAGAAGAAAAAGAAAAAAAGAAGAAAGAAGGTAAAACAGTAGCAGCACAAGAAGAGCAGAAATCTATTGGTATACCTGCTTCTGCAAATGGACAAGGACAAGTGGCTGCAAAGCCACAAGCGGAGAGGCAACAAATTGCACAACCCGCAGTTTCGTTTAATAAGCCAATTGTTCAAGAAGAAGAGAAAGGAAAACCTATTGAAGCTGAGAGGGAAATAAAGAATATTGCAGGTAATGAATTAATATTTTATAAAGTTGCCCCTGTAGAGGCAGCAGAAGAAATTGAAACTGGAAAAGCAGAAACAGAGTTGGCTCCTGAAGAAATTAAAAAGATTTCACAGAAAAAGCACCTCAGCGCTAAGGATTCAAGAAGAATTGGTGAGCATATGTCGTGCACATGGCATCCATGGAGACAAGCATATGCTATATGCGATTATTGTAGGAGGCCATTTTGCTATGAAGATTTAGTTGAACATAATGGATTATATTATTGTCTTGAGGATATAGATAAAGTTACAAATATTAGGGCAGAGGAACTCTCAAATTATAATAGTTTTAGGGTTGTTACTGCAATAACACTTTTTCTAGCATTTGCAATATTCTTTTATTATAATTATAATATGGTTTTATCATTACCCCTACAGCTTCAAAAAATAGGTTTAAATAATTATTTTGAAAATATATTTAATCCACTTACTCCTGAAATAATAGAAACCGCTTTAATTGTTTTTGGATTATTAGTTTCATTTATGGTTTCAGCAGATATTAAGAAAAGTTTTCAATTAACTATTATTTCTACTATTTTGTCTATGTTATTTTTTAGTTACGAATTCATAAAAACAAGCAAGCTATATTTAGGACTTATAGGATTGCTATCATTTATTGCTCTTGTTGCAATAATTTACTCTAAAACCTCTTATAGTTCTATACGTGTTCCATCTGAAGAGGATCTAGCGGCAGAAGTATTAAAAACATCTAAAGCATCATTTTAAAAGTATAATTTAATTGATATCTTAGTGCAAGTAAGTTCATAGAATTCCTTTCAATTTGATGCTGATGTTTATGTAGTTTGAAGGTCCGTACCACCACATTTCACGGCGCTGCGATATAACAAAAAATATTAAAGATAAAACAAAATTAATAATTTAATATAATAAATAATAAACATATATAAAAAAATAAAAAGATGCAGAATATGGTGCAATTATGTCTATAGTATTGGGTATTGAAAGCAGTGCACATACCTTTGGAGTCGGTGTAATAAAAGATGGTACAATAATAGCGAATGAAAAAGAAATGTTTCCAATTAGCGATTCAGGAATTATACCTGCTAAAGTTGCAGATTTTCATTCATCTAATGCTTATTCTGTGCTCAAACGTGCGTTAGATAAGAGCAAGCTTTCAATGAATGATATTAATGCGATAGGATATACTAAAGGTCCTGGCTTAGGCCCCTGCTTGCGGACTGGCCAGCTTGCAGCTAGAACGCTAGCCATAAAATACAACAAACCATTATTTCCAGTCAATCATTCATTAGCTCATATTGAAATTGTAAAGCTACTAAATAATGTTGAAGATGCGCTTGTACTATACATCAGTGGCGGAAATTCGCAAATCCTAGCTTTAGTTGATGAACCGTTTAAGCACTACTATGTTTATGGCGAGACTTTTGATATAGGAATTGGAAACATGCTTGATTCATTTGCACGCGTTGCAAAGCTCAAGCCTGCTTGGGGCTCAAGCGTTGCAATGGCTGCCGAAGGCGGCTCATACATCTCAATGCCTTATACAGTCAAAGGAATGGATTTTACTTTTACCGGTTTGCTCACCTATGCTGAAAAAGCTTTAGCTAAGTACGAGCTCAAAGATGTTGCTTATTCCCTCCAAGAGACTGCATTCGCAATGCTCACTGAGGCTACCGAGCGCGCTATTTTACTGACAAAAAAAGACAAACTTATCATATGTGGTGGCGTGGCTCAAAGCGCTAGGCTCAGAGGAATGCTAGCAGAAATGCTCAGCCAGCACAATATTCCATTATATGCCGCACCAAATGAATTTAATGCAGATAATGGAGCTATGGTTGCGGTGGTTGCTGAGAAGATGTTTAATAGCGGACTAAAATATAATATTGAGGATTGTGATATAAATCAACGCTATCGTATTGATAATGTTGAGATAAAGTGGTAATATGAAAGCAGAAAAAATGGCAGAGGGTGCCGAAGCTATAATATATGAATCTGAATTTTTAGGTATATCTGCTATTATTAAAGAGAGAATAGAAAAAAAATATAGAAATAAAACTCTTGATTTAAAGCTTAGAAAAGAGCGCACTCTTACCGAAGCGAGAATTCTAGCGTTTGCATCATCAAATAATATTAATACACCTTTCGTATTTCTTATTAAAGATTATTCTATAATAATGAACAAGATAAAAGGCACAAATCTTAATATTTTAATGAAGGATAAAAAAATTGAGCCGTCAATCTTTAAAGATGTTGCGATTCAACTCGCTAAAATGCATAATTTAAATATAATACACGGGGATTTTACTCCCGCCAATATCATGGTTGATAACTCTAATAATACTTTTAATAATTATATTGATTCTGATATCGATTACAACTACGATCGCTCTTATAAAGTATATATAATTGATTTTGGTTTGGCCGAAATTACTACATCTGTAGAAGAAAAGGCGCTTGATATATTATTAATGAAAAGATCATTATCAAAAAAAGAATTTGAAATCTTTATAGATGAATATAAAAAGAATAGTAATAGTTATCAAGAAATCTTTAAAAGACTTAATGAAATAGAATTAAGAGGCAGATATCAAGTACGTTCACTCCTATGATCTATTTTCACAAATAAGTCCTTGCTTTTTATATATTTTACATGATCTAAATGCATATTTATTATTTATTATTTATTATAAATTATATATATTATAATTAAATTATATTTTACAATATAAAAACATTTATTAAACAGATATAGGTGCTATTATTTATATATTTATATTATTAATATTTATTTATATTATTAATTATATTTTATTGATTTGATTTATTAATTATTAAAATTTATTAAATATTTATTTGGTTGTTTTTAATTGATTTTTATTTTATTTTGATTAAATTAATAATTAAAAATATAAAAAAAATATATATTATAATTGTCGTCGTGTTTGTGTTGTTTTTCTATTAAAAAAAATACGATAGATATAAATATGTTTTGTTAATAAATAAATATAGTTTTATGATTAAAAAAACAAAGATACTATCTAAAAAACATAGTAATCTATCATAAAACATTGTGAAAATTCCTGCTTGGGATTGGATATAGTCTCGAGATGTGCAGAGAGGAATCTCCGCAATATGCTTTATGCGGTAAGACCAGCACTCGACTCCAGTCGATGCTGCTGGAGGGCACTGCTATCAGATTTCGACAGCCATGCAAGTCAGCTGTATCACTTGGTACGGCGGCGTACGGCTCAGTAACACGTAATCAATC
>JBMFUB010000022.1:0-10499 GCA_049966715.1 Candidatus Micrarchaeia archaeon
ATAAGAAGCCTGCTCACTTCGCCTTTTTCTAAATCAAGAATAGCATCTTTGACAGCACCTATATACTGACCTCCATCACTATATATGTCCATATTATATATATCAGAAAGATTCATCTGATCACCTGTTATTTAATACTTAACTTAATTTTAAATATCTTTGCAATTTTTTTGTGTTGTTTGCAATACTGGAATTATACTAGTTTTTAAATTATTAATAAATAAAATTGAATAAAAATAAAATAAATATAATCTACGATAAATATTATAATATAAAATATATAAAATATATAAATAAATAATAAATATAATAAAACAATTTGAAAGTTTTTGTTAAATATAAGAACTACTACACTAATCAATGATACTATATTTATTATATTTTAATTTGGCATAACTTATAATTTTATATATCTAAAAGGTCTAAAATAGATTATTGCAATAATATAGATAAATCTTAAATTGCAAAGATATAAAAATCAAGCGAAGCAAAGTTTTTATAATCTATGTATTTAAATATAATTGATTTTGTAGTATTTATAAGATAAAATGCGCGAGTATTTGTGCAGTTGGAAGTATAAAATATAGATAAGTGAAATTTATGATTGGGAAAGAGATTGAATCAGAGGATATTGTTTCGCTTGTAGAAGTAAAGGAGATACTTGAAAATAGAAAGAAGAAGAATTTAACCTATGAACAGCAACTTGCTTATGATCATGCCAGTAAGTTCGCCGCGAACAAAATATTAAAAAATAGAATATTAAAGCTTGGAGAAGAGCTCGGCATAGATAAGAAGATTGTTATTGAGATTGTTAATACAAAGCCAAAAAATATATTAGCACTAAAGCAGATATTGTCAAGAAATAGTAAGCCTTTAAGCGATGAAGACGAAAACAAAATAATGGGTGCACTTAAGAGTTAGTGTTGATTTGGTTCGGTGTTTACATGTATGAATATAAAAAAAGAGAAGAATATGCAGTTGTGCTTGATTTTTTGCTTACTGGTAAGTCTTTTTCTGGTAAATCCGAGCCGATAGCACAGCTTATAGGTGAAGAGCTTTTTACACTTCTCGAAGCAGTGCCAAAACAAAACGTAATACTCAAATCTGGCGAGCGTGTCTATATTGGTAAGAATGAGCGTGATAAAATAGCACTTATAAAGCAGCGCATAAGCTATAATGAACTTACTCAAACTGCTAAGAGTGAGCTTCCTAATATAATAATAAATATAGTAAGATCTCAAGAGCCCAGATTTGTAAATATATTTAACACTGCAGGGCCATTAAATATAAGAGAGCATTCATTAACGTTGCTACCTGGCGTTGGCAAAAAGCACCTTGATATTATATTGAAGGTGCGAGCTGAGAAGAAGTTTGAGAGTTTCAAAGATATTGTGGATAGAGTTGGCTTAATACAGGATCCAGCAAAGATAATTGCAGATAGAATAATAATAGAGCTTCAGGGTAATGAGCGCTTCTATCTGTTCGTAAAACCATTTATAAAAAGAGAAAATTATTAACAATATTTTATTTCATAATTATCTCTATCTTTTAATCTTATTTTTTATTATAAATATTATTATAAAGAAATATTAATTAATTGACGGAATCAATTTTATTATATAATTATATTGTTAATAAAATAAATATATTAATAATCAAATAAAAATAGAATATTAAAATTAAAATAATATAATAAAATTAATATAATAAAATTACTTGTTCTCTTTTATTTTTTCAAGATGTAATGCGGGTATAATTAAAGTTTTCTCTGTTGTCATTACTTTAATTCGTACTCTATATGATGTGCCTCTTTTTTCAACGACCGTACCTATTTTGCCCTTGTATCTTGGATGTGGTATATTTTTTTGATTGCCTTTTGGTATTATCACAACTTTATCCCCAATTTCAAATGTTTTTATATAATCATTTATGCTTAGACGTGATGGCTTATGGTGTCTTGCAAGGTGTCTTGTTTTTCCAACAAATAAACCATTTGATCTTTTTGTCATATTCTTCACTTTGCTTTTTTGTATATTCAAGAAATTTATAACTATATTATATACTAAACTTATAAATATCTTTCATTTTATTTTTAATTCTTGTTTAATACCTTTTTGCTTTAACAATCTATATAACATAATAAAATATAGAGCAAATAAATAAAGACAAATAATAAATATATAAACATTAATATTTTACAATCATTTATGAATTATCTATAATTTGTATATTATAATTCCTTTTAAAACTTTTTTATTTTTGAATCTTAAAAAACACTATTTTTATAATTTTGCTTTTATATACTTTTATATATTATTTATAGTACCTGTTAATATAGTTTAATATAATAGTATCTGTCAATATAATTAATTAAAATAAATAATTTATTTATAAATGATTTATAAATATATTAAATTAATTAAATTAAAATGTGAGTGTATGGATTTGCTGGTGAAAGTAATTATAATTGCCCTATTGCTAATTGCTATAGTTTTTATTATATTTTCTTTGTTTGCTAAATCTACAACTTCACATACACTTTCACGTACAGAAGCGATAAATATTGTAGAAGCGGATATATTGAATAGAACACCTAATGCTCAAATCCGTCTTATTTCAGCAAATAGTTCTGGCAGCGGCAATTTAATAAATAGTAGTTGGAATATTGATTTAATTGTTATATACAATGGGACTAAGGTATGCCCAACACTTCTCGAAGAAGATTATAATTATCCTATGTTTGGTTTAAATGCAACTACTACTGTATATACAAAAGATTGCAAAGGCGTATACACGAACGCTCCAAATTATGTAATAAGTATGCCACAAATTGCAATTGTTGAATCTTACAATGAAAATACTTTAGCAGATTCATATGTCAGTACATTTGGTTATGGGAATACGAACGTATATGCTAAAACGATAAATTTAACAAGCAATGATATTTATAGTTTAGGAATTCCAACAAATTCAATACCAAGTAATTTTATTAGTAGCAATTCAGTATTTAATAATATATGGTTTATTAATTATACCGCAAACAATGCAAATTATAATTTGTATCTTTTAATGAATCAATCTGGTAATATAATAACTAGTTTCTTTTTAAATAAAACAAGATAATATTAAATTAATAATATTAAAAATATTAATTAATTTTTTATTTTGTTATTTAATGTTTAATGCCCTTGCTATCTTTATTATATATTTTCATTTTATTTTATTATTCGCTTGTATTTTATTTATATAGTATTCTTATATTTATCTTTGTTTTATTATTTATTTATTATTTTTATTACTTATTTTCTTTATTGCAAATTAATTATTTATTCTAGAAATTTTATTTAACAAACAATAAAATATTTATTGTAATAATGATATATTTATTTGTATACATATTTGTTTATTTAAAATACATTAACTACTTGTATTATATAAAATAACATAAAGCTTTTAAAGGTTACTTGTGAAAATTGAAATAGGCGACAGGTGTTTTTATGAGCGACCTTGTAAATGATGTATTGGGACAAAAAGAGGATGAATTTTATACGACTGAAATAAAAATAGTAACTGCAGGTTTTGGAGGAGCTGGTAACAATATTGTTAATAGACTTCTTAAAGCGGGTGTAAAAGGTACAGATTTTGTTGCAGTCAACACAGATGCGCAGCACTTTAAAATAATTGATGATCGCATAAAGAAGGTGCTAATAGGAAGAAGCATAACAAAAGGATTGGGTGCTGGCGGAGATCCAAAAATAGGAGAAAAAGCTGCAGAAGTTGATAGGCATCTTATAGAATCTGCTTTTAGCGGTGCACAGCTGGTGTTCTTATGTGCGGGTATGGGTGGAGGTACTGGTACCGGTTCAATAAAAGTTGCAGCTCAAATTGCAAAAGAGCAAGGGGCTATTGTAGTTGCTATGGTTACATATCCTTTTGATTTAGAGAGGGTTAGAAAAGTAAAAGCAGAAGAGGGAATTCAGCAATTAAGAAAATATTGTGATAGTGTTATAATTGTTGATAATAACAGGCTTGCAAAGCTTGTTCCAAACCTTCCTTTAAATGATGCATTTGCACTTGCAGATGAAGTTCTTGCAAAAGCAATAGGTGGTTTAGTATGGACAATAACCCAACCAAGTTTAATTAACATAGATTTTGCAGATGTAAGAGCAATTCTTGGTGGAGGTCAAGTTGGCTTTATAGCTGTTGGTAGCGGTAGGGGGACTGATAAAGTTGCAATAGCAGCTGATGGTGTCTTAAAAAACAAACTCCTCGATGTTGATGTTGAAGGTGCATCTGGTGCACTTATACATATCTCTGGAGGTCAATCCTTAACAATAGGGGATGCAATAAAAGCTGGAGAAATAATAACAGATCAGATGGATGCAAAAGCCAATATTAAGTGGGGTGCAAGAATAATACCTGGCTATGATGACCAGATTGAAATTGTTGCAATAGTAACTGGTGTAAAAGGTGCGAGCATTCTTGGTAAACTTGAAGATAAAAAAGATTCATCATCATTTAGTGGATTAGAGATGATCTAAATCCATTATTTTTTTATTTTTATTGGTGATAAAATGGTAGAGAATGAAGAGGAGTTTGTAGCTAAGTTGGCAATAATTGGATTAGGTGGAATGGGTAGCAATCTTGTAAATAGACTTTACAATAGTGGTATAAAGAGTGCTACAACAATTGCGCTTAATACAGATGCAAAGCACCTTAATATTATTAATGCACACAAAAAGATATTAATTGGTAAAGAATTAACAAAAGGTCTTGGTGCTGGAGGTTATCCTGAAATCGGTCAGAAATGTGCTGAAGCGAGTAAAGAAGAAATAATGAATGCAATAAGCGGATATGATATGATTTTCCTTGCAGCAGGTATGGGCGGTGGTACAGGTGGCGGTGCGATACCAACCGTAGCTCAGATGGCGAGAGAGCAAGGCTCCCTTGTTGTTGCTTTTGTTACATATCCTTTCTCTTTGGAAAGAAGTAGAAAGCAAAAAGCAGATTGGGGTATCCAACAACTTATAAAAAATGCAGATACAACAATTATAATAGAAAATGATAGACTATTACAGTATGCTCCAAATCTTCAAATTGAAAAAGCATTTGAACTTGCTGATAGCGTTGCAACAAATGCTGTGAGAGGCATAGCGGATACAATAATGCTACCAAGCCTTATTAATTTAGATTTTGCAGACGTTCGTGCAGTTATGAGAGATGCGGGTACTGCTGTAATAAACATTGGTGCAGGTTCTGGCTCTGATAAAGTAAACAAAGCGATAGAATCAACAATTAATCATCCAATGCTTAATATTGATGAAGAAGGTGGAAAGAGTGCTTTAGTACACGTAACTGGAAGTTCATCATTAACTATAGAAGAGGCAACAAAGATTGGTGAGGGCGTTACTGCAAGCCTTGATGCAAAGGCAAATGTCATTTTTGGTGCAAGAATGGTTCCAGAAATGCGTGATCAAATAAAAGTAATGTCAATAGTAACAGGTGTGAAGCCGAAGTTTGGTGAATTTAGTAGAATTACCTCTTCAATGAAATCAGAATCAACAGTATTTGAAAGTATTGAAAATATACTATAATTTTTTTCTTTTTTTCTTTTTATATTTTGCAATTTACTTACCTTTTTAAATCTTAAATATTTTAAATCCTAAAAAATAAATATTTTTAGATGTAAATAACTCTGCAGTGGGTATAAAAAGGTTTATATAACCTATTAAAGAAAAATATTAAATTGTTTTGAATCAATATCTAAATAAATATTGATATAATTTAATTAAGGAAATTATAAATGTACAAATAAATATAAATTTATATTATAAAATTATTAAAAGCAGTATTTTTAATTTAACGAAAAATTATATAAATTAATTATATATAAATTTAATTATATTTTAGATTATAAATTAAATGTTGATTAATATGGCTGAAGAGGGAGAATATCAAATTGAATCTATGAAAGATCTTCGTATAGGGAGGTATCTTTTAATTGATGGAGTACCTTGCAAAGTTGTTGAAATTGATACAAGCTCTCCAGGCAAACACGGCTCGGCTAAAATGCGCATTACTGCAATAGGTATATTTGATGATAGTAAAAAGACATTAATAAAGCCAAGCAGCGCTGATATAGAGGTTCCAATAATAAAGAAGAAAAAGGCACAAGTCGTTTCAGTAAGTGACAGCAGTGTTCAACTCATGGATTCTGAAACCTATGAAGTGTACGATTTACCTTTAAAAGAGGAGTTTAAAGGTAAGATAAGTGCAGGTAAAGAAGTTGAGGTTCTAGAAGCAATGGGAAAGAAAGCCATAATTAAAGTATAAATATCCCATATACAAATATTCTAAAGTAAAATTTATAATTTATAGAACGCTAAAAATATTTTTATTTTTTAATTTTTATATCATATATTTGTTGTTATTACATTTAAATACTTAATAATATACTAAAGTGTTTTTTATGGAGTTAAAAGCAATAAAAGATGAAAACAATAATATTATAAAAAGAAGAGAGATAGAGCTGTATGTTTTGCAGGATGATAAGACCCCTTCTAAAGATGAACTTAAAAAAGAGGTATGTAAAAAATTCAATCTCAATCCAGAAACTACAGTTATTATTAATGTTAATCAACAATTTGGAATGAAGAGGAGTAAAGTATATGTGCATAGTTATCAAGATAAAGAAACTTTAAATAAATTTGAACAGAGCTATATATTAAGCAGAACAAATAAAGATAAAAAAGGTAAAGAAGAAAAGCCAAAAGAAGAGGAAAAGAAGCAATAAGTGATTAAACTACCAAAATTGATTGAAAAGTTAAAAAATATAAAAATTAATAATAAAATTAGTAAGTATTGATACAATTATTAATATAGAAATTAAAAAATTAACAATATTGAAATTAAAATAAGTGGTATTTATGGCTAACAAGGAAGAAAAGAAAAAGAAAGAATTTAAAAAATATGAACCTAGTAAGATGTGCCCAAAATGTGGCAGTAGGATGGCGGATCATGAGGATAGGTATTCATGTGGTAAATGCGGATATACTGAATTCAAAAAGAAAGATAAAGCATAAATAGACTAAAAATACAGTAAAGCTACAATAAAAGATTAAAATATTTAACATGTGTTAAGTACATAAATGATTAAAATGGTTCCTAAAAATATAAAAAGGAAAAAGAAAAATCGAGTGAAAACTTCAAGAGGAATTAAGCGAAGTTGCATGAATCCAAATAAAATGCTTAAAACTCTTTTTTATTTTGCAACTTCTATCACTGCGATTGTTTTTATACTCTCTTTTTACTTATTTGCAATTAACAGTATAAGTATAATTAAAGCAGAGGTATATTCATCAATAACTTTCTCTTTACTTTTATCTTCAAGTGTTTTTGCATATTTATTATATAAAAAGCAAAACATTCATTCAATATTATTAGAGCTTGGTTTATCAAAAGATAATATATCTAAAAAAATTTTTTCTTATGGAATTATTTTATTTTTTATAATATTTGCTCTTGAAATTTTAATAAGCTTATTCTCTTATATTAGTGGTATAGCACTTCCAACTAATGTAAGTGAGGTTCTTTTTGGCACTCCATTATATTTTTTACTCTTTAGTATATTAATAGCGCCAATAAATGAAGAAATATTTTTTAGAGGTTTTCTTGTTCCTAAATATGGAATAATTCTTCCTGCCCTTCTTTTCGCTTTGTTGCATGCCGGTTATGGTTCAATAGTCGAAGGTATCGGAGCGTTTGTATTTGGTGTTCTCGCAGGATATATATTTAAAAAGACAAAATCCTTGTACCCATCAATAATTGCGCATGTTCTAGTAAATGGCCTAGCAATAACTTCTCTGCTGCTTCTAATAATAATTAAATAATAAAATTTAAAATAATAAATTTTAAGTAATATATTAATATACTTTAATAATAAATGATAATTATGGCCCAACATAAAAAATTAGAACATTTAAAAATAAATAAAGATCTAGAAAATATAAAAAAGAAAATAAATAAAAGGATAAAAATAGTTCTTGTTGAACCACTTTATCAAATTAATCTTGGATATATGGCACGCACTTTAAAAAATTTCGGAATAGAAAAATTATATTTGGTTAATCCACGATGCAACTATAAAGGAAAGGCAGCAATAAAATACTCAAAACATGCAAAAGAGCTTCTTTTGAATGCTAAAATATATTCAAATATTAACGAGGCTATTAAAAATAGTGATATTGTTTTTGGTTCAACAGGGGCTTGGTATAAATGCGATAGTTCTTTTTTTAATTTATATTCTCCTAGCGCCGCGTCTAATTTTGCTAAAAACAAAAAGAAAATTACTATACTCATAGGAAGGGATGATATAGGTTTAAAAAAAGAGGAATTAAAATTATGCGATGGTATTATATTTATCCCTACAAATAGTGATTATTCTGTTTTGAATATATCTCATGCCCTTGCAATTATTTTATACGAATTTACTTCAAAATTAAAATATTTTAAATATCCTTTAAATACATTTTATGCGACTGATAAAGATTTGAAGAATATAATTGATTTATTCAATTTTATGATAAAAAAGAGAACTTGGATACGTGATAAAGATAGTGTATTAATGGCATTTAAACATGTATTAAAAAGGTCTAAAGCAACAAAAAAAGAGATTAATGCAATTACTGTTGGTTTATCACAGAATAAAATTGATAACGATTAAAAATAAATTATAGTATATGTGTATATTAAAGTTCTATAATAAATTACAATAATAAATAAATAATAAAATAAAAAAAGAAAAATAATGAAATTTAAATTATAAAAAATAATAAAATAAATAAAAATAAAAGTTACATATTATTTCTTTGCTTTTTTGCTTTTTATTATTTTTACCTTAGCTGGTGTTATAAGTATTTTTTCATCATCTAATTTTGCTATATCTCCATTTACTTTTTCTACATACGCTTTCAAAGTGTCTATGATGTTTTTTAATGTATTTGGTCTCTTCGAGATTTCAGAAATATTAAGAAGTATTATATTCCTTTTCTGTAATTCACTCTCGATGAGCTGAACGTCAGACTCTTGTTGTAGCAATACTGGTTTAACATAGAAATCGGCGGGCTCATTCATAGCGTCAACACCCTCCATTTCATCCATGTTCATGTATTCTTCTACATCTATACCTTTCTGCGATCCTAATGAACCTCCAAGTTTATCAAAAATTCCCATAATATTCACCTGTCGCCTTTATTATTTAATAAACCTTTTATTTTAAAATACTTTCTATTTAAATTTATTTATGGAATACAATGTATTTATAACACAAAGTAATTAAATGTTATTGTTTTTATAGATTTGTTTTTAAATATTATTATTAAATTTTTACATTTTTAATATTTATTTTTGATATTAAATTTACATTCAAATTTATATCAATATTTTATAATTAATAATGTTTAGATTTTATAAATTTATTAATGTATAATAAAATTTAAAATTAAAAGAATTAAAATTAAAATAATAATTATATTGTATATACTATAATAATTTTATAGCTGAAATTTTAATAAATTATTAACTAAATATTATTGCCGGATTAATAGTAGAAAGGTTGTTTTAATGTACGATGTTAAAATTAAAAGAATTTATGATAAACCCAATATAACGGATGGTTTAAGAATACTTGTTGATAGACTATGGCCCCGAGGTGTAAGGCATAGTACAGCAAATGTGGATATATGGCTAAAAGATGTAGGTCCTTCAAATGAACTAAGAAAATGGTTTGCGCACGATCCTAATAAATGGGTTAAATTTAAAAATAAATATCGCAAGGAGTTGAAAGATAATCCCGCATTTATGAAGCTTGCTGATTTAGTAAGAGTAAATGGTATTGTTACATTAGTATATGCATCAAAAGATGAAGAGCATAATCAGGCTGTTGTATTGCGTACAGAATTAATAAAAGAGCTTAAAAAGAAATCTACTAGAAAACTTGAGCATGTTTATAAAAAGATTATATAAATTATAAAAAAATTATAAAAAATAATTGCAATTTTATATTAATAAATTTTTAATATACATTTAATAATTTAATTTAATGTTTAAATTATATTTAATTTGTAAGTTGATGTTTATGGAGCCAAAAGAAGCATATGAGAGTGTTTTAGAAGAAATGAAAAAACATATTGCAGGCAAGACTGATGTATTTGAATTGATGTTTATTGCAATTGTTGCGAATGGTCATGTGCTTCTTGAAGGCGTTCCTGGCGTTGCAAAGACAACAATGACAAAGACGTTGGCAGATGCAATTGATGCAAATTTTGACAGAATCCAAGGCACACCAGATCTTGACGAGCGCGATATAATAGGATTTGCATATCTAGATGAGCAGAAGAATATTCAAATAAAGAAAGGACCTATATTTACAAATATACTATTAGTTGATGAGCTTAACAGAGCCCCGCCAAAGACAACAACCGCATTACTGGAAAGCCTTG
>JBMFUB010000023.1:0-10423 GCA_049966715.1 Candidatus Micrarchaeia archaeon
ATCTATTATTACCTTCAACAATTATAGATATCACACCCTTCTTTTCTAATCTAGCTACCGAATTATAAATATTTGTGTAGTATGTTGAGCTATACTTTTTGCTTATTTCTTTAAATATATTAGATATATTTTCCCCACTGCCTAAATTATCTGATAAATAATTTAATATTTTAAATTCCTCTTTGTTCATTCAATCACTATTATATATTTTTTACTATAATATTATAGTAATTAACATATATAATACTTTCTAAAGTATTGCAATCTTATATCTATGAGCATACCATTACTAAAGACCAACTGGATTTGGTGGAACTCCACCTCATACTTTTTATTTTTTAAATATTTTAACTCAGCGAGCGTGAGCTCTGTATAGTTTCAGTCAGCGAGAACTGCTATTAATAGGAAAACAATTATACTTTAATGATTTTTTGTTTTTATCTTTAATTTTTGAAATAAGTTTCTAAAATAATTTAGATTTCTAAAATCTGATTTATAATTAATAGCGTCATTAATATAATCTTTAAGCGAGATTTCTGGGAAAATTATAGCTGAGCAGTAATTCACAAAAAGCAAATTCTCTATTTGTCTATAAGTTTCTTAAAAAAATATAAGTATTAAAAATAATGAATTTAAATCTTTAATATATATCAATATTTTATAATATAATATTAATTGTATAAAAATAATATAAAATAATATAAAATAATAATATAAATATAATTTATATGCACAATATATTTAAATATAAAATAATCTAACGATTTGATATTAATATTTAACATAAACACGATATAATTAATATAATAAATATTTTATAAAGTGTTGTTGAAATAATATTACAAATATTATAAAAATATAATAAACACACTGTTATATAAAGATAAAAAAAGAAAAGGTATTTTTATGTTTAATCTTGATTTTAGCAGTAAAATAACCAATAAAATAATAATTAAGAAGTGCTCATCAAAGCTTACTATAGAAAGGCTTATTGCAAATATAAATAATAATAATTTAAATTGTGTGCAAGTTTTTAATCCTGAATTTGTAATAAATAGAGTTCATCTCATTGCTGCTTATATAAATGCTGTTAATGCTTTTGAAGAAAAAAACAATATTTCTCAAAAACTTAATCTAGAGCTGCTCCTCTATTCTGCAATGACAAGGCAAATTGAAAAAGCTATAAAGAGAATTGGTGCAAACGACAACAAGAATTTTATTTTATTCTCTACTGTTGAAGATTATGAGAAAATTCGAGTATACATTGATAAAGAAGAGGAATTTTCTAAATCTATTAAAGAGCAATTAGATACTGCTAAAAAATATAATATTATAGCTGATAAAAAAAATTTAGATTATTTAATTATTCAAGCGCTTGCAATTTCGATAATTAAAGAGGGTTAATAAAATTAATTTAATGAATCAATCTTTCTGTGCATTTTCATTATTTTTATAAGAATAAGTCGAATTAATTATATTAAATATGTGATTTGCTTTCTTTTTACCTATCTTCTCAACTTTTGTTAAATCTTCTATATTTGCATTTGCAATATTTTTTATATTACCAAAATGCTCTAAAAGCTGTTTTGCAAGCTTTGTACCTATTCCTGGCAAATTGCCTATAATTGAAATCTGGAAATCTTCATTTGTATACATTCTATTTTTTCCTTTTTGCGAAGGTTCTCTCTTTTTATTTATTTGCTCTCTTTTTGCAATCATATATAAAATTCTTGAAGTATCCTCTGGGTTTTTTGAGAATATAATCGGTATGTTGTAATCAGTATAAATGGCAATTAATGTCCCTTCTATAACATTTCTATTTAATTTATACTCTTCTTCACCTTCAATAAGTAATATAGGGGATTCGTAATAATCTTTTATTCTATTTATTTGATCAAATAATCTACCATCTATTATAGATGTTTCAAAATCTCTTATTGTTTTTCTTTCTATACATATTCTATCTGATAATATATAATCTCCAACTGGCAGATTTTGAAACTCTATCGAGGCTTCTGCCTGCTCTAAAATTTTAAGTATGTTTATATTTCTTTCTCTATTATCTATTATTAATTTTATCTGTTCCATAAACTATCAACTTCAAGCTTTTCCTTCACCTTTATATTTGCTTCATATTTGGATATATTTTACACACAAATATTATAGTTAAATATAGCATAAATTAAAATATTAAATATATAATATTAACACGTATAAATATTATATATTTAAATTATATATATTTTTATATATCATACACTATTATAATTTAATTACTATAATTTATTAATGTGCTATATATTGTTATATCTATTATATTGTATCTTATGTTATTATATCTATATTATTTAATAATATAATTTATATAAAAAATAATAAAAAATAATAAAAAAATATATAAAAATTAAAAAATGTATGTATTATTTTTAAATACATTATATTAAAAAAGATTAAAATTCAAAGTTGGGTTTGGAATGGATAAAGAAATTACAGATATTGATAATATAAATGAAAGCCTTGCAGTTATTAATTTAGGTAAAAGGACAGCAAAAATGGCCAGTGCAGTATTTATGGCTAAAATATTTACTTTCTTAGTAGTTGGTTTTGCATTTGTTATTGTTGCGAGGATTCTTGGGCCATCAACCTATGGAATATATACACTTGCAATTGCAGTACCTGGTTTATTTACTGCTTTTGGAGATTTTGGCTTTAGCACTTCTATTATTAAATTCTTATCAGAATATATTGCAAAAAAAGAAAAAGATAAAATTATACAATTAATAAAAAATGTTTTTATAATCCTTTTAATAGGGACGGGCACACTAACCGCACTAGCATTTATATTTAGTGGGCCTATTGCAACATATTTATTTAAAGAACCTTCATATACACAAATTTTTGAGGTTGGTTCACTCCTCGTCATATTGGGTGTTTTTTTCAATGTTTTTAATTCTGTGCTAATAGGTTTAGGTCTTAATAAAAAGCTCGCATATACTATAATAATACAGGTTTCTGCACAAGCCACAACCAGCATTTCACTTGCACTGCTCGGATTCGGTGCATATGCGCCATTATTAGGTACTATATTTGGATTTATTTTTGGTTTGTCTGCATGCTTATTTTATATTAAGAAATCGTTTAATATACCTTTAAATCTTATTGGAGTTTCAAGAAAAAAATGGTGGCATCTTCTTAAATTTTCTTCCCCTTTGGGATTGTCTGGAGGTATTGGTAATCTTGTAACAAATATTGCAATAATGTCTCTTGGGATTTATTCAACTTCATTTGTTATTGGAAATTTTGGGGTTTCAAATAAATTATCCACAATGTTCGATTTAATAATAGGCTCTATTGGAGTTGCATCTTTGTCTTTATTCTCATTTGCTTCATCAAATTCAGAGAATAAGTTAGAAAATATAGAAAAATATTATAATTATACTATTTTCTTTACATTTTTAGTTATTACACCTATAATATTTTTAATTGTTTTACTTGCAAAACCTGTTTCATATATAGCTTTTGGTAGCAATTATTCATTAGCGCCATTATACATAACGGTTATGGCGATCGGAGTTTTTCTATACATATTAAATAGCTACTCCTCTAATTTAATAATCAGCACAGGAAAAGTTAACAAAATATTACTTTATTCTATAATAATCTCTTTTATCGAGCTGATTTTGATACCTCTTTTAATTCCAGCAATGAACGGATTTGGTCTGTCATTAATACTATTTATTATTGCACCTTTAATCTCAATTATTTTATATTTGTGGTATATCGTGCGCATATTAAAAATAAGTGCAAATTTTTATAAAATTTTTAAAGTTTTAATTTCTGGCATAATAAGTGCAATTTTTATAATACCTTTAATAATTTTATTAAATACTAATTTTATAATTTTGTTAATTGCAGCTATAATAGAGCAGATTATAATTTATCCAATAATAATTTCACTAACAAAAACAATAAATCTTCAATTAATCAATCAAATAAAAGAAATAGTTTCAGATATACCTATTATCAATATATTATTTTTGTGGTTCTCCAAATACATTCTTATTTTTATACATTAATATTTCTTAAAATTATTCTTTAATTTTATTTTTAATTGTTTCATTTAAAAATTTAACAAAAAGTGGAGAGGGGTTTTCTGGTCTTGATTTAAATTCTGGATGCGCTTGTGTTCCAATCCCAAAACTATCCTTCCATTCAATAAATTCAACTAAATTACCATCTATTGTTGTCCCAGATATAATTAATCCTTTTTCAGCAAACAACTCTCTGTATTCATTATTGAATTCATATCGATGTCTATGTCTTTCATATACTTTATTTGTTTTATATGCGTCATAAGTTGCTGTGCCCTCCTTTATCAATGCCTCCCAAGCGCCCAATCGCATTGTCGCACCTTTATTAACAATATTTTTTTGTTCGCTCATTAAATCTATAACCTTATATTTTGCATTTTCATTAAATTCGCTTGAATTTGCATCAGTTAAGCCACAAACATTTCTTGCATACTCTATTGTCATAAGCTGCATCCCTAAACATAATCCTAAATATGGTTTTTTATTTACCCTTGCATATTCTATCGCATTTATCATACCATTAATTCCGCGCGATCCAAAACCACCCGGAACTAAAATACCATCATATTCATTTAATGCACTTAATCTATCTTTATAATTTTCACCTTCAAATTCTTCTGATTCAATCCAACCAATATTCAGGTTTATGTTTAGTTTATTAGCAGAATGAACTAATGCTTCTTTAACGCTTGCATATGAATCTTTAAGATTAATATATTTACCGACAACAGCGATATTAATGTCCTTTTTATTTTTATCTTTTTTACTTTTGTTAACGATCTCCTTCCAATCATACAAATATTTTTCATTGATTGCATTATTATTTAAACCTAAATCGTTTAAAAGCAATTTATCAAAGTTTTGTTCTAAAAATTTTAAAGGCACTTCATAAATATTATCAATGTCATGATTATCAATAACTGCATTTTCATCTATGTTAGCAAAAAAAGCAATTTTCTGCTTAATGCTTTTATTAAGGGGGTTTTCAGATCTACACACAATATAATTTGGATTAATCCCTAACTCCATTAATTTTCTAAGTGCGAGTTGTGTAGGTTTAGTTTTTTGTTCGCCCACTTTTTTTAATTCAGGTATATATGTTACATCAATAAATACTACTTTTTCTTTAAGTGAAAGTTGTCTCATTGCTTCAATAAAATACCCATTTTCCAAATCTCCGATTGTGCCACCAACCTCTATTATTAAAATGTCTAAGTTATTCTTTTTAGAGAGCTCTTTTAAGTTTTCAATTATCAAATTTGTAAGGTGTGGTATTATCTGTACATCTGAGCCCAAGTAATCTCCTCTTCTTTCTTTTTTTATTATTCCGCTAAACAATTTACCTCCAGTTAAAGAAAAATCTGACAATATATTTTTGTTTATAAATCTTTCATAAGTTCCAAAATCCATATCTACTTCTCCACCATCTTCTAGTACAAACACCTCACCATGCTTAAAAGGGTTTATTGTCCCGCAATCATAATTTAGATAACCATCAAATTTCATTGGCATAACATTATAATTATATAATGTAAGTATTTTTGCAATCGAAGCGCTTACGACTCCTTTGCCTATACCACTAAGAAGAGAACCTAAAACAACAATATATTTTGTTGGCATCCATATCACTATATATTTTAAATAAATATTAAAAGTGATAATTAATAGCTTAAATTTATTTAGTAATTTAAAATCTCTTATTCACTTTTATATTTTCGGCATTTTTCTAAATTAATAATTTATTAAAATTTTTAAAATCTTAAAAAAACACTTAATATCTAATTTTATTAATATTTTATAACAGGAAAATTAAAATCTAAATGTCATATATTCTAAAGTTTATCTATCTTTTTTGCTATCTGAAGCAATAAATCTAATATTAAGCCTGCAATTATTGAAAAAAATCCAATAATAACTAACATAAATGCAATTAAAGCTCTTCCAAATTCATTAAAGCTCCCAGTGTGCAAGAAATTTGCTATAACTAATGCTCCTATAATTATTCCTGCGATTATTAAAAGGCTACCAATACCTCCAAATATAAGTAATGGCGAATAATCTCTTGCAGATCTTATAGTATATATTGCAACCCCTAATCCATAAATGAACTTCGATTTTGCAAGCTTTGATTCCGTGCCTTCAGGTCTCTTGCTATATTTTATTTCTACCTCTTTTATTTTTTTATAGCCTGCTTTGGTTGCTTCAAGTATAAAGAAAAGAGTACCTGCTCTATATGGTTCAACATTTTTTATACTTTCAAATACTCTTCTTTTCATTGCAAATATTCCACATAATACGTCATGTATGCCTATTTTATAAAAAATATTATATATTTTTGTTATATTTAAATTTCCAAATTTTAAATAGCCGTTCATAGCATCTTTCTCACTAAATTTCATCCTATTTCCTATCGCAAAATCTGCATCATCGATCTTTATAAGATTTATAACTTTTACTAAATCCTCTGTATAATAGGTTCCATCCGGGTCTATAGTTGCTAATATGCTTCCTTTTGCGCTTGCAAAGCCTTCCATAAGTGCATTTTCATACCCTTTACTTTTTTGTTCTATCAATTTTACTTTCTTTGCTCTAATCTTTTTGCGGTATTCATCACTGCTTTTATCAACAACTATGATCTCGCATCCGGGCATTAAATTTTTTATTTTATCTATTGTAATAAATGCTCCTTTTTCTTCTATTGTAGGAAGTATTACACTAACATCTCTCCAATCCAAAATTAACACCTAATTTTATATTTTATTAATATTATAAATCAAATGTAAGTTAAATATTTATATGTTTTTAATATTGTACATTGCTAAATAGTTTTAAATTTTTAATATATCTATAATTTTAAGTATTAAAATAAAAACTATTAAGCAACGCTTACTAATAAAATATAAAAATGCAATAATAAAAATAAATAGTAAGAATAAAAATAGTTTGATCTATTAATATTAATTATTTATAATAACGGTTGTTTGCATGTCAAACGAAACATATAAACAAAATAGGCAAAATATAGAGTCAATGCGCGTATTTATTGCTTTAGATCTATCTGAAGAAGCTAAGGAAACAGTATACAACTCTATATTAAAAATAATTAATTCAGAAAAAAGCGTGTTAAAAATTGTTAAAAAAGATCAATTGCACATAACACTATTTTTCTTTCCAAATATCAATGAGGAGAAATTAGAAAATTTATATAATATAATAGATAATATTAAAATAAACCCTTTTAAAATTAAAATAAAAGGGATCAATACATTTAATTTAAAATCGCCTAAAATATTATTTTTGAATTTAATAGACCAAAGCAACTCTATATTATATCTATACAACTTACTTAAAAATAATGCTATTGAAAATGGCGCTATTGTAGAGCACAAAGATTTTAATCCACACATAACAATAGCGAGGGTTAAAAGAGATGCGAAATTTATTGATTATAAAAAAATTTCTGAAATTATTAGTAAAAGCGCAGAAATTGATTTTGGCGAATTTGTATGTGATGAAATAAAAGTATTTAAAAGCAGATTAACTCAAAAGGGTCCTATATATAATGCTTTACATAAAAAGGTTTTATAAAATTTATAAAATTTAATATTAAAGATATAAATATTAATTATTTGATTAAGTTGATGAATTGATATATATTTATAATTCTTATGGTACATAAAATATAAAGATAAAATAATTAAAAGTATAATTAAGTGATTAGATGAGCCAATTCGGAAAACAAATACATGGAAAATCACATACTAAGAAAACAGGAAATGGAAAAAAGAAGATAAAGTTTAGCGATAAAAAGAGAAGTCAAATAGGAAACTATTTTACTGCTACAAAATTAGCAGATGCAAAAGAAGAAAAGAACTTAATAAAACCAATTAGAAGGCGCGGTGGTAGTATTAGCTTTGTACTTAAGCATGCTGCATATGCAAATTTATTGACAAATGAAGGTTATAAAAAAATTCGTATAAAAGGTGTGTTAGAATCTAAAGACAATAGAAACTTTGCAAGGCAGAATATTATTACTAAAGGAACTATTATAAATACTGATCTTGGGAAAGCGATTGTTTTAAATAAGCCAGGAAGAGAAGGTTCGGTTAATGCAAAATTAATAAGCCAATAAAAGGTGTAATTAATGTCAGAGCGTGTTTATGAATGTGGTCCTGCAGAGGTTTCATCTCTTAAAAAACTATTAACATATGATCCCTATTTAGATTCCAATCTTATACCAAAAGTTCCTGAAGTAAGTGCAGAGATGCTTGCAAAGATGACGCCCGAACAAAAGAAAGAATATGAAGAAAAAGAGAACAAAGCAAAAGAAGCATTAAAGAAATTATCAGAAGATAAGCTGGCAAACGTTATATTTGCAAGGCAGGATTGCGATTTAAGAGAAGGTAAAATGCTTGGCATAGATACTGATAAAAGCTATTTATATATTAAGGCAACAGATGAATTTCTTGATTTAGCCGAAGAGCGTTTCAAGAAAGAATTTAAGACTATAAAAAGAGCAGATCTAGAAATAGAAAAAAAGTTTATATCAATAAAAGCAGAAGAAGAATCGAATGCAAATGCAGGCTTTAGTTCAATTTTCGGATGATACTAAATGCATCTTTTAAGTGCTTCAGATTTAAGTATTAGCGATGTCAATAAAATATTTTCAATAGCAGATATGCTCGCTGAAAACAAAAAACACATCAAATTAAACAAATTCATTACACTATTTTTTGAAAAGCCATCAACGCGCACAAGGCTTTCTTTTGAAGTTGCTATAGCTAAGCTTGGTGGTAGTTCTGCTTATATAGACCCACAAACAACGCATCGCTCAAGAGGAGAAACACTAGAGGATACAGCGCGCATCATTGGTATGTACTCTGACTTTATAGCTGCTAGAATGTACAGGCATTCAGATTTAAAAATTATTGCAGATAATTCTGAAGCTATTGTAATAAATGCACTTACTGATTTAGAACATCCAACACAAGCTTTGGCGGATGTTTACACAATGAGAATGTTCAAAAAAAATTTAAAAAACACAAAACTTGCATATATTGGTGACATTGCATCAAACACTGCTAATTCGCTGATGATACTTGCATCGAAGCTTGGTATTAAAGTGAATCTAATTGGGCCTGAATATTATCCTGTTAACAAAGATATTCTTAATATTTCTAATAAACAAAATATTAAAATTACAAATTCTATAAAAGAAGGTGTAATCGATATTGATTTTATTTATACAGATACATTTGTTAGTATGGGCCAGGAAGCTGAGGCTTTAGAGCGTAAAAAACTCTTTATGAAATATCAACTCAATGATTCTGTGCTTAAATTAGCTGGAAAAAATGTTAAAGTGATGCACTGCTTGCCAGCGCATAGAGGTGAAGAAATAACAAAAGAGGTCTTAGATGGGAAGCAGAGTATAATATGGCAACAAGCAAAGAATAAGCTTTTGATAAATATGGCGCTCATTGTTTTCCTTTCCGCGCATTAAATAATTGTGCAAAGTTATTTATACTTTTATATAATTATTTATAATATTTATGGTGTTCTTTTATGAATAATAAAAATCCCAAAAACGAAACTAGATATAAGCACGTTGTTTTAAAACCGACCTATCGTGTAGAGAATATTGTTGCAAGTGCAGATATGAAAGCAGATTTAGATTTATATAATCTTGCAAAAATATCACCTGATATTGACTATGAGCCTGAGCAATTCCCTGGGGCGATATTAAAGATTCATGAACCAAAAGCCGCATTACTTTTATTTAAGAATGGAAAAGTAATATGTACTGGCGCGCATACAAAAGCAGATGTTGTTCGAGCGGTTTCTCAAGCAGTTGCTTTAGTTAACAAATATAGAAATATGCTAAAATTAAAACAAATAGCACCTTCTACTGGTCATTAATCCTTTTATTTTAAATTTTTATATATTTAGACTATTTAGCGATGTAAAAATAAGTCAGTAATGAGCAGTTTATTTTATAAACATTCTATATATTTAATTTTATTTTTTGCTTTTAATCTTCTCTAATTCTCTTTCCATAATGCTTATTTTTATTTTTTTATAAACTTTATAACTTTTAAAATATTATTTATAAATATTTTATATTAATATTATATTTATTTATATTTTGTTCTAATATATTAATTGTACAATATATTAATTGCATTGTAATAAATAATTAAATTGTGTTACAATAAATTCAATGCTCTTAAGCTAATAATTTTATAAATTATATTTATAAATTATATTTATAAATTATATTTATAAATTATATTTATAAATTATATAATATCTAATAATCTACTATAATATCTATG
>JBMFUB010000024.1:0-10038 GCA_049966715.1 Candidatus Micrarchaeia archaeon
CTTTTTACTTGCAGGTCCGTGAAACCTGCATATGCTTTGCATAATAATATGTTGTTGTACTGAAAGTTTCAAGTTTATATTAGGTACTGCATTCTAAATAATCTCGTTAATATGTTAGCTCTTCGGCCACACTCAACATTGATGCGATAGGGCCAAATAACATCGAATGTACATTTGTATATTCAACTTTGTTGGTATAATTCTCCTTTATTTTCTCTGCCGACCCAAGGTACAACTGTGCATTGCTGTTTAAACAAAGAGATACTGCGACCTGAATGTCTCAGAGAAGGTTATTCTTCTTTTTATTTTTATTTTTTTAAGGAGTGAATTTTATATTATTTATTATTTTATTATATTTTTTATTATATTTATTAATATCAATAAATTCTGCACATGCAACTTATTTTATAAATATTGATGCTTAATATATAGTATGCACGAAGAAAAACAGAACAAATTTTATCTCTCTTTGCTTGCTGAAAAGATGCTTAAAGCCGAAGCTTCATTCCTTAAAGAAAAGCTCAACTATAATGATAATATAATAGATGTTGGTTGTGGAACGGGTGTGCTTGAACGTATGCTAAAAAGCTTTGATATTGTAGGGGTTTACGATTCAAACGATCTGCTTGCAATTGCACGAAGGAAATCAAAAAATCTTTTTGTCAAAGGGGTCGCAGAAAATCTCCCATTTCTTAAAGAGGAATTTAAAGTTGGTATAATAAACCTTTCAGTTTCTTATGTTAAGGATTGGAAGAAAGCGATTAACGAGCTTCATGCGGTGCTTGAAAAGAGCGGTAGTTTATTTATATTTGTAATAAATCCAGATATTGATATAAAAAATATTAAAGAATTTAAAGAGGGATTTATAAATAACAATATAAACCTTTCAGATATTGAATCTCACTTGACAAACTTATTCAAAATAAATGAATTTTATCCAATAAAATTTAAAATTGGGAATAAAAACAGCAATGAAAATAGCAAGAATATACATGAAATTATAATAACCGCAATCTTGTGCAACAAAACATGAGATATTCTTTAATATTATCTTTTTAATTTTTATAATTCTTTATTCAAATAATAATTAATATTCATTCATTTCATTGCAATAAAAAAGATTATTATATTGTTATATCTTTTACAATTTATATTTCTCTCTATTTATCAATATGCGATACTAATAAAAATTTATAATATTAATAATATTTATATCTTTTATTTACTATTAATTTTTGTTAATTCATTAATATATAAATATATTTATATCATTTTCATTTATAAGAAGATATTTCTTTTATGTTGTTTATAAAAATATTATTTTAATAATATAAAAATTTACAAAATAATTTATATATGAAGTTTTTATTTTAAAATATTATGATGATGATTTGTGTTGAATTTAAAATCTTGGCTTAAGCTTACCAGAATTGAGCACTCGCTAATGCTTAGCATAGCTGTAATTACCGCAGAGCTGCTATCGGGCAGCATTACCTTAGATATAATATTGCTAAGCTTGGTGGCGCCTTGGCTCATCAGCATGGGTGCATTCGCAATAAATGATTATTATGATGTTGATGCAGATAGAGCTAACAAAAGGCTTGACAGGCCGCTCGTTAATGGCTCAATCTCAAAAGATAGTGCTTTCAAAGCTTCTATAATATTCTTCGTAGTTGGAACTGCTTTTAGCGTCTTTAACATATATGCATTCCTCATCGCCGCTATTTTTGCAGTGCTAGCCTTTCTATATAGCTATAAGCTTAAGGACACTATACTAATTGGAAATATTTACATCGCTTTTACAATGGTTATCCCCTTTATTTATGGTGCGGAGGTTGCGGCAGAAAGCATTAATACAAATATAATTCTCTTATCGTTGCTTATATTCCTTGCAGGGTTGGCGCGCGAAATTCATGGCATGATTAGGGATTATATTGGAGATAAAAAGGCAAGAAAGTCAAACAATCTTATTGCACATATAGGAGAAAAAAGCTCTTCAATTATCGCATTTATTTTATACTTGGAGGCAATTATAATAAGTATATATTTGTTCTTTTATTCTGAACCATTCTTGTATAATTTTATTTTCTTATTTTTAATACTTATTACTGATATAATGCTTATCTATGTCTCTATAATATATATTAAAGGATTAGAAGATAAATATAAGCAGTCAAGGAATATAAGCCTAGCCGCAATGAGTTTAGCACTTATCGCATTCTTTCTTGCAGTTATATAATTATTTGTAAATCTTACGCTTTCTATTTCTATATTTATTTTAATTATATTTTTATAATCTATTTACTTATTTAATTTTATTTCCTTTTTTTGTCAAAAGAATAAAAAAATAATTAATGTAAAATTAGTAAAAAATAATAAATTTAATATTTAATAATATATTTGATAATATATTTGATAATATACTAAAACAATATAATATTAATAATCTATAATTATTTATTTTTAAATATATTATTTATATTTAATCAATAAATAATATCAATTAGTAAATTAGTGTTTTAGATGGTTGAAAAGAAAGAGGCCAATGATCTTATGTTGGTTTATACACTTATAAGAAAAGAAAATTTAAAACCACATGAACAGTATAATGAGCAAAGATTAGATGAAGTATTGAGGGGTATAAAAGATAAAGGATGTGTTTGTGAACCAATAATTGTTGATAATAAGAATTATGTAATACTTGACGGACACCACAGATTTGAATCTTTAAAGAGGCTTGGTGCTAATTTTATTCCTGCATACTTAGTAAATTATGAATCATCAAAAATAATAGTTGAGCGATGGCCTAATGCAAAAGACAGTGTATCAAAAAAAGAGGTAATAGAAAGAGCATTATCTAATAATTTATATCCACCAAAAACAAGCAAACATGTGTTTCTAATAACGCTTGATAAAATACAAACAAAATTATCTATATTATATGAATAATATTTATAATATTTAAATAATATTTTTTTATTTAAATAGTAATATAAATAATATCAGCAACAATATAAAAGGAGTAAAATATTAAATAAAAAAGAATAATTATTAAAAATTATTAAAATAATGTTAAATATGATAATTTAATAATATTAGAAATATTATAAAATATAAATGTATAATAATTAATAATTAATAAATGTATAATATATTATATTAATCTGATAATATGATAAGAAGAAGGAATAAAAAAGAATTCAGTCTTGATAATATAATAAAAGAGCATGAAGAATATGAATCTAGATTTGAGCGTAACAGGAATAATTTAAGTTTCGAAGCTGATAAATTACCACGAAAAGTTCCCATAGGGGTTGTTGATAAATATTATTCAAAACTAAGCGTCGCAGCAGTGCGCCTTTCAGCAGAATTGTCTATTGGTGATATTATAGAGATAGGTACTGAGGAAGAGGCTATAAGACAAAGAGTTCAAAGTATGCAAATAAATAAAAAAGATGTATCTATTGCGCATGAGGGAGATGATGTAGGTATAAAATTAAAATATAAAGTGCAAGACGGAAGTAAAATATATAAATTAATAAAATAAATCTTTTATAATATAAAAATAATATAAAATAAATAATAAATTTGCATTAATACAAGCACAAAATAAAAAATAAAATATAATAAAATAAACAGAATATAAGATACAATATATAAATATTAATATTTATTAAATAATAAAAAAATAAAATGTAAAGAAAGAATAAGAAAGAATAAAAGAGTGATAAAATGTTTGAAATAAAAATAGATGATGCAAGATATTGGAAGAGTTGTGTAGACTCAATAGTAAATTTAATTGATGAAGGCACTTTTGAAATAACAAAAGAGGGTATATCATTAAGTGCGATGGACCCATCAGGTATTAGCATGTTAATATTCTCAATACCTAATAAAGCATTCTCAAAATATGATGTTGAAAAGGACGTTTCAATAGGAATAAATATAGATAATTTTGCTAAAATGCTTTCGAGTGCGAGAAGTAATGAGCAGCTTCTTATAAAGGAAAGTGGCAACAAGCTTGCAATAGAATTTATAGGTCCTAATGGAAAGAGGCGCTATAAGCTTCCGCTTATAGATACGAGAAAAGAGAAGGATAAGGAGCCAAAGGTTGATTTTGAGTCTGTAGTTGAGATGAAGGGGGATGCATTTAAGGAAATACTCAAGGATGCAGTTTTGCTATCGAGCTATATAGGATTCAAGACAGACAAGGATTCGTTGATAGTAAGCGCAAAAGGCGATGTTGGTGAGCTTGAAGAAGAGCACATTGGAAGCACTGATGCGATAAAGAAAATAGAAGTTAAAAAGCCATCTTCAGCCACATTTAATCTTGAATATTTAGAGAGAATAGTAAGCGGATGCCCATCAGATTCAACACTACAGCTATCGCTCAAAACAGAAGAGCCAGTTAAAATAAATTATAAAATTGGTGAGGCCAACTTCTCATATTATCTTGCGCCTTATATGGAGAGCTAAATGCATAAATAAAGAAGTATTAAGGAGGTTGTTATAATGTTTTTAGTCTTTATCGCGCCAAATAATTTCAAGGATGAAAATCTCGCTGCAATCAAGCTTTTCCTTGAGCGCTGGAAGCTCGATTATAAAATAGCTAGCTATTCAAAAGGAGAATGCAAAGGCTATCATGGTGCAATATACAGGCAGGATATAAGCGCAAATAAGATTGCTATACAAGATTACGAAGGTATAATTTTAGTAGATGGACAGGGTATAGATGAATACAAGCTTTATGAATATAGACCACTGCTTGATTTATTGATGCAGTTTAACAATTATAATAAGAATATTATAGCAATAGGGAATTCTGTTAAATTATTGGCGCGTGCAAACATTGTGCAAAATAAAAAGGTTGTTGTTTCAAAGAATGATGAATTGCGTAGGCTCGTTCAGCTTTTCCATGGAATTCCATCTGAAACAAATATGGAATTTGCTGGCAATATAATAACAATGGATGGGAGCAATATAAATGAGCAGATAAGTGAAACATTGAAGAAGCTTGGCAAAATCTAATGATTCAATGCTAAACAACAAAAAAATTATTAAACAGATTGCGAGTGAGCGTATAATTATTCTTTTTGGACTTGCAGAAGAGATGCAAGAGCTTAATCCTGAATTTTCGAGGAGGTATATCAAGCTTTTAAGAAAAATAAGTGAACATTATAAAGTAAAGATACCAAAGGAGATAAAAAACAATATATGCAGAAATTGTAATGCAGTTCTTATACCTGGAAAAACCTCCACTATAAGATTAGTAAGCTCAAAGAAATATATAGCAAAAAGATGCTTGATATGTGGTAATGAGATTCACATATTTTATAAAAACAAGAAATAAAATACAGAAAAGAAAAACAAAATAAATATAAATAAAGATATAAAAACATAAATTATAAAAAATATAAATAAATAATTTTCTAATATTTTTTTATTATAATAGATATATAAAATATATAAAACGTGAGCAGGAAATCCAAAAGTTTTTAAACTCCTTTTTCTAATTAAAGTATGTGTTGATAATTATGTTTAGGAGCATATTAAAAAATAAAACTGGTAGTAAAAAGAACAAGGAAAAAAATATTAAAAATAATATAAATAAATCACAAAGTGCAATGGAGTATCTCACAACTTATGGATGGGCGATCCTCATCATTGCGGTTGTTCTTGTTGTTCTTTTTCATATGGGTATATTTAATACAAATACAGGCCCTAAAGCACTGCCAGGATCTTGCAAAGTTTATAGACCTAATGGTCCAGGCACAACACAATATATAGGTCTAGAAGGCGTCTGCAATGATGAATTGCCAGAAGATGTTGCTTATTTTAATGGAAATACAAGTTGGATTCCCGTTGGTAAAGATCCATTTATTATAAATGCTAGCCTTAAAGCGGCAACAATAACATTATGGTTTAAATATGAAGGTCCGTCTACTTTATCATACGGCGGTACTGGTTTAGCATTTACTGATGAGTGGGCGCAGCAAGTGTCTATCAGCACTAATACTATTGCTCCATACTATGCTGCATGTATTAATGGGGGTGATTGGTATGGCTTTTCTTTACCTAATATACAATCATGGCACTTTTTTGCATTGACGGGTTCAAACACAAACGGCGTCGTATATTATTTAGATGGGCAGCAAATATTTGCAAATACTATAGGTGCATCAAATTTAGTTGGAATTGGCGGTTATGTTTCAATTGGAGGCACAGGTACTGGAGGACCTCATTGTTGCGGCTATGACTATAATGGTTTATTAGCAAACATACAATTTTATAATACTTCTTTATCATCAAATGAAATTCAATCTCTTTACCAAGAAGGTATAGGGGGTGTACCTATTAATTTGCAGAATCTTACGGGATGGTGGCCTCTGAATGGCAATGCAAATGATTATAGCGGAAATAATCAAAATGGTATACCTAATAATGTTGTATTTACTTCTTTATGGGAAAATGGATATAATCAACCATAAATTGAACATTATTATTATTATTATTATTCTTATCTTTGTACTATCTTCATATTTTTATCTATATCCTTTATATTAGAAGATAGATTTATTATACAATACTTTTAGCGTAAATTATAAATATCAAATATTATAGTATATTTATATTGTTTATTTGAAGTGGTTTTATGTTAAATGAAGGAATAAAGCTTAATTTCGTTTATAATAAATATGTTAATGAAATTAATAAAACAATACAAAATTATATAAAAGATATAGAAAGCATTGTTCGAATTGATCCACAAATTACTATTAAAACAAACAAGCAAGGAGATGACCAAAAACATAACAAAAATCATAAAAACAACAATGAAGAGAATAAAGATGATAATAAAGAGAATATTATAAATTTAAAAAAAGTAGATTTTGCTAGGATAGTAGAAAAATATAATGAAATTATAGGTGCAGACGAGATTTTACGAGTAGCTGCACTAATCGATGTAATTATTTTTAAAAAAGCAGAAAAAGCCATTGATCTGGAATATAAAGATTATATTGATAAAAGGGAAGAAATTAAATCAAAGATTAAAAATAATGAAATTAATAAAAATAATGTTTCTAATTTTATTAATGATCTTGTTAAAATTATATTCAAAAATTATTATTTTATATTAAAAGCAGATTTAGGAAATGCTACTAGTCAAATCGATGTAGATCTGTTTCTCATACGCTTCGGAAATAATATAGAAAATACAACAAAAAACATAATAAAAAATTTGAATGAAAATCAATTTTTTAATAAATGTATAGATGAAAAGGAGGTTAATAAATTTATTGAAATTTATTATTTAAAAATGATAAATAAAATAGAGGTTATTAAACCCGAGGTCTTAAATTTCAAAGAACATTTAGATATACCATTAAGAAGTGAAACTACTAAATTTTTTTCAGATGAAGAGTCTAAGGAACTTCCTGAAGTATTAAATTATTATACAGATAGTTTAGCGAGATTCATTTTTAAAAATTTAGATAAAGCAAAAATAGATAATATTAATGGCGATTATTTAATTAAATTATTTAATACTATGGGAGATACAATAATTTATAAAAAAATGCAGGTATATAATTATTCTACAATGTCTTATAGATCAAGAATAAAAACGACTATAAGAGATTTGAATATAAATTTTGATTTACGCTTTTCCGAATTTAAAAAAGAATTTGTAGAAAATGAAAGTATTTTTAACACTTATTTAAAAATCCTAAAATAAATCTAAAAAATAAAAATAAAATAAAATATAAAACACTCTAAAATATACAAATACAAATAATAAATGCAAAGTTCTATAAATTTAATAATAAAAATATTATTATGGATTTCTATTTTAGATTCAATAAACCAAGGCCTTCACAAGATAAGATGCTAGAACAAATATACAACAGCTTAGAAGACAAGAAGAATATTTTAATAAATGCACCAACAGGTATAGGAAAAACAGATGCATCAATAAGTGCGGCGCTTACTTATATACTTAGAAATCCAGAGAAGAATCTTGATATTTTCTTTTTAACTCCAAAGATATCTCAGCATGCTATAGCTTTAGAATCCTTAATAGGTTTAAATAAAAAATATAATCTAGAGCTCAAATATGTGGATTTTGTCGGAAAGCAGAATTTATGCACGAATGAAGATATAAATGGGGTTGAAAATAATGCGTTCTATCATTTATGTAACGAAAAGACAAAAAAGCACGAATGCAGCTATTACGAAAATACTAAGGAGCGCATTGAGAATTATACACTTCAAGATACTGTTAAAGAATCTCTCTTAAGGGGGCACAACCAGCTCTTTGATCTTGCTTTTAAGTATGGTCTGTGTGGTTATGAGCTCACATCATATTTCGCCAAGTCGGCACGTGTTATAATTGCTGATTATTCACATATATTAAATCCCTCTATAAATGCACCTTTTCTAAAAAAAATAGGTAAGAGCTTTAGCAGCAGCATTATGATTTGGGATGAAGCTCATAACGTCATAGAGCTTGCAAGCTCATACTCAAGCTCAACGCTCACGCTCAGCTCAATAGAAAACGCTAAGAGGGAGCTCAAAGCCATAAACAGCAACATCGATTTAAGCTATCTCGAATTCGAGTTGAAGAAAATGTCGAGCAGGCTAGGCAGGCGCTCAGAGGCGCTGGTTGCAGCGAATGATCTAAGCTCTGCTATATTCAATACGTCGGTTTTAAATGATGTAGAAAAGGCGGCGCTTGAGTATATCACTAATACAAAAGCCAAACGCTCATCATTGATGCATCTGCTCAATTTTCTAAAGCTATGGCCTAGCGATGATGATTCTTTGATTCGCGTCATAAGCATGCATAATGAAAAGCCCAAGCTTGATATACGCTGTTTATATCCAAAGAAAGCTATAAAGATTTTCAATAATTCATATGCAAATATATTTATGAGTGCAACTATGCAGCCTTTAGAGATGTATAAAGAACTCTTTTCTTTAAATGACGCTAATATGGAAAATTTTGATTCACCCTTTCCTAAGGCTAATAAAAAGGTTGTAATTGATGATAATTTTTCAACAAAATATGAAAGCAGGTCAATAGAAGAATATAAGAAAATTGCAAAACGTATAAGCGAGATAAAGAAAAATATACCAGGAAACATTGCGGTTTTCTTTCCGAGTTTTGAAGTTCTTGAAGGTGTATTTAGGTATATAGGAAATGAAGTTGTCTTTAGGCAGAAAAGAGATATGCATAATCCTGCTGTTGAATTGCTTATTTCAGAATTTAAAAAATCAGAATCGAGCCTTCTTTTTGGAGTTATGGGGGGAAGCTTAAGCGAAGGAATTGATTATGCAAATAATATAATAAAAGCAATAATAATAGTAGGTATTCCTTTTTCAAAACCTGATTTACAGACTAATGCTAAAATAGAATATTACAACAAACTTTTTGATGGAAAAGGAAATGAGTATGTTTATAAAATACCTGCATTGATAAGAGTTATACAAGCTTCAGGAAGAGCCATAAGAAGTGAGCGTGATAAAGCAATAATTGTCTTAATGGATAAAAGATATAAGATGAATTCTTATCAAAGCATATTAAGAAAAAGCCTTCCTATAGAAGAAAGCGAGCCTATTGAAGCAATAAAGAAATTTTTTATGCAGGAAGAGAAGAAAGTAATAAAAGCAGATTAACTTTTTTGAAAAATATAAAAAACATAAAAAAATAAAAATAATATACATTTATAATAAATATTATAGATTTTTATTCATTAAACAAAGATAAATTCAATAAATGGAAAAGCTTAAAAATGATAATATCTAATATTCTTTATAGAGAATATTGGTGCTATTATGGGGCTTGTCGCTAAGAGAGAGAAAAAAGCGCAGAGCGCAATGGATTATCTTTTGACTTATGGTTGGGCAATTCTTGCGATTGCAGTTGTTTTAATTATATTGATAAAACTTGGAATATTTAATTCAAGTTTAACTGGCTCTTCATGTGTTGGTGCTGTTGGTTTCCTCTGTTCAAGTCCGATTATGAATTCCTCTGGCTAT
>JBMFUB010000025.1:0-10025 GCA_049966715.1 Candidatus Micrarchaeia archaeon
GGTAAAAAGCAATGATGAAAGATTAGAGAAGCTTACACAAGCAATTCAAAAAGCATATGAAACAGATAAGATTCCTATTGGCATATTTTACCAAAATGAGCTGGTGCCTGATTACAGCGATAGAATCAAGGAGGATATACCTAATTATTTGGACTATTATCCTGCAATCCAAGAGATATCAAACAATAATAAAAGTACTGTTGGTGCAGCCCAACTTTTACAGAAGCATAGAATTATCTAAATAATTTTAAATAAATAAAATACTAAATTATCTTTATATAATATTCAATAATAAAGATAGCAATAATAACATGAAGTTTAAGTAAATTGTTTTCAATTAATGAATATATTTATTAAAACAATAAATAAATATTATTTTGCACTATCGCAGGCGCATAATCCTAATTCATCTATTCTGCTATTGCATATAGGGCATTTCACTTCAAGGTATTCTGCTTCATAAAATTCCTTGTTGTACATAAGAAAGTGTGCACTTTTGTCTATTTGGCTTTTAATTATTTTATTTTTCTTTAATTCTTTATTTTTAATTATTTTTTTCATAAAACCATCAAGTTACATAAATTAATAATTAAATATTTTTATCATAAATTTTTATTATAACATATTATGCGTTTTAGGCATTGTTACACCTCGTTGACCTTGATACTTTCCTTTATATGGATTTTCAACCGGAGTTAATGTCCTTGCAAATATTAGATGTAGAAAGCGCATATTTTTTTTAATTACTACTGGAAATCTTGATCCTAAAACTTCAATGGTTATATCACCTTCAAAACCCGCATCTATTATTGTTGGTGGTATAAATAAACCCATTCTCGCAATGGAGGATTTAAGATTTGCAAAAGCAATAATTTCATCAGGTAATTTAATATATTCTTTTGTTACAAGCAAAACGTGTTCATACGGTTTTATTACAAATGAATCTCCTTTTTCTATTTCAAAAAAATCCTCAAAATTATTTTCACCCGATGCATCAAAAATTTTCTGTGTTTCTTTCATCCTTAATATTTCATTACCAACTCTAAAATCCATACCATTCTCGTGTATTGTATTATCACTTAAAGGATCAACTATAATTCTTTTTTGAGTTAAAAAATATTTTAAATCTCTATCCCCAAGAATCATTTAAACACCATTTAAATATTAATATTAAGATAAAAATACATAAAAATAAATAAATATGGTTAAAATGTGTTTAGTGAAATATTCAAAATAAATGATTTACACATATAATTATATAAATTAAGTACAATAATAAAAATGATACAAATATAAAATTAATTATTTACATTGCATTAATGTTATATTATATAAAAACAATTAAATAAACAAAAATATAATAATAAATTAATAAAATTAATAAAGGTAAATTTTTATACTAAATAATTTATAGATGTAATTATTCCATAAGTGTAATTATGAAATTAGGAATAAGAATATTATCATTAGGATGTGCGCCACTAATTAAAAAAGATACTTTGTTAGTTGGGATAATATCAAAAAATGATGAAATAGAAGGCATTGTCTCTACTTATATAGAAGTAGATGGTACAGATTCAACAAATAAAATTATAAAGCTTGTAAAAAATACACGTTTCAAAGATCAAATAAAGATTATTGCGATTAATGGTCTAGGAATTGCAGGATTAAATATTTTAGATGTTTTTAGCTTAGAAAAAGAGCTTAAAATAAAAGTTGTTTCGCTAACAAGAAAAAAGCCGCACCCACAAAAATTAATAAATGCACTTGAAGCATTTTCAAAAGAAACAAAAAAGGATATTAAAAATAGAATAGAGTTGGTCAAAAAATTAAAAAAATTGAACATAATTAGAATAAATAATCTATATGCACAAACAACTTTAGATGAAAAGGAAATTAAAAAATTTGTTAAAGAAATCTTTAAAATGTTAAGATTAGCCCATATGATTGCTTCTGGAGTAACAAAGAGAGAATCAAAAAATAGATTATAAAGTTGAATAAAAAGTAGATAAAAATATTAAAAAGAAATATTAAAATAAAAAAGAAAAAAATAAAATTAATCTTTCTTTATAAAATTTATGATTATATATTTCTGTTTATTAAGAATTGTGTTAATTCCTTTATTTTTTCTTTTGCTGGAGATGGTTTTAAAAGTTTATCGACGTTATCCCAAGCTTCGTTCATAATTCGCTTTGCTTCACTTTTTGCATATTCCACAGCACCAGCTTCATTTATAAGTGCTATTGCCTCATTTATTAAAGCTTTATCTTGTGTATGCATCTTAAGTATATTTAAAAGCCTATCTCTTTTTTTAACATCTAAATGTCTTAGCGCATAGATAACCATTAATGTTAATTTTCCTTCAGAAATATCATCTCCAACTCCTCCTTTATTATCTGCTAATTTACTAGGTACTATATTTAATATATCATCTTCTATCTGGAAAGCTACACCAATTGTTGCACCAAGATTACCCAATGCTTCTATGGTTTTCTCATCAGCATCTGCTAATGTTGCTCCCATTTCCGAAGCCATTCTTGCTAATACACCTGTTTTACTGTAAACCATCTGCAAATAATTACTTTCAGTTATTTTAAGTGGATCAACAAGATGATTATGCCAAACAATATCTATAGCTTGACCAGTCGAAACCCTGAGCATTTCTCTTACATATATGGAGAGCAATTTGTCTTTAGTATATTTAGATAATTTTGGACTATCAATAAGTGTAACTATTGGAAAGAAATATAACCAATCACCGAGATTCAATGCTATATCAACGCCATGTTTAGTGTGCACAGCAGGCATACCTCTTCTAACTGATGAATTATCCTCTATATCATCGTGCACTAAAGTTGAATTGTGTATAATTTCAGGTATAAGTGAAAATTCAATAAATTCATTTGGATCTTTACCTAACGCTTCTATAATCAATAACATTAATGTAGGGCGCCACCTCTTTCCACCCATACTAAGAAGATACCACGCAGGCTCTAGAATTCCTTTGTTTATTGCATCATGATCATATTCATAACCAGATCTTCCAAGCAATTTGTATATATATTTATCTGATGATTCTTTGCTGAGATAAGTTTTTATTATCTCATCTATATATTTTGACCTCTCTTTTAGATATGTTTCAAAATTTGTGCTTTCATTATTATTTTCCATTTCTTTCACTTTTTATATTTTTTTATTCACTTTTTTATCGATCTTTTTATCAACATTTATATTATAATTAGAAATTAGTATTATGGCAATTAATAAATAAAAGTATAATTTAATAATTTTATGGTTTCAGGGTTTCATAATTAAAATTTATAATTAATAAAACATTAATATATTTAATACTTAAATATTATTCGCTTTTTAACGATTTATTTAATATACTTATAATTTACTTATTAAATTTTAATAAATAAAATAATAATTAAATTATAATAAAATATTGAAAATATCAATATTCAACACAGTTTTCTAATAAATAGAGCAGTAATTTATATTTATTTTTAATTTATATATCAAATAGGAATTTTGCCTATTTTTACTTTTGTAGTTTTGTAAAAAATTTTTACTGCATATTATAAAAATTTAATAATATTTAAATATTTATTTATTATAATTAATATGGTAAGTAAATGCCTGGTATAACAAATTATAGAATAGGATATACCGAAGAAGAAAAAGAAATTTTAAAAACCTTTTTTTCAAGCCAAGGAAATGTTTTCATAATCTACCCACTACTAAATATTCAAATTATTACTGCGTTAATAGCAAGATATTCACGCTCAACCGAGTTAAGTATACAAAAACTTTTTTTAAAAGAATTTTATCCCAATATGGATCTGCAGGAAGTTGAATTAAAAAGAAAACTAAATAAAATTAGTTACAATAATTATGATAAAAAGACTATGGAAATTATTAATAGAATATTAGGGGAATATGGCGATGATTCGGTAGCAGAAGTACCAAATGTGGCAATAGGACTTGAAGGAATGGATCAACTAACTATCAAATATATTGAGGGACATAGGCTTTTTTCAGGAATAGAAAAATCAACGCGCTATATAGATTACTCGTTACCACTAAAATTAGATAACGAGGGAAATATTATTGGTTACGATAAAGAGAGAGTAAGCAAATTTTATCTTTATAAAGTACCTAAAGCAATTGCAGACTCAAATAAAAAAGAGTGGTATGAACAGGTTATGGATGAATTATTTGAGTTTTATAAAAAAACAGAATTAGAAGTTAAAAAGAAACTTAAAGAAGATGAACCCCTTGAAAATCAAAAATTTCCAGACGATAATGGAAATATGTTAGAATATAATAAATTAAGTGAAGAACATAAAATATCTGCGAAAAGAGCATATGAAAAAGCAATTGAAGCTAAAAGCTATGATATATGTAGAAGTATATTACCTCTTGCAACACTTACAAATATGGGTTTGAGTGAGAACTTTAGGGTTTTAAGAGAAACAATTGCAGAAATGTTTGCAAGCCCAAATAATGAAGTTAAAGAAATTGGAGAAAAGATGTATAATGAACTCGAGAATTATGCCCCAAACTTAATAAATTGGTTAAAAAATAAACATGGACAAAATTATATATCAAATCTTAAAAAAAGAAATGGAAAAGAAATTATAAAAACATTGCTAGAACAATCAATAAAAGAATATGTAGAAAATGGCCATAAAATAGAGTATAATGATAAAGAATTAAATATTTTAAGAAAGGAAAATGAAGAACAAAATATAAATGAAATTGTAACTAACTTCTTGTACCCCACAACTAATTTAGAATATAGCGAACTTAAAAAAATAGTTGAATCTAATGAAGAACTTAAAAGGAAGGTTTTTGATGAGATAATTAAATTAAGAGGGGATAACAGAAGAAATAAAATAGGCGCAGAAGGAAGTGGTATAAATTACAAAATAGAATTTATAATCCCGATAAGTATATGGAGAGACCTTCAGAGGCACAGAAACCTGACACAAATCAGACAAGAATTTACAATATTTAATGGGTATGAAATACCTAAAGTAATAGATGATCTTGGTTATGGAGGAGAGTTTATAGACAAAATGAATAGAGTAAATGAACTTTTTATCGATTTATATGCAAATGAAAAATTAAAGCCGTATGCACAAGATGTAGTTACATTCGCACACAAAATTAAAACAGTTTTCATGGCAGATTTACCAGAATTAACATGGATTATTGAATTAAGAACATCAAAAGGAGGGGATGACAGATATAGAAGACTAATGTACAATTTATATGAGGATTTAAAAAAAGAACAACTAAATCTAAGTAGTGTAATGAGGCACGTTTCGCCTTATGATATAAATGAAACAAACTTAACTAGATTATATAATTTATATAAGAAAAAAAGTAATCAATAAATTTTAAAATTTTTATAAATTAATTATATAAAATAATAATTATTTATAAATAAGAAAGATATATAAAAAATTAAAGAATATTTGATAAAAAGGTTTTTAAATCTTAAAAATATAAATAAGTGTAAAAATGAAAGGTATTTATAATTTAGGTATATAAAATTATATTAGTTCCTCATAGAGCTTCTATGTATATATACCTAATTTAATATCTTAGGATCTCTATAAGAATAATTAATGCCAAGGTGGCGGAAACTGGTAACGCGTACGCCTGGAGAAAATAACAGGTAGCGTATGGCTCTCTGAGCCTTCTGGGTTCAAAATAAGCTGAGTAAAATCTCGCTTATGAATATCCCAGCCTTGGCGTTGTATTTAATTAATGGTGCGTAAATGGAAGATAACAGCAAAAATAATAAAAAAGAAAAAGTTGAAAAAACTGAAAAACCTAAAGAGAAGCAGCAAAAAGAGAAAGGAAAACCACAGCAGCATGAGCAGAAGAAGGAGAAGACTAGCTCAATTATAAGAATTGCAGGAAAGGATGTTAATGGTGAGCTTACATTATTTAGAGCTTTAGATCAGGTACGAGGTATTAGCGTTAGCATGGCAAATGCTATATCTTATGCATTTGAGAGCAAATTTAATATTCCAAGGAGTACAAAGCTTGCTGAGCTTACAGAGGAGCAGATACAGAACCTTGAAGATATAATAAAAGAGCCAACAAAATATAATATTCCAAATTACTTATTAAATAGGAATAAAGATATGGAGACAGGTAAAAACATGCACTTGGTAAGCAATGAATTATCTTACTCAACAAGATATGATATTAATAGAGATATTAATATAAGAACATGGAGAGGGTTTAGACATCAGCGTGGGCAGAAAGTGCGCGGACAGAGAACTCGTTCTACTGGAAGAACAGGAACAACTATTGGTGTTGTAAAGAAGGCAGAAGCTGCAAAGGCAGCTCCGGCAACGGCTGGAGAAAAAGGAGAAAAGAAAGAAGAAAAGAAGTAATGGTGATTAATTGGGAGCCCCAAAAAGAAATAGAAAAAAATATGAAAGACCAAAAAATATGTGGAATTTGGAAAGAATCAAAGAAGATAATTCTTTAAAGGAGGAATATGGTCTCAAAAATATGCGTGAGTTATGGATGATTAAAACAGAATTAAGCAAATTAAGGAACATTGTTAGAGCTATGCTTTCAGGTGCGTCAAAGCAAACAGAATCTACAAAAACAGATATAATAGCAAAACTTTCAAAATATGGGATTGTATCAAGCAATGCAACACTCGATAATCTTTTGGATTTGAGAGTTAATGTATTTTTAGATAGGCGGCTTCAAACCGTAGTATTCAAAAAAGGGCTTGCCAAAACAATAAAGCAGTCGCGACAACTGATAACGCATGGATTTATATCAATCGACGGCAAAAAAATAACAAAACCCGGATATAGAGTATCGCTCAGCGAAGAACAATTAATAGGATACTACAAACCAATTGATATAAATAAAAGTAATCAACAGGTTGAATCGGAAACTAATATAGCCACTGCAAATAAAGAAAGCATTGATGCGCAGGCAGTAGGAAGTATTAATAATGAACAGGTATAAAAATAATAAAATATAATAAAAATATATTTAAGGTTGTTAATATGGGAGGCGGTAAAAAGCAAAATCTAAAAGTTAAAGCAACAACAGAAAATAAAAAAGAAATTGTTTCGTATGAAGCGAAGGCTATGGAAGAGGCAAAAGTGAAACCAAAGCCAAATATGATAGCCGTTGCACACGTTTATTCTTCAAAAAATGATACAATTGTAACTTTAACGGATTTGAGTGGTGAAGAAACAATTGCAGTTGGAAGTGGAGGTATGATGGTGAGTGCAGATTCGCAAGAAGGTAGCGCATATGCAGCAATGCAAGCGGCGTATAAAGTAGCAACAATTGCAAAAGATCGAGGTATAAAATTTATTAACCTAAAAATTAGAGCACCAGGAGGGCATAACCAAAAAACACCAGGGGCTGGTGCACAAGCAGTTATCAGAGTACTTGCAAGAAGTGGATTAAGAATTAATAAAATAGAGGATGTAACTCCAATACCCACCGATACAACAAAAAGAGGAGGAGGTAGAAGAGGAAGAAGAGTATAATAAATATTATTTTTAATCTTTCTCTTTTTTTCTTTTTATATTTGCAATTATAATCTCATTTTTATGTTATTTTACTTTTTAAGTTATTAAATATATAAATGTATTAAAATAATTAAACATATATCAATTCCTTATTTTTAATATTTTTAATTTGAAGAAGTTTATTTAAATCTATTCGTCATTTATCAAATACAAAAGAACTTATAAATAATTTAAAATGATATTCTTTTATGAATATATTTTTATTAATTATATTTTATATTTAGGTGATATTATAGGAGAAAAGATAAAAAATATAGAAGAAAAAACACAAAGACCACAAATAGAAATAAATGATATTTACAAGAACCCAATAGAATTCGCTAAAAAAATTAAAGCATATGCTTTAAAAGAAAATTATCAACATATAAATAAATTAAGAACATATGAAATAAATTATAGAGTAAACGAATATGCTTTAAAATATCCTCCGATTGATATTGAATATGATAAGAACTATTATACAGTATATGGAAGTATTATAGTATCTTCATTTGTAGAAGTGGTTAAAGATTTAAATAAATATTTAAGTAGCAACACTATTAGTATTACAAAAACAGAAAATGCTATAGAACAATTTATGACTGAACTTTTTTTAAATAATTTAGATAATATAGATATTGAAAAAGATTTATATGATGATACATTTGGCAAGGAAGATAGAGTATTAGACAACAAAAAAACAATATATAATCGGTTAAAAGAAGAATGTGATAATAAAGAGATTATTAATATTATTATGGAAGTAAATAATAAATTTAGAAAAGAACTTAACGAATTAAATAATGAAGACCGCAGTGTAACAGATCATCATGATAAAAATGTTAGCACAAACATAAATAATAAACAACAACCTAAAACTGAGAAGGAACCTGAAACGTTTAAAGAAATTATGGATAAATATAATAGTATAAAGCATAAAATAAGCACAAAATAAGTAAAAAATATCAATAACAAGGATATAATTAATGATGCCAATAAATTAATGTATAAATCGCATAAAAGTATTTTTGTTTATTATATAATGCTTACTCTCTTTTTGTAAAGTATGTATGCCAAGATTCTCCATAACTAATGCATCATCTATTTTTAAATTTATAATATATATACCATTTTTATCAATACCCCCTGCAGCATCATAAATACCTCTCAAATAGTTTAACGAATATTCATTTTTATATTTAAAGATATGAAGCTTCCTTTCAAGTTCGCGTTTCATGAGTTTCTTTAATTTTGAATTATAGAAGTAGGCTTTCTCAAAATCCTTTTTATGTTCAAACATTATTTTATTTGGCTCAATATCAAGCTCATTAACAGCAATAGTTGTAAACTCTGTTATAATTTCTTTTTTATTGCTCATTATACCTATAATTGGCTCATCTAAGCTTGCAGAATAACTATACTCAAACAGACCCAAGAAATATGCGATCTTCGGATTAAGTTTAAGTTTTATTGACAACAAATCACTTGATTTTTTGTTTTTAATCTATTAATTTACTTTATAAATTTTAAATTATTTTTATTTTGTAATTTCTTTATAATCTTTCTTTAAAAGATTTTTTAAAATTTATTTATATTAATTACTTATTAATTACTTAATAATAAACATTAATACTTAAATTAATTTTATTAAGAATATAATATATTAATATTTCTGCTTTATATAAAAATAAAACTTTTGTATGAAATAAAATATTAATAAATAAAAATATTAATAGTTATAAAATAATTAATAATATATTAATTATAAAATTAGAGATAATTTTATTTTTAGGTTTTATTTTTTGATTTTTATTTTCTTACTTAATACTTATTTTATAATATAAAAATCAAAGATTAGAAATAGAAAGAGATATAGTCTCGAGATTTAATGCGAGGAATATAATACACACTTTTTTGTTGAGGTGATCTATCTGCAGGTTCCCCTACAGATACCTTGTTACGCCTTAGCCCTCCTCGCAAAACCTTAATTCGAAAGCATCCGAAGATGCTGCCTCACTAAGACCTTACTTGGGTGGCTTGGCGGGCGGTGTGTGCAAGGAGCAGGGACAGATTCACCGCTCGATAGTGACAAGCGATTACTAGGGATTCCAGCTTCATGAGGGTGAGTTTCAACCCTCAATCCGAACCTAGATCGGTTTTAGGGGATTTGCTTTGCCTCTCGGCATTGCGTCCCATTGTACCAACCTTTGTATGCCGCGTGTAGCCCGGAAGATTCAGAGCATACTGACGAATCGTCGCCCTCTCCTTCCTCCCCTTTAAACATGGGCGGTCCTAACAGAGTGCTTTGCTTATCGCTAAACAAATCGCTACTGGTAGCGAGGGTCTCGCTCGTTCCCGGACTTAACCGGACAGTTCACACCACGAGCTGACGATCGCCATGCACTACCTCTCGGCTCGTCAAGTAAGATCTTTAGTCTGACCTTCATCCTGCCG
>JBMFUB010000026.1:0-9951 GCA_049966715.1 Candidatus Micrarchaeia archaeon
ATATTCTGCAACATATATAGGAGCATCATAATGCTGTGCAATCTTCAATACAACCCTCTCAGCACCACCTTTGAGTGTAAGATTAGCTTGCGTAAGTATTACTTTCATTAAAACACCTTTAAGATTCATAGGCTTTTTTACTTTGATTTATTTTTTATTTATTTTTAATTTATTATTCAATATTTTAATAATTTTGACAATTTTAATATGTTGATAAATCTAATTTAAGATTTTATTTTTTATAAATATTTTATAAATAATTTATATAGATCTTACAAAGGTTCTGCCATATTTTATATATTTTGGATCTTCTACTTCTATAAATTTGCAAGCTTCAACAACTTTAATAGAGTATAAATTATCATGATTTATAAATGCTTTTATATTTTTTATGTTTATTTTAAAATCAGAATTTGCTTTGCTTAGTATACTGCAAGTTAAATCAACCGCTTTTGTAGCAAATCCTTTATTTCTATACCCCTTTTCAATCCAATAGTTTATAAATATTGTGTTAACATTTTCTTTATCTGCTCTATATTCTTTATCAGGTTCTAAAATTATACCTCCTATGGGTAGCCCTTTGTCGATATTTATTTCATTTTTATCTTTTTTCATAATGAGTATATTATAATCATTGCCATTCGTTGTTTTGCTGAAGCAGACACTAGGATCTTTTCTCATTATAGTATTAATATTTAAATCTAATAAATTTTCAGGATATAAAGCAATTCCCTTCTCACTATCTCTAACAGGTAAATAAAAGTTTAAGATTTTAAGCGGAAAATTTTTCATAATTAATACCTAAATATCACTCATAATATTGAAAAAAATATACAGATAATTGTATTAAGCATTGAGAATATAATCTAAAAGTTTGTTATTTTTGTCTGCCTTATACCTTGTATTGTCGACCATCTATCTCTTATATGCTTAAGCAGCTCTTCATTCTTAAGATTATTTTTTATAGCTTCTATTGTTGTTTGATCAGAAGGATAGCCAGAACCAATATCCATATTGAGCTCATCTTTAAGGCGCTTTATCTCATTATCTCTTGTAACCTTAGCTATAATGCTAGCTGCTGAAACAACTGGATATTTTGAATCTGCTTTATGCTCTGATATGATTTTTGTATATTTAACCCCTTTCTCCCTGCTCACTTTAATTCCAATAACTCTGGTAGGCTTTGTGCTGTATATACTTATGCGCATGCCAAATTTCTGGGCTATTACATCTGGCGAATCCAAATACAAGATTGAAGTATCCCTCTTTATTTTGTCAAAAAGCCTAGCAAAATGCACAGCTTCAAGCTCATTCAATGATATGCTATTTTTCATAGCATTGTTAATCTCATTAGGATATATAGAATCAGTAAGCGCCTCTAGCGCAACCTCCTTTATTTTATCGTAAAGCTCATATCTTTTTTTACTCGAGAGCATCTTAGAATCTCTAACGCCTATCTCGGAAAGTTTTTTTTCATGCTCTTTTTTAATTGCAACTACAGATATGACAAGCGGACCTAGCACAGCACCCCTTCCAGCTTCATCCCCTCCACAAATAATTATAAAAACACCTTTTATTTTTTATTTTATTTTTTATTTTATTTCAAAACAATTTATTTATAATTTTAATAATACAATATAAAAGTTAAACTATAAATTACTTTTGTGTTTGTAAAATAGTAAAAATATTAAGTAGTATTTTGTATTATATTTGATGTAGATATAACAGGGCGTATTCCAGGACCGCTGCTAAAGAAAACACGAACTACAGTATTATTAGCCCCAGTTTCGATTATTTGAGATTCTGATCCTGCCATAATAAAATCACTTGAAGCTTCAGGACATATACCATTGCATGGTGGTGCAAATGTATATCTTATAGTAATATTGTAATATGAAAAAGGCTTAAGTTCGGTGAACGCCGCCGCATACTTTATTAATGATGATGGAATTATTGCAGGTACGATATTATTTACAGTAATTGGCGCATTAATCCCAACTATTGATTCGGCGCTCTGCGTACTCTGTGGATTTATTATTGAATTCGGAGTTTGCTGATAGTAATTATAATTTAGAGTCAAAGAGAGATTTTCGCCTTTTATAGATAATGAATATAAATTATATCCCGCAGATGGGTAGTAATATACAACAATAGTTGCATTACTGGGTTTTATATAATTTGTTTTATAAACTATTTCAGTAGTAGTTGAATTATGTATTAAATATCCTAAACTAAAGAATAGAAGCGAGGATATTACTAAAATTGATAGTGTTGCAATAAGTATATTTAGATTTTTTCTGTTTTCTAATTTCAATTTAACACCTAATTATTATATTGTTATTAAATTATTGTTTTGATATTATATATTGTATTATATAAATTATATATTGTTTATATATTATATATTGTATTATTTAATATTTAATATTTAATATTTTAATATTTTAATAGCATATTATAAAAATTATAATTATTATACAAATAATATATTATTATTATATAAAAAATATATTATATTATTATATAAAATATAAATTATAATATTTCTGCAAAAGAGATTCTTATTTTTTTATTTTTTATACCAAAATATAAAAATAATATATAATTAAATAGTATCTGAGGTAATAGGTCTGTATTATTAGTATTTCTTTTTCTTTTTGTATTTGGGTAGATCTGAATCTATAAGCTCTTGCTACTTCCATTAACTTCATTTTACTTATGTATAGAATTATATATTATATGTAAAGATATATTTATTATATTTTATTATTGTATTATATTTCATTACTATAATTCGCTTTCATCCTGTTTTTGAAGGAATGGATTTTCCGCTCACGTTTTAATTAATCTAAATAATAATCTAAATAGTAAATTTATAAAAATAGATTAATATTTTAATTTTCCAAATCGGCATTTTTATAATATACAAAAGCAGAAACCCCATCCACATCGACTTAACTATCTGTATAGTTTAAGCACTGTGGTTTGTGGTTGGGGCCTGATGTGGATGGTTATATAAAAGGTGGGTGACGAAAGAGATGTTTATTTTTAAATTAATCTCTTTCTAATTATATTATAAATACTAAAATATATAAATATATAGCATAATATTATTTTTTATATTGAATAGCGGAATAGTGGAATTATTTAATACTTCTTTTAACATTTTTATAAATTCCAAGTAATTGATCAAGTATATCAAGTGTATGATTGAAAATTTATCAATTCCAATTCTAAGATAAAATTTTTAAAGGGAAAAATACAAAAACCTTTCTTACTAAATCTAATCATGGATGAGGATATTGGAGAAGGGAGTCCAATAATAGGAGGCAAAAAAACAATTTCATTAAATATATCAAAGGAGGTTTCTCTTGATGAAGCGGTGCAGGAGCTACACAATAGTGTCAAAGAGAAGACAATCCCTTGGTCGATGTCAAAAGATTTTGCACCAAATGCAATTATAATCTTTTTATGGGCTTTTATAGGCTTTTTGTTATTAATTTCTACATCCTCTTTTGTTGGATTTGCTACACAATTTATATTTCCGGGATATTACAATGCTGCTCTTATAGTATTTGTCCTTTTTATTCTCTATTTTATAATAGGAATAGCGATTCCAGTTTTATTATTTAGAGCAAATTACTATTCAAAAGTCCTTAATAATTCAAAGCTCAATAAGATAAAGAATAATATAAATAATATAAAAGAAGGCATCTTTTTAGGTGTAGCGTATAAACATAAGCTTGATGTACCGCATTATCTAGAAAATAATAATGAATATAAATCAATGCAGTTTACAAAAACGGTTGTTGATGTCGGTGAATATGAGCCTTATGTTATTGATTACTTAAAGGAGCCAAATTATAATATATTGAATATAGGCAGCTCAGGTTTTGGAAAGTCTGTAACAAGCATGAGTTTTGCAGTTCGCGCATCGCTTAATTATGGAATAAAATTTTTGATTATAGATTATAATGGAGAATACGAAAAATTTTCAGATAAGTGTAATTTAACCGCATGGCATGCAGGTAAGAATTTTAAGATAAATTTATTTAAGCTGAATGGTGTTGATCCAGAAACAAGGGCATCTTTTGTTAGCGATACATTAGTAGCTACAGCTAAGCTCACACCACTACAAGCAACAAAGGTAAAGAGTGCTTTGATGTACTATTATAGAATGAAGAAGATACCAAGGCTCCTTGACATTTTTATAGACCTCTCGAAGAATTCAAAAAACGAGCTAATCTGCCAGAGGCTTAGAGCAATCCAGCGTGTTATTGGGAAAGAGCCAAAGGAGTTCTGGACGAGCATTCTAAATACAAACAATATAGTCAATCTAGCAGGGCTCAATGAAACTGAGAAGGAATTGGCTGTACATATGATTCTTGAAAGAATATATGAGCTTTTCAATAGAGAGCAGGAGCTAAATTCAAAGCTTAGGCTCCTAGTAATTATCGATGAAGCCTGGAGGGCTACGCACAAGGGCAGATATGATAGCGACGAATATGAACCTCTAGTAAGCAGGATAGCAAGGCAGGGGAGGAAGTATGGCTTTGGGATAATGCTGACCACGCAGCAGTTGAGCGATGCGCCAGGACCTTTTATAAATTCTAGCGCAATAAAATTTATACACAATTACCAGGATTCTGATACACTGAACAGCATGGCAAGACTATTCAAGCTCTCTGTGTTTGAATCAACATACATAGAAAATGCAAATATTGGCGAAGCTTTGGTGATAAATAAGGGAAGGAAGATCGCAAAAAGCCAGTGGTGGAATGATTATGTAAAAATTCATCCATTAGAAGAAGAAGAATTTGCAAAATTAGCCGCACAGAACCAAAGATATATACCCAAAGTTATAGATGAACCTTCAATGCCGATTGATGCTTATGAAAATGGAAGCTATAAATAGCCCATAAGTAGTGATATAAATTATAACTAAACATAATTTAACAACGTGGGTGGAATCCATTGAAGTATGCAGAGAGAATATAAAAATATGTATATAGAATGTGTATAAAATAAAGTTATAAAATAAATTGTATTAATATAAAAGATAGATATAAAGAATATTATATATAGAGAGCATTATACTAAAATAGTTATATTAAATTTATTAATTTTTATAAAGGTACTTATATGGAAAACAAAAGCATATATGATAAAAGAGAAATAGTAAAAAATTACTCCGCGGTGATAAAGATCCCTAAAGATAGAGATTATCAAAAAATAATAGGCAAAATCCATAGATATAAGAGAAGCAGCATAGAATTATATAATGATGAAAATAATATTATATTTAATATAAATGCTACAGACCTAACAGCATTAAGAGCATCTCTCAATATGCTTTTTAGAGATTTGCGTATTATCCAAAGTATAGGAAATTTATAAATATGATAAATATGATATGTCTTAAAAAATAATAATATATATTAACATAGTGAGTGGGAAATCCCACGCTCTTTAGAGGAGGGAGGATGTCACGTATAGAAATAGTACGCAATATATGCGATATAAATAAGTATAAATAATATATATTATAAAAAGATACTATAAAAACCATATATTATAAATATGGCAAGAACTAAAAAAATTAAAAAAGATAAATAAATAATAAAAATACAAAGATAAAAATAAATTAATAGATAAAAAAGGAATAAAACGTAAACACGCATTACACTTCCTATAATTGGATTTAATAGTAAAATATAAATAGTATTTGATATAGAATATTATACAATTATTTAAGATACTTGTTACATTTAGCTGCAATTTACGTCTTACTTTATGAATATTAATAGTATATTGATAAAGCCAAAACGCAAATAGTTATAAGGAAAGATTAATAAGTAAATTATAAAATAATCATAAACAACAAATGCAAATATCAATTATAATAAAGAGTACAAAAAATACAAAAATTGCAATAACCACACAAATATAAAAATTTATATATAATATAGTATTAAGAATTATAATAAATTTATAATAAATATTTATAATATTAATTAATATTAATAAATTATAAATTAAATTATAAAAATAAAAAACAAATAGGAATAGAAAAACGAAAAACAATATATAATTATAATAATATAAATAAATTATAAATTAAAATTAAAGATATTAAATTAAATATAATAAATATAATATAAATTATAAATATAATCAATAGATAATAAATATAAAATATTAAATTAATTAAAGATTTAAAGAAGTATATAAAATATAAATAAATGTTATAAAGTGTTTTATATGAGACATGGTTCATTACAATATTGGCCACATAAACGCGCTAAGAAGCGTATGCCTAGAATACGCAATAATCCAGAGCTTAATGCTAAAGAGCCAGTGCTAAGCAACATTGTTGCCTACAAAGCAGGCACAACACACGTAATGATGATTGATGATACAACTTCTCCATCAAAAGGTATGGAAATTGCTGTTCCTTGTACAGTTGTTGAAATTCCAAAAATCGAGGCATATGGTATAAGATTTTATTTAATTGATAAGATAACTGGTTATAAGAAAACCTCAGCTGAATTTTATAATAAAGGCATTGCTCAGAAGCTCAAGATTAAAAAGCTCGAGAATGATGAAAAGAAGCTTGATTCGATGAAAGGTAAGCTTAATGAGATTTCAGATATAACTATGCTGCTTGTTGCTTATCCAAATTCTGTTATAGATCAGAAGCATCCTATGAGATTTGAAGCCTCAATAAATGGCACAAATGTAGAAGAAAAATTTAATAATGCGCTAAAACTTCTCGGCAAAGAGATAACAGCCAGCGATGTATTTAAGTCTGGAGAGTATATTGATGTTATTTCAATCTCAAAAGGCAAGGGCTGGGCTGGTGTTATAAAAAGGTTTGGAGTAAAAAGAAACTTTCATAAATCAACAGGTAAAATAAGGCACGGCGGTCCTTTAGGTTCTTTTGGTGATGCGCGTGTTACATTTACAGTTCCAAGAGCAGGCCAAATGGGCTTTAATTATAGAACAGAACATAACAAAAGAATACTTAAAATTGGCAAAAACACTGAAGTTGAGCAGATAAATAAAAAGGAAGGCTTTATAAATTATGGAGTTATAAAAAATGATTTTATGATATTAAAAGGTTCAATACCAGGAAGTGCAAAACGATTGATTAGAATTAGAAAATCTATTAAGAATAGAAATGCTGCTGGAATAAAAGAACCGATTATAAAGTATATTGCTAAGTAAATGATGGTGAATTAGATGGCAGATGTTTATGATGTTAATGGTGTATCAAAAGAAACTGTTGAGCTTCCAAAGCTCTTCAAAGAGCAGGTGAGAGAGGATCTTATAAGAAGGGCTGTGCTCGCAGAAGAGACACTTAAGCTTCAACCTCAAGGGCATTATGTACTCGCAGGTATGAATACAACAGCTCGATATTATGGAGCAATGTATGAATATAGATCAGGAAGACATAGGGGTATGGCTATAAGGCCGAGGCAGAAGCTAGGTGGCGGCAGACAGGGGGATGTAAGAAGAATACCTTCAGCAGTAAAGGGAAAAAGAGCGCATCCGCACAAGATTGAAAAGACCCTTATTGAGCATATAAATACAAAAGAGTATCAAAAGGCGATAAAGAGTGCAATAGCCGCAACTATTGATTCAAAATATTTAAAAAATAAGAGCATTGATGGTGTAAAGATACCAATTATTATTTCTGATGATATTCAATCATTTAAGAAAACTAAACAGATTTTACAACTTCTTGAAAAATTAAAATTAGGTGCAGATTTAGAAAAAAGCAAAAAACCACAATTAAGGAAGGGTTTAAGGCGCCTTGCAAATAGAAGGCATTTTAGAAAATCCGCACTTATAATCGTAAATGAAGATAAGGGAATAATTAAAGCGGCAAGAAATATTCCAGGTGTAGACGTCTGCACTTTGGATTCTTTGAAGGCGAAGCTCCTCGCACCGGGCGGAGTACCTGGAAGAATAACAATATGGAGCAAGAGCGCCATAAATAATATTGAACAAAAGATTGGTGAGCTTTCGCTTATTAAAAGGTGATTAAATGGGAATATTAATGTATCCACTCTCAACAGAAAAATCAATATCTTTAATAGATAGGGAAAATATAATTGTATATATAACAGATATGAGGGCTACAAAGCCAGAAATAAAGAAGGAATTTGAAAGTATGTTTGCAGTTAAAGTTGCAAATATAAGAACAGTTAATACTACTTTAAATAAAAAGAAAGCTTATATTAAAATTGCTAAAGGCTTCAAAGCAAGCGATGTTGCAACGAAGCTAAAGCTTGTATAATATTTTAAGGTGCATAAATGGGAAAGAAATTAAGACAGCAAAGGCGTGGGAAGGGTTCAGTAGCGTATAGAAAAGCGCCAGGTACTTTTGATATTTCTGTAGCTTATACAAAAAGCAGAAATACAGAGCTTATTGGTGAGGTAGTTGACATAATAAATCATACAGGACATACCGCACCGCTCATGGAGCTCCGTTATGAGAATATGTCCAGCAGTTATCTCATTGCTCCAGAAGGGATTAGGATTGGCGACAAAGTTTATATCAACACAAAGAATTTTGACCTTGGAAATATAATGAAATTAGGGGATATTCCAGAAGGAATCCCAATCTATAATATTGAATCAAAGCCAGGTGATGGCGGCAAATTTGTAAGGGCAGCAGGAAGTGTTGCATTTGTTTCATCACATATTGGTGATAAAACAACAATAATAATGCCGTCAAAGCAGAGCATAACACTAAACAATGAATGTAGAGCACAACTTGGTGTTATCGCAGGTGGCGGTATGAGCGATCAGCCGATAATGAAAGCTGGCAAAAATCATTATATTAAACATGCAATTAATGCAATGTGGCCTACAATAAGAGGTGTTAAATCAAGCCCTGTTGATCATCCTTTTGGAGGAAAGCAGCATCATAAGGGTAAGAGCAGCATGACATCAAGAAATGCACCGCCTGGAAGAAAGGTTGGACATATAGCCGCAAGGCGTGTAGGCAGAAAGAAGAGATAAAGGTGTTAAATTATGGTTGAAAAGATAGCATATAGAGGTAAAACATATCAAGAAGTAGAATCGATGAGCCTTGAGGATTATAAAAAGCTCATCAAGTCTAGGCAGAGAAGAAGCTTAAAGAGGAATGCATTAGAGATTAGAAAGCTTATTAAAAAGGTTGAAAAAATAAAAGCTTCGAAAAAAGACAAAATTATAAAAACACATGTCCGTGAAGCAATAATACTGCCTAGCTGGATAGGATTGAAATTTGGTGTTCATAATGGCAAAGAGTTTCAAACTGTAGAAATAACGCCAACCATGTTAGGGCATAGACTTGGCGAATTTGCATACTCAACAAAAGAGGTCAGGCATTCTGCACCAGGTATAAGAGCAACAAAAGGAAGTAAATTCCTTGCCGTAAAGTGATAATATGGATATAAAATATTCTTTTAATCAAAAAAGCAAAGATATAGCTTTTGCAAGCCTTAAGGATATAAATGCAAATTTTAAAGATTTAATAGCAGTTTGTGATTCTATAAGATATAAGAGCCTTCCGCTTGCACTTGAATCACTTGACTATGTAATAAATGATAAAAAACCAATACTTTATAGAAAATACAACAAGTATATGGGCGCGAGGCATGAGCTTAATGGCAGAAAGGGAAGGACTCCAATAAAATGCGCAAAGATTGTAAGAAAGGTTTTAATCAATGCAATGGCTAACGCAGATAACAAAGGCATGGATGTTGATTCATTATATGTTGTTCATGCATCTGCTAACAAAGGGGTCATTGCTAGAAGATATCCACCAAAAGGAGCACTCTTTGCAGGAGGTGAAAATCCGCGTGTAAGGCACTCTGATTTAGAATTTGCAAAAGTTGAAATAGGATTATCAACACTTGAAAATGAAACACTCGCTCCAGCATTAAAGTCAAAGATTGC
>JBMFUB010000027.1:0-9324 GCA_049966715.1 Candidatus Micrarchaeia archaeon
CATACATCTTTGCAATTTCATCACTCAATATGCCTTGTTTTGCATTGCCTATATGTATGAAGCCACCAGGCTCTGGCGGAAATCTTGTTATGACATGTCCTTTTTCAGCACCTTCAATTATAAATTTAGGCTTTGACTCTTTTGCTTTTTCTTCTGCTACTGCTTTAAATTCTGCTTCATATATTTTATATTTTTTATCAAGTTCTTCTTTGCTAAGTGCATTTATTTCTTTAACAATGTCTAAAACACGCTTTTTAAGTTCTTCTATTGGTATATCTTTATGGTCTTTTATAACTTTACCGATTATATTATCTGCTCTTGCCTTTCCATAATCTATCGCATTTTTTAATGCATATTTCCTTATTTCTTCGTCAATATTGACCATACGTGCACCATTATGCTACGCTTATATTTAATTGATTATTATAAATTGTTCCCTGTTCTGTTATAATTGCGTTGATATGCAGTTGTATCTGTTTTCCTATAGCAAGAAGTGGTGAGATATATAATGATTTAGTTATATTTTCAGATAAAACATTAATCTGTTGATTTCCATAATATAATGGCAAGATACTAGGTAATGATAATACCGCAGTAGAATTACATATTATATTGTTATTCGTTATATTTTCCAATGTTTGCTGAAGTTGATATGCGCTCATATTTTGTAGCAGTACACTAAAACTATTATTCTTTGAACTCGTAGGAATATAACTGCTTATATAATTTTTATTTTCATAGTCTGAGAGCACATTTTCAACTTTTGTAGTATAATTAGAATTATTTATATATATTGTAACTTCACTCGAATAATTCATAATGATTCCATTAACATTACCAGAAACCATAAGCGTTTTAACTACTTTTGTATTAGTGCTGTTTTGGTTACTAAAATTATTTATATTCGGACTACTAAAAGCCGCATAAGCGCTTAGAAATATTACAAATACAAATATCGATCCTAGTACCATGCTTAATTTTTTCTTTTCCAATATAAACACCTTACAATATTTGTTTATTAAAATTTTAGTTTACTTCTAGTTTACAAATAAAGTACAATCAAAATAAAGTATATAATAATACATATAACTTATAATTCTATAATATTTATAACTTCTTATTTGTTGTTTTATTTACTTTATTATATTTTCGATATTATTATTAATACTAAATTATATTATAATTTATATACTTATTATTTCAAAATATTATTTCAAATAATATTATTTAATAATTTATTATATTTATTATATATTAATTTTTTATTATGTTAATTATGTTATATATTAAATAAAATTTATTAAATTCTTAATATTAATTTTAGTAAAATTTATATTTATAATGCTATAAATGTATCTTTAAACTCAAAGATACATACTATATATTTATAATAATTATTATATAAATAAGTATATTTTTATATTATTTTTAATATATTTTAGTAACATTTTAGTATATTATTTTAAATTGTATTTAATTTATATTATTCTGTATGGTTTTTATATATTTATTTTATAATTAATATAAAAAGGTAATTATATGAGCTTTAAAGACGGAGATTTTTTAGAAATTGAATATACAATATGGGATGCAGCTACAAACGAAATGATTTTTTCAACTGATGAAAAAAGAGCAAAAGAATCTGAAATATACAGTGATCAGAATATATATGGTTCAATGGTAGTTGTACTAGGTTCGGGATCTACTATAAAAGGTATGGAAAATATATTGAAAGATATGAAAGAAAAAGAAACTAGAAAAGCAACATTTGAACCGGCAGATGCTTTTGGTGAAAGAAATGAAGATTTAATAAGAGTTGTTCCTTTATCAACATTAAAGCAACAAAATATTAATCCTTATGTTGGTTTAACAGTGGATGTTGACGGAGTAAAAATGATTGTTAAAAGCATTAATTCCGGAAGGGTTGTATTAGATGCAAATCATCCATTAGCTGGTAAAACGCTTATTTATGAGATTTCTGTTATAAAACAAGTAAAAGATCCAAAAGAGCAGATAGAGATGCTCGCAACAAAAAGATACAATATAAAACCATCATCTATAAATATTAATAATAAAGAGGCATCTCTCACATTTGATAATTCTATAAACAAAGATGCGAATTACTTTGTTGCAAAAGCAAGCTTAATTGCAGCAATATTTAGCTATATAAAAGATATAAATAAAGTTAATATAAACGAAGAATATCTAAAACCAAAAGAAGACAATAAAAACAATCAAAGTACTAATAAATAAAGTAATAAATATAAGTTTAAATAATATATAAAAATAGATTGATTAAAAACAAAAGTAAAATTATATAATAAATGCTAATTTATTTTTTTATTATTTTTATATTACTCTTTTATATTTAATGCATATATGCTATTTAAATTAAGATTAAGTTTTTTTGCTATTTCTGATTTTTCTGAATTAAGCACAATAATATAACTGCTCCATTTTGTTGTTAAATCTGTGCTGCCGCATATAGGACACTTGTCCCCTTTTGCTATTATAATTTTACATTTTCTACAAACTTTACCCTCTATTTAATCACCTAATTAATAATATTTTTTATTTATTTTTTCTCTTTATGTTCACTTCCTCCTTTTTGTTTTTGCTCTCTTGGTTTTTTAGTTTCTTCTATAATCCATTCTTCTTTTCCTAAGCCTGCAGGTTTCATAGTTAATGCAATTTTTGAATCCCTTATACTCTTTTTTAAGCTTACAGTTGAAATTTTTGCATAAACTACGTCTCCTTTCTTTAAGCTTTTTCCAGTTTTCTTTGAAACAAATGCATTAGCTTTCTTATCATATGATATGAAATCTCCAATAATTTGAGACACATGTACTAATCCATCCATCGGTCCCATTCTAACAAATGCACCAAATTCAACAAGTTCAGATACCTCACCAATTACAATTTCACCAATTTCTGGTGTATATGTTAAAATATCAAATTTTACATCGTGCCTTGTTGATGGGTCACCAGGTAATATTACACCATCTCCTATATCTCTTATATTAAATATTGCGAGTAGTAATCCCATATCTTTATCAATACTTCCCTCATATTTATTTTGCAATATTTCGCTTGCAGCTACTTCTAAATCATCCCCAAAGCGCTCTGGTGGCAATTTAAACGTATCTTTTATAGTATATACTTTATACAAATTCTCACCAACTCTTTATAATTAGTTAAAAATATTATAATAATTAAAATAAAAAAATATATATAATATAAGGATGCACTTTTTTTATGTTTTTATTGTAATTGATTATATAAAATTATATTAATAATATAATTAATGTAAAATAAGATTTTATTTTAATATTATTTTAATACTCCACTCATTGTCATTTTAGCACAGTTTATGTTAACGTACTTAAGCCTTTTGATAAGTTCTGTATCATTTGTTATTACTTTAGCATTTATTTGTTGAGCACGATTATAGATCCATTCATCAACATTTCCATCTTCTTCTTCTATTACAAAGTTACTATGCTTTATGGATTTGAGTGCAGTTTTAGCGCTCATACCTCTTTTGCCTGTGCTTTTAGAAATATTTGTAAGTTCCCTAATTATTCCTTTTGATATAATAATTTTGCAATTCGGATAATTTATTTTTATTGTTTCAAAAATATTCTTATTATAAGCAAATCCAAATAATATCGAGCTTGTATCTATTATAATATTGCACACGTTTAATTTTGATTCTAACATTTTATTACTGTTTTCTATTTATAATATTAAAATTTAATACATAAAGCCCCATTGATTTATTATTTATTATTAATTATATTTTGCTTTATTATCTTTAAGTATATTAAGTGTATTTGCAATTTATATTATATCTTATTTAAAAAATAAAATAATATAAATAATTATGTGTCAGTCAGTTAAATTTAATATCCTAAGTATTAGTGCTGGAGTTGTATGATAATTAACTATACTTATTTCTATAGTAATATTTTCAAAATTTGAGCTGAAATAATAATTATTAGTATAATTACCAAATTTTACTTCATTTAAATTATTACTTACTGTATATTTTACAGCATAAAGCCAAACACCATTCTCAACAGGATATGCAAATTCTCTTATAAATGAAGGTAATATATCTGTTTTATAACCAAAGCTTGCAGGGTAATATGGAATTGTTGAAAAATAAACAGTTCTTGTCTGTCCTGGCTCTAAAGTTATGTGGTATGTAGAAGCATAACTTATATATCCTGAATCCTTATTATGTAATTTAAAGTTATTTGTATAATAAGTGGTGTTTTTATAAGCTGAAACCTCTTTTTTAAATGTTGAAATTATAGCTTGAGTATTAATATTCTTTATGATTTGATGATATAAAATATGTTCATTTAATTGCGTTGCTATATTGCTGCTCTTGAAATTTATAAAATTAGCTGCTGTATTTATGTTTATTACTAACAATAATGTTAAAATTATTGATATAATCCATACTCTATTTATAGTATCTGCCTTCATATTTATCACAAAATATTCTATTTAATTTTATTTTTTTATAAAATTTTATTTGTTTAGATATTTATAATTTTTGTTTGTTGATTAATGATTAATCTTTGTAATAAAAATACTTTTTTGTATTTTATATTTATTTTTGATTTTTATATTATTTTTATATTTATTCTTTTATATTTATTCTTTTATATTTATAATATAATATTTATTATTTATTATAGTAAGTAAAATAAACAAGTGATTTATATGCAAAATATTAATAAATATAAAAAGAAGTTAAAGAATAAGAATAATGGCAGTGATGTTAATAGCAAAAGGAGAATAATTATAATGGGTGCGGCGGGTCGCGATTTTCATAACTTTAATGTCCTTTTTAGAGATAACTCTAATTATGAGGTCGTTGCATTTACTGCAACTCAAATTCCTTATATTGTGAATAGGGTGTATCCAAAAGAGCTTAGCGGGGCCCTCTATCCAAAAGGGATTAAGATTTACGATGAATTAGAACTTCCCTCTTTAATAAAAAAGCTAAAAGTTGACGAATGTGTTTTATCATATAGTGATTTAAATTTTACAACTGTAATGAGCAAAGCGAGTTTAGTCAATGCCAATGGTGCCGATTTTTCACTTATTGCACCAGAGCACACGATGTTAAAGTCAAGTAAGCCCGTTATTGCAGTTTGTGCAGTTAGGACCGGAAGCGGAAAATCTCAGACAACGCGCTATATTGCATCACTACTAAGAAGTCTAAATTTTAAAGTTGTTATAATAAGACATCCAATGCCTTACGGCTTGCTAAAAGAGCAGATTGTGCAAAGATATTCAACTCTTAAAGATTTAGATAAATACAAAGCAACAATAGAAGAAAGGGAAGATTATGAGCCGCATATCAAAAATGGTTTTATTGTTTATGCTGGGGTCGATTACGAAAAAATTTTAAGAAGCGCGGAAAAAGAAGCAGATATAATACTATGGGATGGTGGCAACAACGATGCACCTTTTATAAAACCTGATTTGCTAATTACTGTTGCAGATCCATTACGTGCAGGCAATGAACTTAATTATTATCCAGGAGAGATAGTTGCTAGGCTTGCCGATATCTTACTTGTCAACAAGGTAAATTCTGCGAGCAAAGAAGAGGTAGAAGTTGTTACGAATAATCTCCATTTGATTAATCCAAAAGCAAAAATATTTTATGCCGACTCTATAGTTAAAGTTGATAATCCTAGATTAATATCCGGTAAAAGGGTGCTTATTATTGAAGATGGCCCTTCTATAACGCATGGTGATATGCAATTTGGTGCTGGCACAGTTGCAGCTAAGCTTTATAATGCAGCTGAATTTGTCGATGCAAAAAAATATGCTGTTGGTACTATTAAAGATACTTTTAAAAAATATCCAAGGCTTAAAATAGAGCTGCCGGCGATGGGCTATTCCCCAAAGCAGATCAAAGATCTTGAGGCGACAATAAACAATGCAGATTGTGACTCTGTTGTATCTGCTACACCAACAGATTTAAGAAGGATTTTAAATATTAACAAACCTCTTGCACAAGTAACTTATGAACTAGAACCAAAAGGTATGGGTTTTGCTGATTTAATTAATAAATTTGTTAAAAATAAAAAATAAATAAAATAATTTTATTTATAATAATACTGTTAAACAAAGTGTTAATATGAACTTAAAAAGAGTTAATAAAGTTAAAGTGGATAAAGTAAATATTTTTTATTTTCTTTTAGTTATTGCTATAATACTTGCCATTTATCTTACCTTTGTACATTATAATTCAAGTATATTATTATGTCCTGATACTGGAATAATCAATTGTAATAGCGTTATAACAAGTAAATTTTCAACAATTCTTGGAGTTCCTATTTCGCTTCTTGCTGTTATATTTTTCCTTTTTGCATTCCCTATAATTAAAAGAAATAATGAAATTCTAATGTTTATTTGGGCCGTTATTGGAATTAGTGCAATACTTTATTCTTTAAGTGGCATGTTTATACTAGGAGAAATCTGTATTTATTGTTCTTTACTTGATATTATAATATTATCTCTTGTATTTTTAATCATGCAAATAAGAAATCAGAATTTAGAAATTGTTAAAGAAAAAAGATAATAAAATCAAATTTTTTATACTTAATATATGGTTTTATACCCAATCAAGGAATATTATTCCAATTATTATTAATGCTAAACCACTTGCATATATGTACCAGGTATTTGGAAATGCAAAGATCGAATACACAATTATAGGCAGCAATTGCATATCAGATATTATATAACCCGTTGCTATTGCCTCTTCTCCAAAGGTGTTGAGAACTTTCATCATTGTTGCATCAAGCCATTCTGTAAAAAATAAAACAAGTCCGATACCTACGGCAATTAATATATATAAAATATTAAAATTGGGCAAAATTAAATTATTGCTTAAAAACATTACTGCTGTAATTAAACCAAGTACTATAAATTGCATAATAAACATTATTGTTATGGTTGACATCTTTTTTTCTATTTTTTCTAAAGAAACATAATAAAAATAAGTTGCTATTCCATATAATATTGCAATTATTATTCCAAGCAATAATATTTTGCTATTTAAAATAACATTTGCATATTCTATTTTTAATGATTCTAAAATCATTCCAAAAGCAATAAAAACGGCGCCTACAAGTAGAAAAGACATGTTACTTTTATCTTTAGAAGATAAAAGTAAAAGTAATGTAAAAATAACGATTTCCGCAGTGCTGAATGCGCTAGCAGCGGGAATTCCAGCAGAATTAATAACAACATAAAAAATATAGTAGCCTAAAGCAAAAAAAATCCCCGAAAATATTGGATACCACATATACTTTCTTTTATCAATATTCAAAATTCTTTTTTCTTGCTTAATAGACATTAAAATAGCTAGCACCGCAGATACAAAAAATACAATAAGTAGTGGAATTATTGCTGATGCATTTGGATTTGTTCCGGTAATATAATCCGAACCAAAATACCAAAATTCATAAACTACTATAGTTATTACAGCAATCAAATAACCAAAATATTTTCTATTTAACATAATTAATATTGAAAAACATAATATTTTAATAATTACTTTTTATTAATTATGAGATAAATATTGTATCTAAGTGCTATAACCGTATTAGAACTATTAGAATCTATATGACGTATATTAAAATACTAGTACCTATTATTGGTATCCATATTATATAAACTATTAAACTGTTTATATCTAAGGATGTGAATAAAAGATAATACTCTGTTTATAAGAGTTGGTTAATATGTTGCAAAAAGACAAGGTTAAAAATATTCAAATAAAAGATGTATTGCTTGGCGACATCTCTATAGATCCAGATATGCTAAATATAATTGATGATCCGCACTTTCAAAGATTAAGATATATAAAACAAAATGGTCTTTCTTATTTAGTTTACCCTGGTGCAAACAGTACACGTTTTGAGCATTCTTTGGGCGTTATGGAAATTGCAAGGCAGATTGCAATAAATAATGATATTGAAAATTATTCTGAAATCGCCGTCGCTGGATTATTACATGACATTGGTCACAGTCCTTTTTCACATTCATCCGAGAGTATTGTTAAGAAATATTTAAAGAAAGATCACGAGCAAATAGGTTTAGATATAATATCAAATACATCAATAAAAGATAAAATACGTGCATCTACTTTATCATATAGCAAAATTATTAGTTATCTTAAGGGCGAAAAAGAGGGTAAAATAATAACAGGTGCGCTTGGTGCAGATAGAATCGATTATTTAATGCGCGACTCTTATTTTATGGGTACCGCTTATGGTATGCTTGATTATCCAGCATTAAAATCAAATATAATAATAAAAAATTCAGAGCCCGTTCTACTTAAAAAAGGAATAAATATGGGTGAACATTTTTTGCTAGCTAGATACTATATGAATTCTGTTATATACCATCAACATACTGTAGTTATAATTGAAGGTATGTACGAGCGTGCTTTAGAAGAAGCTATAGAATCTAATGAATTTGATATAAATGAACTTATATATTTAAATGATTACGAATTATTGGCAAGACTAAAATTAATAAAAAGTGCAAAAGGACTTGTTGAAAGGTTAATAAATAGAAATCTCTTTAAATTAGTATATTATGATACTATAAATAAAAAAACAAATGTTGATAAAATAAAAAAATTAATTGAAGATAATAATTTTAATAGAGATGAATATATAATTAAACTTTTAGAGATAAAAAATATGGATGATATTAATATTTCAGATTCAAATTATAATATAATAGGGACATTGTCAAAATTATCTCCCATAATTCGAGCGCTCAATATTCAACTTAAAGAAAATAAAACGCTTGTAATAGCGTGTGATAAAAGTAAAATTAATAATTTAGATGTTATTATAAACGAGATGTCTATTAAATAAGAATCCAGTATAAAATACTAATTATATTTTTAGATTTTTTATCATAAAAAGTATTTAGTGTGTTGAAAATTTAAAAATTATATTATAATTTCATTAATTCTTAGGATCCTGACATTTACATTTAATCATTTCTATAAAATTAAAAATATTACATTTTATATTTTATTAGGTAGGCAACAAGACATGAAAATATAAAGATTATAACTTTTTCAATACCTACAAATCTGTTTCTTGCAAGTCCAAACATTTCTTTAAGTCTTGAAAAAATCTCTCAATCGACCATCTTTTGCCATATTCAGGATCTTTTGACTTCTTTGATTTATAGAAGCCTCTGCCGTTTGTTGGAATTAATAATTTAATATTGTTATAATGTAATTCCTGATATATATCTGTTGAATCATAT
>JBMFUB010000028.1:0-8273 GCA_049966715.1 Candidatus Micrarchaeia archaeon
GGATCGCGCTTTTGATAATGTTTCTGATGCATCAATGAATTTTGCATTAATCTTTTTTAGTTCCTTATAAGAAGAGATTGAAATAAACTTTTCATTTATTCCAACTTTTTTATTTTCAAGCCTCTTCTTCAATATATTTCTTGCTTCATCTCCTGTTTCTGCTTTTATTATATCCATTATATTAGGTTTCATCGTTTTTGCCGTTTCATATTCAAGTGAGTTTGTTATAAGTGTTGAATGTCCTTTTTCAACAATTAGATAAGAATACTCAAAAAGTCCTGAAGTGAATCCTGTAAGATATTTAAAGTTTGCATCAGCAATATCTGTATTCATAACTAAAAGTGTATCTATATCTAGTTCTGTTTCATTAAAAATCTTTTTATATCTATTTACTATATTACTATTCATATTATTATTATCACCCATAAAATCACTTAATTTAACACATATTTTTATACAAGAATAATATTATTTAATGTAAAGAAATAAATAATATTATAAAAAAATAAATAAAAAAAATAAATAATATTATAATTAATAAATTATAATTAATAAAAAAATAATATTATAATAAATAAAAAATAAAAGAAGATAAATAAAACATCAAAATTTAAAATAGAAAGTAAAATTTAAAATAAAGATAAAATTATAAAAATAGAATTAAAGGATTAGAGAATGAAAACAAAAAAGCAAATTATAAATATTTAAAAAATTAAAAATAAAAGAGGTTTATATGCTAAAAGAATTTTTTTCAATTTTATTGCTCGCATTTTTTACCGCAATACTATTTTATCTTATTTCTGCTTATTTACCCAGCAATCTAATTAGCCCATCGCATTATATTAAGTCTAATAATTCAAATAATTATATTTTAAATACAACTGGCACAACTAATGCAACAAATTCTTCTGAAAATTTAAGTTATCCAATACCTCCGCCTGTAAAAAATTATACCCCCTCAAATAGCACAATTGCATATGCATTGCAATTGATAAATAATGACAGGGAAAAATATGGACTTATGCCAGTTTTGCTTTCAAATATAACTTCTGCGCAACAGCATGCAGATAATATGCTCAATTATGACTACTTCAGTCACTGGGATATTTATGGAATGAAACCATATATGCGTTATACTCTTCTTGGAGGGAAAGGTGCGGTTCAAGAAAATGTTGCATATATTTTTCAGAGTAATGGGGTTAATGTTACTTCTGCGCTCAAACGTATGGAATATAATATGATGTATAATGATTATAATTGTTGTGATAATGGCCATAGATATAATATACTTAATCCAGAGCATAATCAAGTAAGCATTGGCATTGCATTTAATAAAACAATAGTTTATTTTGTTGAAGATTTTATAAATAATTATATAAGCTGGGTTTATAATACTCCAAATATGACTGGCAATATTGTAACTTTAAAAGGGGAAGTTGCAGATAATTATTCATTATATGATATTGAAATAAGCTATGATCCACCTGTTAAAAATATGACTGAAGCACAGCTTAATAATACTTCATCATACAGCTATGGCAATACTGTTGCGGGTATTGGTTATCATATTCAGAACCGTATTTTCTATTTTACAAATATAATGACATTAAATGCATCAACATATATAATCCAGAATAATAAGTTTGATATCTCTTTTAATATGCAACCACTTATAGAAAAAGAAGGCGCTGGAGAATATACTTTAATGCTATGGCTTAATAGCACAACAAATTCAACATCATTTCTTGGTGCAACTTATACATTCTTTATAAATAATAGAGGTATGCCCTATACTCCAAAAAATATATAACAAGGTAAAAAAATATAAATAAAAATATAAAAATAATAAGTAAAAAGTTAATTATAATAAAATAAAAATAAAATAAAAATAAAATAACACATATAATAACATATAAAAATATTATTCTATAATACTAATCAAAATATTAAATGAAAATAATAAAATACCAACTATATAACAAATAAAAAATAAATTATAAAAATAAAAAAAAGAAAATTTGGTTAACTACAAATATAAAATAATAAAATAAGAATAAAATAATGTAACAATATGATTTTTATGGATGGAGAAAATATAATATCTAATAAAAATTTTGATGCTAATATTAACGCCGATATTAATAATAAAGAAAGTACTAAAATTAATTTTTCATCAAAATTAAAAAATTTAATTGATAATAAATATTTCTTCTTTTTGATAGTTACAATTATATTAATAGCAAATGTTTATGTAAGGATTGGAATGATTAACTATCCAGGTCTGTTTGAGCCTGATGCCTATTATTATTATACGGTTATAACACAATCTGTTGCCCAAGGTTTTACGCTTCCAACGCATATTAATTTATCCGGCTATCCTAATCCAAATTTAAGAGGTGAAGATCCTGGATTAGTATATATGACAACAATACCTTATTTCTTTTTAAGATATTTAGGTGTGAGTATCATTGATATTATGCGTTCAATAGGTGTTGTATTCGGCATTCTTGATGCAGTTGCGGTGTACTTCCTTGTTAAATATTTATCAAAGTCACGGCTTTTATCTCTTCTTGCAATGCTGTTTGTCTCACTTTCAAGCGGTAATATTGCTAGAACTGCTGTGCTTATTTATAGGGGAGATGTTTGGGTATCCTTCTTTTTAATGATTGCATTAATCATGATGCTTGCTACAATCAATCAAAAAGAGAATAAGAAGAAATATATTTACACAATTTTAACAGGATTTTTAGTAAGTCTTGGATTTTTAATATGGACTGGAGGCGTAATCATACCAGAGTTATTTATTGTTGCAACTGGCGCACTCATAATTTATGCATTTATAATTGCGGACAACAAACTTAATTTTGATATCGGTTTATTGCTTATTGCTTCATTTATAAGTTTTATACTAGGTACCATATATGTATCTTCAAATATAACATATGGAACAATGATAAATGGCATAAATTTCTTTATTCTCTTTATACCAATATTAATACTTTTGATAATATCACACATTATAATTTCACTAGTTAAAAAAGGCAATTCTTTCTTAGTGCGATTATTTGGCAATTATAAATTAAGATTTATAACAGTTGTAATTATATTGTTATTAGCTATCTTCTCAGCTTTAAGTATACCTACTTTGAATAGTCTTATAACAAATGGGCATTCAATATATCAAACCTCTAATATTGGTTCTACAACACAGGAGCTTCAATTGCCTACACTATCATTTTTGTTTAATAGCTTTGGCATTCAGCTGTTATTAGCGCCATTGGGTGTATTATTTTTCATATTTTTTGCAGATATTCATGGGAATGAGACAAAGGTATATTTGAATATCAAGAAATGGAAGCTTACAATAAATACAAGTTCCGCATTCATTGTTCTTTTAACTTATTTTGTAGTAATGGCTTATCTTCAAGGAGGTGCAATAAGATTCAACTCAATGCTCTCTATACCAATTGCTATTTTCTCTGCATATGCAGTTTATTCAGGATATCTTGTACTTAAAAGATATAATATAAATATTTCAAAGAATCCAATTCCCGCATCATCAATAATTATTGGATTAATGGTGGCATTAATAATAATACAGTTTTTAATGGTTTCTCAACAATCTTTTACAAGTGGCCCTGCGGATGGTGTGAATCCGCAATTTTTCCAAGCATTAGAGTGGCTTAATCAAAATACACCAAAGAATTCTACTGTTCTTGCATTGTGGCCTGATGGCTCACTTGTCGAAGGTGTTGCACAGAGAAGAAGCTTTATGGATAGTGTCGGAGGTGAAAATTACACAAGAATTGAACAGTTCCATAGTTACCTATTTAATGCAACTCCTGACAACTATTATCTTTATAATCGAGCTTTCAAGCCAGATTACATTTTAGCAAGGAACTTCTGGTATAATGAGCTAGCAGGTATAGCTATAGAGGGTAATTTAACAAATCCATTCAATGTGAAAGGTACATTAGTATGCTCGGATTCAACAGATAAATGCAGCTTATATGCTAAAAGTTTATCCCGCGCTGATCCTGGCACGTTAAACGGAACAATTTATATGAGCTATAATGGTACTACTGGCTATACAACACTTAAAGGCTATGGAAATGCAAATATTCTTGTTGATGGAATTCCTGCAGGTCAATTAATACTTTCCGGTAATATGTTAAATCAAAATGGAAATTGGAATGGATTATTAAGCTTTGATTATGGACTTATCGGGAATCTTGAGATAAATGGTTTATCTAAAAGTAATCTGAGTGTTAATGGTTCATTACAGAACAACCTTCAAAATTACGGCTTTACTCTATTAAGTAATTTCAATTACACTCATAATGCGACTGCAAATATTTACAAATTCTATAATATTCCAAAGTTAAATGGAAATAATTATGAAGCTATATTAGTTATGTCGTCAAATACTCCTTCAAATACTCCTAAAATAAGTGCATTTTTCGGTTTTATAAATAATCCTAATTTTGTACCTTTAAAAAATATTGAATTATTAAATACTTCCAACTACAATTACAATATAATTACAACTACATCAAATACATTTGCCAATTATACTCTGCTTATTCAGTATTCCGGCAAAAGTATTAATGGAGCATCTTTAATAGGTTCAAAGCTCTTTTATACAAATCTATTCAAAATGCTCGACGAATGTAGTTTTACAAGTTGTGCACTCAGCAATGGAAATGTTACTGCACAATTGGTATACGCAAATGGAGATTCAAAAATTATTAAGATGACTTATACATAGCACAGCAGAGCCAATAAAAAATTAAACATGATCTTAAATAAAACTATAAATAAATTTAAAATTTTATAATCTATAAAAAATAAAAAAGATAAAATGCAAACAATAATTAAAATTATTATAATCACATTTATACTCTTGTTTTCTGTAAGCATTATTTTTCTTTTGAGTAATTTAAGGCTTCTAAATAATATTTTAAATCCTAATTTAAATTTATTATCTAATAATTTAAATAATAATTTGAGTTCGAGCAATTATAATCAAAATTTATACAACAAGGGCAATCAAGAAAATACCTCAAATGTTATTATAGGTGTTGCGGGATCAATAAATCAAAAAGCTATGCTTTTTGCACTTAATTCAGGTGTAAAATATTTTAGAGAAGATATACGTCTAGAGAAAAGCCAGGAAGAGAGTATAAAAAATCTAACTAATAAAGGTGCAAACTTTATAGGTATACTGGATTACGAGACTCTTGGATTATCAACTCCGTGCACTCTTAATTGCAATTGGACTTTACAAGATTGGGATAATGCAGTAGCAAATGCAGTAAAAGAATATCCTGAAATACATATCTGGGAGATATGGAATGAACCGCAGCTTCCAATATTTCAAAGCGGATTTCAAAATGGAAGTACTTATAATTATTATTTAATGGTAAGGAGCGCATACAACATTATAAAAAGTTATAATTCATCTGATTTAATACTCTGCTTTGGAGGTGATAATGTTTATAATGGGCAACCAACTGCTACTGCAAATGATAGCAATTATAAATGGGCTTATTCTGCATGGAGCTATGGTCTCTCTAATTATTGTGATGCAATTTCTCTTCATGTCTATACTGCAGATACTTTTTTGCTTAATCAAACAGCCTATAAGTCAAATCTACAGATAGGGAAAATAATAAGTGATCAATTAAATATGTATGAGAATTTAACAAAAAAGCCAATATTTATAACAGAAACAGGCATTTCATCAAATAACGGTACAGGAATTCCTGATTATATATTTGATGATTCATTAACAAAACAAAAATTATTTTTAAATCAAGTGTTTTCTCTTTATTTATCAAAACCTTATATAAAAGGCATAATATGGTTTAATCTAATAGGCTATGTAAATAAACCTTATAATATGGATTTTGGGCTTCTTAATAATACAACTATGCAACCAAAGCCCGCATGGTACTCTTTTATAAATTATCTTACATCATATAATTATAAGAGTGATTAAAAAATATAATAACTAATATAATAATTATAGGATATTATAAAATATTATAAAGATACATATACAATAAAATAAGATAAAAAAATAAGATAAAATTAAATTAAGATGAAATATAAATTTAAAATGAAATATAAAAAATATAAATAAATTAAGTAAGCTATATAAAATACAAATAAGAAATAAGTAAATAATTTGATATAATATTTAAAAGTATAAATTAAAAAATAAAGACAATAATTAATAATTATATAGATATATAAGTATACATAGATAATATATAGATAAGAATAATAAATAGAATAATAAATAATGATAAGAATAATAAATAGAATAATAAATAATTAATGATTTATATATATTGATAAAAATAAAATATAATAAAATTATAAAATCAAAATATTTGGCTTTCATAAATTTCAAAAATATGCATCGACGATGATACTCGATGATAAAAGAACAAAAGTTCTGCAAAAGACGTATTATAAAAATTAATTTATAAAAATAATTTTATATATAACATATCTATTTAAATACCTTAAGGTTAACATTATTTACAAAAATATTTAGGTGAGAAAGTGAAAACTCTAAACATAAAGAGAATTACGGCATTAGCTGCAGGTGCAGCTTTATTAGGTCTCGGGCTTGCGTTCGCAGGTCCTATAAGCTTCCAAGGTGTACCTATAATTTCAAATACAGGTCAACCAGTAGTACAAATAGTAGTTGGTTCCTCTGCACAACCTAGCGATGGTGTTGCTGCGGGTAACATAGCTGCTGCAATAGGAAACCTTGCATACACAACAGTACCAGTAACAGCAAGTGTTAACACAGCACAAGCAATGAATGTTTTGAAAGTGTCTGTTCCAAGCTCTTCATACACACTATCAAACCAAGAAGTTTGGTTAAACATTTCTTCAGCGCATGCGATAAGCGGTGCATACCAGTTCTCAGCATTAATAGGTTCAGTATTGAATAGAGGAATAACATTGAATGAGCTTTATTTGACAAAAGGATTACAAACCACAACTACTGGCGGTGCATATGCAGATTATGGTCCTGGTAACTATGCTTTAACATATCCTCTAGACAGTCCATATACTGATGTTTTTAGTGGTGTTCCAACATCAACAACACCATCCGCAAGCACTAATGGTGGTGGTATAACCTTCTCTGGTTTTACGTCTGTTCCAAACGGCGGAGATAACTTGGTAAAAATATCAAATTCACAGCTTCCAACATTATTGAATAATGCAGGCCAATATCAAGAAAGTGAATATTTATGGATAAGTGGATTCCCTGTATTCAATCAATCAAAAACACCAGGTTCATTAATGCTTGAAAGTGCAGACGGTGCTTATCAGGCATATTTCGCAACTCCAATTCCAATACATACTGCTTCATCAAAGAGTTTGAATCAGCCAACAATAAGTTTGTTAGGTAAAAATTGGACAATATTAAACTATACACCACCAACAACTCCGGTTACATCAGGAAAAGCAGTACCGGGCGGAAGTATATATATGGCAGCATCATTATCACCAATGGAAACCATATATGTTGGTCATAATATAACAAGTGGTCCATTTACAGTAGCGCTTGAAGATTTGGGTCAACCAAATGGTGCTGGACAGAGCCCTGCATCATTAAATGTATACTATGATGGCAAGCTTACAAATGTAACTCAAGTATGGCCCGGAACTACAGCAAAGCTTAATGTAACTGGTCATAACCTATATATAAATGTAAACAGTACATTTGCAGGTTTATATGCATACCAGAAGTGGGCAAAGATGCAGCTTTACTCAGATGTAATTAATTTGCAGAGCGGCCAACAATTTAACAAAACAAACGATCCAAATTGGTATACAATATTAGAATGGACAAACTCCACAACAGGAACCACTGCAGATGCATTAGCTAGTATTATAATATATGGAGATCAAGCACAGGCAAAGAACCTACAACAAGGGCAGAGCTTCCAGTGGATAAGTCAACCAGGTGTATACAATCTTACTTATCTTGGCCAATCATTAAGTCCAAGTGATTTTGATCCAGTAACATTCACATCAACAAGTGTAACAAATGCAGGAGAATTCTATCAAAATCAGGGTGGTAGTTCAAAAACACCACTTACAATTTATACCTATAGTGGTGGTAAATTCTCCTCTACTTCTTCAATAAACATAAATGAAACTGCTATAAATGAAAGCGCACAGCTTTTGACAATAAAAAGCTCAATACCAAATGCATTTAGTACAAATGTTAGTAAAACGAGTAC
>JBMFUB010000029.1:0-8123 GCA_049966715.1 Candidatus Micrarchaeia archaeon
CCCTTCTTCTCAAGATCCGCAAGTGTATAAATATTCTTCAAAGATTTAGCCATTTTGCTACCATTAACTGTTAGAAAACCAACATGAAACCAATAGTTGACAAACTTTTTATCAGTTGCCGCTTCAGATTGTGCAATTTCATTTGTATGATGAATAGGGATATGATCTATGCCACCACAATGAATGTCAAAATGTTCGCCAAGACTCTTCATACTTATTGCACTGCACTCTATATGCCATCCAGGGAAACCTCTTCCGAATTTAGACTCCCAAACCATCTCCTTTTCATCTTCTAGTGCAAATCTCCATACTGCAAAATCAGTTATATTTTTAATTTCTGTTGAACGTTCAACTCTTGCGCCCGCTTTTAGTTGTTTATTAAGTTGTTCGAATGACATACCTATAAGTGCGCCATAATCTTTAAATTTTGAAGTGTCAAAGTAAACGCCATCTTTCGTTTTATATAAATAACCTTTTTTATCAAGAATATCAATCAATTTTAGTATATCTTCAATTGCATCAGACGCTCTCACTATAATATCAGGCATAATTATATTCAACTTTTTAAGATCAGAGAAAAATAAATTTGAATAGAAGTCTACAATTTCCCTCATAGTTTTATGTTCTGCTACTGCTTCTGCTCTTACTTTATCTTCACCACTCTCTTGATCACTTTTTAGATGACCAACATCAGTGACATTCATAACATGCTTTACTTTATAACCATTATAAAGCAGTGCTCTTTTCAATAAGTCTTCATCGATATATGCCTTCATATTACCTATATGTGCATAAAAATAAGCAGTTGGGCCACAAGTGTATAAACCAACTTTCATATCACTAATTGGTTTAAATTCTTCTTTTTTACCCCCTAACGTATTATATAATATCACATACAGCACCTTTAAACATATATTGTTTTAATAATTATTGACTGTAATTATTATTTTATATTAACTTTTATATTTGTTATTTTGTACAGTTATATTGAACTATTATAATAAAAAAAACTAAGTTATATAATTATATATTGGTACCAATATATAAACAAATAAATAGATATATATTATTAAAATATATAATTTATAACATTATAATATAAACAATAGGTTTATATAATTTTATTAGCATAAACGAGCATTTTATTAGTTTGTCTAAATATTAATAAATTAAATTTGAGTGAGTAGATGAAAATATTACAACTTGATGTGGATAGAATAGAATTTCAACCGTTAGAGCCAGAGCTTAATACATATGAAATTTTAAATGAAGATATGAAAAAAAAGAAAATAGTTGTAGATGCGCTTGCTTTGCTTGTGAGTATAGAAAAAGGAGATACTGAAAAAATAGGCAGTCTTGCAATTAAGGAAGCGCTCGAATCCGCGAAAAATTTTGGTAAAAAAATTGTTGTTATTTATCCGTTTGCACATCTTAGTAACAATTTAGAAGACCCTGATAGAGCAATGAAACTTGTAAAATATCTTTATAACGAAGCAAAAAAATCAAATTTGGAAATTATTGGTGCTCCCTTTGGATGGAATAAATCATTAAAAATAGACATTAAAGGACATCCGCTTGCGGAAACGTTGAGAAGTTATTCCGCAGATAGTGAAGAAAAAGGTGAAACAAAAAGGGTTGCTAATATTAATGAAATAAAAATAAAACGTGAAAAAGAAAAGCGGATCGATTTATCTTTAGTTAAAAAGAGCGAATTTATTGGTTTACCCGAAACTGACCATAGGGTAATTGGAGAAAAGCTTGATTTATTTAGTTTTCAAGGTGTTTCTCAAGCAATGGTTTATTGGCACCCTAATGGTTGGGTATTATATAATGAGCTAAAAAAATATATGCAAGGCAAATTGCAAGAATACGGTTACAGAGAGATTTCTACCCCGGTTTTAGCTAATATTGCATTATGGCATGTAAGTGGTCATATAGATCATTATAAAGACAACATGTTTATAGTTAAAACCGATGAAGATGAATTAGGAATGAAACCAATGAATTGTCCATCAACAATGTTGATATATAAAACAAGAAGATGGAGTTATAAAGAATTGCCATTAAGATTATCTATAAATGATTGGGTATATAGAAGAGAAGTTAGTGGTGCTTTAAGTGGACTTTTTAGAGTACAACAACTCTCACAAGATGATGCACACATATTTATTGCAGATAGCGATATAGAAAAAGAAATAACACAATTATTAAAGTTATTTAATGAAGTTTATGCTCAATTTGGATTTTCATATCAAGCAAAATTATCAACAATGCCAGATAGCCATCTTGGAGATGAAAGTCTTTGGGAGAATGCAACAAATTCATTAAAACATGCGCTTGAAGCCAACAAAATTAAATATATAATTAAAGAAAAAGAAGGTGCATTCTATGGGCCTAAAATAGATTTTGATGTAAAGGATTCGTTAAGCAGAGATTGGCAACTTGGAACAATACAGCTTGATTATCAGCTCCCTAAAAGATTTGAACTTAGTTATACAGGGAGCGATGGCCAAGAACATACGCCAGTTGTAATACATAGAGCAGTTTTTGGAAGTTATGAACGATTTATAGGCATTTTAATAGAACATTATAAAGGCAGATTCCCGACTTGGCTAGCGCCGATCCAAGCTAAAATTATAGCAATATCTGAACAAGCAAATGATTATGCAAATATAATGTATGAAAGATTTAAAAAAGAAAATATTAGAGTTGAATTAGATACATCCAACAAAACCCTAGATTATAAAATAAGAGAAGCACAATTAAAGCTTATTCCGTATATGATCATCCTTGGAAAGAAAGAAGCAGATAATAAAACAATATCTGTAAGAGTCTTGAATGGTAAACAAAAATTAGGATTAGATGTTGATAGTTTTATATCTGAATTAAAAAACGAGATAAATCAAAGAAAGAATTCACAAACTATTTAATTACCAAATAATAAAAAACAAATAATAAAACATTAATAAAAAAAATAAAAAAAGAAAAACACTATTTATTTTTTATTCTGTTTTTCATTCTATTTTTATTTCTTTTTTATTTGTTTTTGATTTTTGCACTTCTATCTGTAATACACCATCTTTATATGTCGCCTTTACGGTAGAGGGGTCTATTTTTTCTGGCATATCTATTATTCTATGATACCCATACATGCTCCTTTCTTTTTTGTAATAGCCTTCTTTTTCTTCTTCTTTTTCTTCTGCATTTTTTGCATTTATTTCTATTATGTCATCTGCCACATTTAATTTTATTTTATCTTTTTCTATACCAGGCAAATCAACTTTCACTCTAAATGAGTCTTTAAGATCTATTATGTCTACATGTGGGAAACTTAGCGGTGGAAAATACCTCATGTTCATTGCAGGAAATGATAAAGGTGCTGTTAATATTTCATTTATATAACGGTCAAAATTCCTAGATATGCCGGACCACTCTTGAAAGAACTCATTTCCAAAGAAAGGCATTATTTCTTTATCTCTTTTTTTTATTTTCTTTTTTTCATTAAAATTGTTTTTCATTTTTATCACCTGTCAACTTTTTTTTGACATTTCAATTAATATTAATAAAAAACGAAAAATATTTAAATCTTTTGGAATATAAATAGTAAATATGGTAAAAATTGAAATTAACACAGTGGCGAAGCCTAGCAAAAAGCATGAAAAGGATATTTTAAAGTGGTTTTGTTTAGAATTAGGCCTAACAACCAAAGATGATGAAGAGGGAATAGAAATAGCAATTTTAAAAAATCTTATAATGGCAGCTTATAAAGATAAAGGTATAACAAGTTTAAAACTTAAAGAACTGCTAAATTATCCAATTGCTAGAAGCACCGTAATTTATCATTTAAATAGATTAATAGATGCTGGTTTAATAGTGAAAAAAGGAAGATATTATTTTCTAAGAGGTACAATTATGTCTAGAACTATAGAGGAATTAGAGTATGATTTAGATAGAGAATTTAAGAGGATGATTGAAGCTGCAGAACAACTTGATAAATTAATGAGTAAAAAAATTAAAGCAAAAAATTAGGGGTGCTATTATGTTAAATAATGATGAAGATAAAAGCAAAATAAATGAATATATAAAGCTAATAGATGAAATAAAAAAAGAAAGCAATAAAAATAATAATTACCAGGAGGATATACAGAAGAAAGAAGAAAAAAATAAACAAGAAAGTGAAGATTATTCAAAAGAAACAAAAGATAGTAATGAAGAGGAAAAAAAATGTAGAGAACGTATATTGCAGCTAACCGCAGAATTCGATAATTATAAAAAAAGGGTCAGCAAGGATATTTTAATAGCAAAACAAACAGGTAAAGCAGATTTAGTCAAGGAACTGCTTTTGATACTTGATGAATTTGAACTAGCTTTAATTGCAATAAAAAAAACAAATGATGAAAATATTATAAAAGGTGTGGAATTATTATACTCTAACCTAATTGATACATTGAAAAGAAATGGTTTAACTGAAATTAAAACTGATGGTATATATAATCCCTATTTTCATGAAATAATATTAGTACAAGAAGATAATACAAAAAAGGACGGAACAATAATTAGTGTAGTAAAAAAAGGTTATATGCTAAATGACATTTTATTAAGGGCCGCTGCAGTTATAGTAGCAAAAAATAATATAATGGATACTACAAAAGAGGAGCAAGCAAATAATAAACAAGAAGGCAACGATAAAAAAGAGGATGCCAAAGAAAAGAGCGATAAATAAATTATAAATAGCAGGATTATAGAAAATTTAGATATAAAAGTTTGAATTATATTTTATTATATTTTAACAATATAACAATATGAATAAATATAATAAATATAAAAAATTAATATTTAAAAATATTAAAAGTGATGAAAATGAAAATAATAGGTATAGATCTTGGAACTTCAAACTCAGCTGCTGCAGTATTAGAAGGTGGTAGACCTACAATAATACCAAGCAGTGAGGGTATAACTTTATATGGCAAAGCATTTCCTAGTTATGTAGCTTTTACAAAAGATGGACAGCGATTAGTGGGAGAGCCAGCTAGAAGACAAGCAGTCGCAAATCCAGAAGGAACTGTAACAGCATTTAAAAGAAAAATGGGGACAAATTATAAATATAATATTTATGGTAAGGAATATTCTCCGCAAGAACTTTCTGCAATTCTATTACAAAAAATTAAGAAGGATGCAGAAGCATTTTTAGGAGAGGAAGTTAAAAAGGCCGTTATAACAGTACCAGCATATTTTGATGATAATCAGAGGCAAGCTACAAAGGATGCAGGTGAAATTGCAGGTTTAGAAGTAGTTAGGCTTGTAAATGAACCAACAGCAGCTGCTCTTGCCTATGGCCTTGATAAATCTGAAAAAGAAATGAAAATTCTTGTATATGATTTTGGTGGGGGAACTCTTGATGTTACAATTATGGAATTTGGAAAAGGCGTTTTTGAAGTAAAGGCAACAAGCGGCGATACGCAGCTTGGAGGTACAGATATGGATAAAGTAATAGTAGACTTTTTAGTAAACGAGATTAAAAGCAAATATAATATAGATATAATAAAAGACGTTCAAGCAATGCAAAGATTAAAAGAAGCTGCAGAGAAAGCTAAGATTGAATTATCAACAACTCTAAATACAGATATTAATTTGCCTTTCTTATCAAAAGATGCATCTAACAATCCTTTTAACTTTACATATACGCTTACAAGAGCAAAGCTTGAAAGCCTTGTTTTGCCAATTGTTGAAAGAACAACAAAGCCAATAACACAAGCATTAAAAGACGCTAAACTTGAAGCTACAGATCTTGATAAAATTATATTAGTAGGGGGTCCAACAAGAATGCCACTTGTACAGAGATACATTGAACAACTTTTTGGAAAGAAAGTGGAAAGAGGAGTAGACCCAATGGAATGTGTTGCGCTTGGAGCAGCAATACAAGGAGGTGTGTTAACCGGAGAAGTTAAAGATATTCTACTTCTTGATGTAACACCATTATCATTAGGAATAGAAACCTTAGGAGGAATAACAACGAAATTAATTGAAAGGAATACAACAATACCAGTAAAGAAATCTGAAGTATTTACAACAGCAGCAGATTTCCAAACTGATGTAGAAATACATGTTGTTCAAGGAGAAAGAACAATGGCAAGAGATAATGTAGATTTAGGTAGATTTACATTAAATGGAATTCCACCTGCAAGAAGAGGAATTCCCCAAATAGAGGTAACTTTTGATATAGACTCTAATGGTATATTGCATGTAACTGCAAAAGACAAAGCAACGGGAAAAGCCCAAAGTATGAATATTGTTGCACCACATAAAATGAGCAAAGAAGAAATAGAAAAGAAAATGGATGATGCAAAGAAATATGAAGAGCAGGATAAAATATTAAGAGAGCAAATAGAACTTAAAAATACTGCAGAATCTATAATTTATACTACAGAAAAAACATTAGAGGATTATAAAGATAAAATACCAAAAGAGGTTAGTGATAAGGTTAACGCAGCTAAAGAAGAATTAAAAGACGCATTGAATAAAGAGGATTATAATAATATAAAGATAAAAATGGATGCATTAAAAAGTGCACTAGAGGATATTGGAGCGAGTATGTACAAAGGCGGAACTAACAGCGCAAATGATAATGCAACAGGGCCAACAGATTCTAGTGGCGGCCCGTCAAATAATGGAAACGCATCAGATGCAGATTTCAAAGTAGAAAAATAAAATTAAATAAAAATTATAGAAATAACGTTCTGCAATATATTAACTGAAAAATGTGAAATAAATATAAATTATATAAAGGAATAAAAATGGCAAAAGATTACTATGAAATTTTAGGAGTAAATAAGAATGCTAGCATAGATGAAATAAAGCAAAAATATAGAGAGCTCGCACTTAAATACCACCCAGACAGAAACAAAGATAAAAATGCCGAAGAAAAGTTTAAAGAAATCAATGAGGCATATGCTGTTTTGAGTGATCCAGAAAAGCGTAGGCAATATGACACATATGGACCTGAAGGATTTAACCAAAAGTTTACTGAAGAGGACATATTTAGAGGTTTTGATATTGATGATATATTTAGAAATTTTGGTTTTGGTGGTAGTGATATTTTTGATCTTTTTGGTTTTGGACAAAATGAAGGACAAAACCAATCAAGAAATATGGACATCGGTAACGATATATTGGCAAGAATAACCGTTTCGTTAGAAGAAGCTGCAACTGGTTGTGAAAAAACTCTTAATATAAAACATATACAAAAATGTGAAAGATGCAATGGTACAGGTGCAGAACCTGGAAGTAAAATAATAACATGCGATAAATGTAAGGGGAGTGGGCAAATAAAAACAACAAGGAGAACGCCATTTGGTATAATGCAAACTATACAGATTTGCCCCAAGTGTAAAGGAAGTGGTGAAATTTTTGAGAAAGTTTGTAAAATTTGCAATGGAAGTGGTAAAATCTCAAAAAATGATAAAATAACAATTAAGATACCAAAAGGAGTTGATAATGGTACAAGATTAAGATTAAAAGGTATGGGTGACTATGGGAAAGACAAACCTGGTGATCTATATATTGATATTAGTGTTTTAACAAATAAAATATTTAAAAGAGAGGGAGATGACTTGTATATTAATGTCAACATTCCATTTTATACTGCCATTTTAGGTGGTGAAATAAAAGTCAAAACCCTTAATGGCGAGGAAACAATATTTATACCTGCTGGAACCCAAAATATGGATACTTTAGTATTAAAAGGAAAGGGTATGCCCCATTTTAATAGTAATTATATAGGAAATGAAATAATAAAAATTAATATTGATATACCAAAGCACTTAAGCTCAGAACAAAAAGAACTTATAGAGAAGTTTAAAGATAGTGATTTAGGAACAGCAAGTAAAAAGAGAGGATTTTTTGGCGTATTTTAGTTAATTAATTGTTATAAATATTTTTTATTTGTATTATTTAACTTAACTTCGCCACATAATCCTTTAATATGAAAAATATCACAATGCCACTCAGCAGTATGTATATGATAGACAAAATAGAAAAAGATTTCGATTTGTTTTCTTTTGTGTTTAAGGTTTGAAGACAAAAGATATTAGTAGTGTTAAACTTCTTCTAAATAATAGATTAAC
>JBMFUB010000030.1:0-7610 GCA_049966715.1 Candidatus Micrarchaeia archaeon
TAAGCATTCAATAAAAATAATCTTTTTAAATTAGTGCGATCGTAGTCTAACCTGGTTAGGACTTTGGCCTTCCATTACTATAGAGGATAGCCAAAAACCCGGGTTCAAATCCCGGCGATCGCATATTATTAATTATTTTAATTCTATTAATTCTATTCTTTTTCGATTCTTTTATTTGGTATTTTGTAATCCAAATATTTTATACTAATAAACTATTATAAAACTATTATAGTATATTATATTTTTAATTATTATTTTAAATATTATAATTCAATAAACTTAAAATTAAACATTAGAAATAATAAGTTTATCAAATAAAAATAATAATATGGAATCTGAGTTTGAAGAGTATTTATATAATAATAAATTTAATCTTAAAATTAAGAGATCAGATATAATCTATAAGCACATGAAAGACCCAGCATTATTAAAATATTATTATAAAACTAAAACTACATTAGCGCTTTATAATAAAAACAATAGCATTGAAGGCTCGTCTCCAACTGATATATTTGTAGGCAGATATAATTATCCATATGTTTATATAGGTCCTTTAGTACCACCTGAATTTGGTGACACCTCTTTATTAGGCACCCCAGAGAAATGGAGGAATTTATCTATAGAAGAAATAATAAACATGCGAACAAAGCTTATTAGAGGAATGTCATTAACAAATATTTATGATGTTGAAAAGGGAAAGCTGCAGCAACAGATACAAGAATTAGCGATGGCGGAGAGATATGAAGATACCTCTTTATCTTATTCAAAAAAGCCAACTGTAAAGCTTGAATTAAATGATGATTCGCAGCCATTTGGGCCAAGCGTGCAGATTGATAAAATGGAAGTTCCAAACATTAAAACAAATAAAAAAATTGAGAATTTATTTTTTGACTATGATGCGCGAGCAGAAGATGCTGTAATAGAATTGTATAATAAAGATGTAGAGGTTTCAAAAATACAAAAAGCATTCTCGGCTGGCATATTTGGTATAAAAAAATATAGAAAATTTGTTCCGACTAGGTGGAGCATTACTGCAGTAGATGATACTTTATCAAAATACAATCGAGAAAATATAAAATCCTATGGTCAAATAGACGCAATATATACATATTTTTATAATGCGCTTGATAATCGTTGGCTTATTTTTTTTATACCTGGGAATTGGCAGTATGAAACTATAGAGGCTTGGTGGCCAAAAACAATATGGAATGAAACTGGTAAAGAGGTATCAATTTATTCATCTTATGAGGCTTATGAAGGTAGAAAAAAATATGCAGAGATTGGTGGCTGTTATTATGCAGCAAGGCTTGCAGTAACTGAGAAGCTCAAAAAATTAAATAAACAGGCTATTGTGCTTATATTAAGAGAGATCCATGAAGGTTATACACTTCCAGTGGGGGTGTGGAATGTCAGAGAACACGTTAGAGAGACATTAACTAAAGAACCTATTATAATAAATAGTGTAGCAGAAATGAAGGATATAATAAAAAGCAAACTCGATATAAAACCAAATGAGTGGATAAAAAACAGCGTGCTCCTTAAATTTTTATATCAACAGAGAAAACTTAATTTGTAATGTACTTTCTATTTTTATGTTATAAATTTAATGTAAAAATACGTTAAGGAGTATATTCTTTTATAATTGCTATCTATAATCCTATTTTTTCATTTACATCTACATTTATATTTTTTATCTCTACATCATCACCCTTAATATTTATTTTAAGCTCAGGAGTTGCAATAATATCCCTTGAAAAGATAATTCTTTTATTTTCATCAAGCATGTTAAGAGTATATAGTTTCCTTCCAATTAAATTAGATATTTTTGCATAACCCGCTTTTATTTTAACATTAGCAACTTCATCATTTAAATAAAGCAAGCTTATACTCGAGATTTTCATAAAATTTTTATTTATTTTATTATTGTAACTAGAATCTATTATCAAATGAATTTTCATTGAAATTCTCTTTGGAGTATTAATTTTTTTATTGGACATATAAGTACTTAATAGATTATTATTTTCAATATATCTGTTTTCATAATCCTTTGTCTTAATAAATATTGTATCCAACGATAGTTTTTCTTTATTATTTTTTACTACATAATTTAATGCACCAACTCTTGAATTCAAATGCTTCAATTTTTGTAATACAGATTCAGTATCAGCATAAGTAAATATTAAATCACTTGCGGCATCTTCAGCAACATCAGGGGCTTGTTTTAGATATAATTTTATTTGACACAACCTTCTAATCGAAGAATCTATATCAATAACATTATGGGTCAATAACATTAAACCTATACCTTGTTTTCTAAAATCCTGTATTCTATATTTAAGATCCTCTATAGCAGCACTCTCTCTATCGCGGAATATAAGCTGAGCCTCTTCAATACATATCAAAAGGCGAATTTCATTATCGCCCTTTGTATCAAAAGTTGATGATATTGCATATAATTGATTTAATATTAATGCATAAAGATAAGGTTTTGTACCAATGCTCACATTTGAGAGATCAAAAACAACACCTTTATCCAATAGCTCTTCTATCTTAATGCCTTCTCTAGACGAATATTCTATTCTATTTAATATGCTTCTAAGATTTTCAAGCTCTGATTTTATGTTTTCGCCATGCTTTGTATATATTACACCTCTATTTGTTTTCTTTCCGTGAAATTTTATTATAGCTTCTTCTATCTCTTTATAAACAGCAATAGGATCGGGTATTTTGGTTTTTTGATAGATTTTCCTAAATGCATTGAGCATACACTTCTCCATTGGTTTTGCATAAGGGCCCGCATTGGAAGCTGAAGATAATATCATAGATAAATCCTCATAAAATTTATCAACTTTTGAATTATCAGGACATCTAAAAAAGTTAATAGGTGTATTCTTATCGTACATTTTTATTAAATACATATTATGGCTATTAGCAAAATCATTCCACTCATCGGTTGGAGATAAAACAACGACTTTATGCTGCCCAAATTTGAATAATCCATCTATTATAGCCATCGCTTCATTTGTCTTGCCGGAGCCCGGAAGGCCTGTTAGAATAACACCAAGGTTAAGAGCAGATGGATTTATTTTTACTTCTATAGATGTTTCAACAGTTGCATTCTTCATTAATGTACCAATAGGAAATCCTTCTGAACTAGATGCATAAATAGTGGGCAATGAATATCCTATATTTAAAATTCCTCTAAAATTAATAAATAGTTTAACAATATTTATACCAACAGGTAATGGATTGACTTTATTAAAATTAATTTTTAATGGCTCTATTATTTTAGATTCAAATCTTGAAAATATCAAGAATCTATTTTCAACATATTTTTCTATTAAATTTGAATCATCATCTATAATAAAATAAATATTATATGCAGTAGCGTTTCTTAAAAGAGAGAAATTTATAGATTCTAGGATTTCTTCACCGAATAGTGTCTCTTCTGAATTCATAAAGTTTTCATGTTGCAATGAAACTCCTAATCGCATACTCAATGAATCAGATTGCATTGATTTTGTTTCTCGAGCATTTCGTTTACTTAATAAAGATTCAATATATTTTTTAGTGGATTCAACCTCATTTGGTTTAAGCGGAATAAAAAGAATAGATAGACTTCCAACATTTAAAGAGAGATCAAAGATGTCTAAAAAAAGATTTTTGTTGATTGTATCCGCTTTTCTATAAACCGATAAAATTTTATAGCTGTTTTTTCTAGTATTTTTATCATTTTCATTATAAATTTTATCGACTTTTTTAAATGAAAATCCGGGAAAAGTTTTTGTTAAATTATCTATAATATTTGTATGATCTTTTGTTATACCAAGTAATGTTTTCTGCATAGAGAAATCATATCTTAAAATGAATGGCTCTTTGCCGATTACATCAAGCATCAGCTCCTTATCAATATCCAAATTTGGTATTGAATCCACTATAAATAGGTCAAAATTATCTATATAATCACCTTATTATTGTCATTAATAGAAGATTGAAAAATATTACAAACGAACCAATCATAATAATGATTTTGGTAGAATTTGAATAGGTTAGGCTCTTTTGATATGATGAGATTGCTATAATAGATACAAAAATAATAAAAGCAAAAATTAGAAGATATAAATTCTGAAAAAGTATAAAATAAACAAGCCTATTATCAACAACAAATAAAAAGTATATAATTGAAATAAAAAGAGCTAAAGTTGATATAACAGCAATAAAAATGATGTCAAATGATACTGTTTTTTTATGATAGTTCAATATTTTATCAAGCATAAACAACACCTAAATGTATTATTAGAGCTATCAAAATAAGGGTGAAACCGCTTATTATAGTAGAATTTGCCAATGATATGAGATGCGTATCGTTTTTATATTGGCTTATGAGGTATAAAACAATGCTTATAGCAATTGTTATGGAGCCTATCGCATCGCCTAATTGAACAAAAAAGATAAATATATTAGAGAGCAAGTACATCAACCTTATTCAATAAAATCATTGATAAAAATAGAGAGCTGATAGGAATGTTTTTAGATAATAACTCCATAAATTTATTTTCTTCCAAACCCGCCAATAAAGCAACGGTTACTTTCTGCTCATTATTTAAAATCTGCAAAACTTTATTTTGATTTATTTCGTTGATTAATATAATATTATTTTTTTGCAAAAATAGTTCATTTTCTATTTTAAAATTAGCATTATCTAATGCATATTCATAAAGTTTCTTTATTGCTATGCTTTTCAATGGTTGATCTCCAATTGAAACGAGATTTGAAAAAATATAATTTTTTTTATTGATTTTACTTTCATTTTCTATTTCGTAATAAAGAGTATCATTTAAAATATTTAGATCTGTATACATTAAATATTTATTATATTCTTCAATAATGCTCTTTAATGTCAGTGCAGAATTCTTAATGATCTGCATATTATTGGCTTTTTTTAGCGTGTTTGCTATAATTTTATCAATTTTTAATATGCCTGCATTTTTATTTGGATTATATTCACTTGGCGTGTATGTATTATATTTGTTGTACCTCAATCTTATTGACTTTGATTCTAATTTAAAATCTGAAATCTCCTTTATAATAAAATAGATAAAAACTGCAAATATAATTATAATAAAATTTGAAAAATCCCCCAAATAAAAAATACTTATTGAATCTTTATATTTATTATAATATAAATTAATATTATTGTATCCAAGATTAAAAGGGATATAAATGTCAAATCTACCTTCTTTTGATGTTGTATAAATAAGATTTTGCCTATTATTAAGCACAATTTTTATCAAAGCATATTTAAGTGCAGTTTTATTTAAGTACAGCGTCCCATTAGCAAAGTTATTAGAAAGCGTACCATAAAAACAAAGTTGATTGCAATTCTGATTAATAGGATATATCTCTAATATTAATGAAGACAATAATAAAACAAACAATATTATTATCAGCAATTTAATTTTAGTACCGCCCATTTTATACGCCGATTTATAAAAATCTTTTATTGCCGCTTTGGCTTAAGATATACATATATCTTATTATTAAAGTAAACATATTTATATTTAACGGATTGTTAGTTTATTTTAGTAAAAGTAATAAAAATTATTAAGATGTCAGGAGCGATAAAACAATTATAGAATATATAATAATAGTAGAATAAAGTATGGGGTGCAATTATAATAATTATAATAATTATAATAAAGAGAATAAGCTTTCTTTATCGTCATTTGCAGCGGCTTTAACCTGCTTTTTTATACCACATTTTTGACATTCATAATATATTATAAAATTATTCCTTTCATTATATGTTTTAATAGGTTTCATAATCCCGTGGCATTTTTCTTTTCTGTCTCCTGGATTAATATCGACATGTAAACTAAAAAGGCAATGAGGGCAGTGGTCTGTATAGCCATTGCCTTCAACAATTTTCCCACAATTAATGCATTTAAAATTTTCTCGTTTTCTAACAAAATTTTTATCAGTTTTTTGTTCATCTTTTGTATTCATGATAATCATAATAATTTATTAGAATAATTTCGGGATATAACAATTATTATATATAAATATTTTATATATTGAAATTAATTATTGAAGATTTAATAATTAAAAAATAATGTTGGAATGTTATTATAATGTTTCAGAGTACAAGATATTTATCTCTTTTTATTTGATAAAAATACAAAAAGAAAAATATAAATATGAGAATAATTTCAATAGTATGTGGGTGATCATTAAAATATAGTGAATTTTTATTATTTTTAATAAATCGTTAATTATTTAATCTGTATGTTATTAAAATATATATTGTGCAGGGATGGCGGAGCCTGGTCAAACGCGACAGACTCAAGATCTGTTGGCTTAGGCCTACGGGAGTTCAAAAAATAGAACAAATCTCCCTCCCTGCACTTTATAGATTTGATGTTTGCTTAATATTTATAATATAATAGATTATATTTATAATATAAGAAATTATGGTGAAAAAATGAAAACAAAAATTAAATTTAAAAAATCAAAGGCTAATTCTAAAAGTAAAGTTAGAAGTAAATCTAAAAGTAAAATAGCTAAAACTAAGATTTTTGATGTGCCTAATTATGCACAAACCTATGAATTTACGAGTTCAGCTGCTTGTGCTATGATGGTTCTAAAATATTTAAAAAGAAATTTCCAAATGAAGAAAGAGCAGGAATTTGAGATATGGCAGGACGCTATAAATGGAAGTATATGGCATGGCTCTAGATATGGCATAGCTTATGCATTGGCTAAAAGGGGAGTTAAGCCGGAAATAATAAGCAATGCTAAAGGTACCGAAGGTTATGAAAAAAAATTAGCAGTCTATGAGGATATAAATCTTGATACTTTAACATCATCATTTAACGAAATCAAAAAGAAAGTAATGGATATGAATATTAAGGAGCAATATGGGGTATCTTCAATAAATGTAATAAAAAAGATGTTAAATAGTGGTAAATTACCAATTATATTAGTAAATGCAAATATAATAAATATGTATATGGATCCAGCTCCACATTGGGTTATAGTAAGAGGATATGAAAAAAACACTTTTTATGTTAATGACCCATATTCGGATAGTACTATGACTATAGATGCAAGTCTTTTAAAAAATGCTTTAGGATTTGAGGGAGAGCATGATATAATTGTAGTAAATACAAGAAAGAGATAAAAGAACTTTGATTTTTTTATTGTGTTTTTATTTTTTAAAATTATTGAAATATTTTTAATATATTACTATTGTGACATTCCCCTGACTAAAGTCATGGCCTTCTTCTACATTCATATTATTATTCATATGCAAAGGATGCATTATCGGTTCTCAGTTCCTCAAGAAATGCCTCTTTTTGAAACCTTACATTCTTTCCCTGAGCGTAACTTTCCCTCTGCCCAAGGGTAGCTTTTGATGAAACTTTTTCTAAAAGTTTCGCTCTTTTGAGTATTACTTTTGATGAATTTTCATCTCTATCCATTGTCAAGCCACACACATTGCAGTGATATATTCTTTCTGAAAGGCTTAATCTTTCACTACCTCTCTTTACATGTCCGCACCTGCTGCATTCCTGTGTTGTGTCTTTTGGATCTACTTTTATTACTTTCAT
>JBMFUB010000030.1:7620-7892 GCA_049966715.1 Candidatus Micrarchaeia archaeon
ATTGAATAAATTTATTCCATGAAGCATTGTAAATTGCCTGCGCAAGATTATGATTTTTTACCATGTTTTGAATATGCAAATCTTCTACTGCAAAAGCAGTATAACCAGAATTTACTAACTTGTTTGAAAGTTTATGAGCAAAATCTTCTGATTGTTTTGTAATATGCGCCCATTCACTTTGCAAATGAAGTTTTGCTTTATCTCTTCTTTTAGATCCTTTTTTCCTTCTTGCAAGATGTTTTGCCTTTTTCTTTACGAATTTTGGTTTTTCT
>JBMFUB010000031.1:0-7458 GCA_049966715.1 Candidatus Micrarchaeia archaeon
ATGTGATAGTAACAGATAGCGCAAGTACTCCTGTAACTATAAATTCTGTAAAGAGTGGTAATATTACTATTAAATTAGCAACATGCACTATCTCTTTGAGCAATACATTGATAAATTTTGGCTCTTTAAACCCTTCTTCAAGTATAGGTACAATTAATGCAATAACAGATTCAAATTCTGGTAGTGTAAATGCAAATATGCTTGTATATGGAGGCAACTGGATAGTTGCATCAACAGGGGCAAATGGTTTTGGAGTAAGCAATACAACTTATGCATCTACTTATAATGTTGCCTATGCAACTGCCAACAAATTAAGTCCAACAGCAACAGATACTTCAATTGTAGTTCCAGCTTCGGGCTCAAATACAATATATTTTGGTCTTAGAATTCCTGCGGCCGTATCCCCTGCAGTCTATACACAGACGATAACTATAGAAAACAGTTGCTAAAAAACAGTATGCAAATAAAGTAATAAAATAATATAATAAAATAATTTACATTATGAGCTGATTTTATAATAATTTAATATTTTTAATATATATAATTAATATTCTACAAATTTTAAATAATATTTTTGCTATTATTCTTTTTATTATTCTTTTGAAGTAGTAATGAATGTAACAATATCCCCTTCTCCAAGAACATGATCTGCGCCAACTCTCTGATTGGCAAACTTTACGCTTTTTCCAGTAACATAAGCGCACTTTAATTCATCAACAAGTGTTGTATGGACCTTTCTTGCAGCGTCTTTTATTGTTGCTCCTTTTTTAAGTACCATTGGATCAAGTTTATCTTCTCTTTTTGGTTTAAGATATATAGTTATAAGTTCTAACCCTTTATAAATAGCTTCTTTTAATTTATCAATATTTATTTTATTAACCGCGCTTATTGGTATTGTTGTCATTTTATACTCTTTTTCAATGTTTTTTGATATTTCTAAATAATCCTTTCGCGTATCAATTTTGTTTAATGCAATAATTGCGTTAAGATAATGGGATTTCCCAGATACATATGCAATAAGCTCATCTTCTGTAATATTATCCCATATCGATACAATTGCATTGTAAATACCCAATCCAATAAATATTTCCTGAATATCCTGTTTGCTTATATTACTTTTATTAACCTCAATTTTTATACCTCCAGTGAGCTCCTTTTTTATTAGTATTTCTGGTTTTTTCTTGTTTATAAAAATATCAAGTGCATTGAGCTCTGATATAAGCTGCTTTAGCTGCTCTGTATAATTAATATCAACTACAAATAAAATTAAATCAACACTAAGGATTGCGGATATAATTGTTCTACCTCCACCTGCACCTATATGCGCATTTTCTATCAAGCCTGGAAGATCAAATATTTGAATATGTGAATCATTATATAGCATCATTCCTGATATTACAGAAGTGGTTGTAAAAGCATAAGATGCAGTTTTTGAGTTGGTATTTGTTATTATATTTATTAAAGAGGATTTTCCTGCATTTGGGAATCCAACTAATGCAACAGTTGCATCGCCGCTCTTCTTTACAAAAAACCCCTCTCCGTGCTGGCGCTTGCTTGCAATGATTATTTCTCTTTTTACTTTTGCAATCTTAGCCCTCAATATTCTAATATGCTTGTTTGTTTTTTTGTTATCTTTTGTTTTTGAATACTCCTCTTTTAAATTCTCAAGCTTTTCCTCAAGCATAACCTTTTTTGTATCCATTATACTCACATATACTTACATGAACTTTGAGAATTTCTTCATTATGTTTCTATCGTTCTTAAAATTCTTAAATACTTTTTTCATTTTGTTAAAATCAGATATAAGCATATGCACATCTTTTTCAGATACGCCGCTGCCTTTTGCAATTCTTGCTATTCTTCCTGGCTGATGCAGAAGTTTTTCATTCTTTCTTTCATCTTCAGTCATTGATCCAATTATTGCTTTGTATTTTTTGAGTTTGCTTTCGCTCTGTTCAATTGCATCTTTTGGAACATCTGGCGCGCCAAGCATTCCAAAAATATTCTTCAATGGGCCCATCTTGCCCATTGCTTTGAGCTGTGTATAAAAAGTGTCAAAAGTTAAATTTTCAATATCTATATCTTCGGGATTTATATTTGCCTCTTTTATCGCCTCTTGAACTCTGTCTACCAGGCTTGCAATATCTGGCATGCCTAGTAATCCTCCAATGAATTTATCCGCATCATATGGCTCTATATTGTTTAGCTTTTCACCAACTCCTATAAAAAGTACAGGCACATTTACAGCTGCTGTTGCGCTGAGCGCTCCTCCCCCCTTTCCTGATCCATCCATCTTTGTTACTATCACTCCAGTTAGCTTTACTGTATTGTCAAACTCACGGGCCTGCCTTCCAGATACTTGACCTATATCTGCACTAACAACCAATATCTTCTCATCTGGCTTGAAAGAGTCTGCAACTTTTTTGAGCTCTTCTACAAGCTCTGAATCAAGCGCACTCCTTCCGCTCGTATCACATATAATCACACTTCTGTCCTTTAACTTCTCAAGCCCCTCTTTTGCAATCTTTGCAGCGTTCTTCTCACCTTTGATGCCGAAGAATGCTACATTAGCCTGCTTTGCGAGCGTTTCGAGCTGCTCATAAGCAGCTGGCCTTACAACATCGCAGCATATTACACCTGCACTCAACCCCCTGTCTTGATAGAATTTGGCGAGCTTTGCGGCTGTCGTTGTCTTTCCCGATCCGTAGAGGCCCATAAGCAGTATCTTCTTCTTCTTAAGCTCAGGAGTATATGAGCGCCCCATAAGCTTTACTAGCTCATCATATACAATCTTTGTTATATAATCAGTCGGAGCGAGCCCTTCTGGAGGTTTGCTCTTGAGCGCAGCATTCTCTATATCCTTTGTAAACTTAAGCACAAGCTCTACCTCAACATCTGCTGATAGAAGGGTTTTCTGAAGTTCCTTGTTAAACTCCTTTATAGTTTTAGCATCTATGATAGTAGAACGTGTAAGCTTTGCAAGCGCTTTCCTTATACCTTCACCTAAATCCATTTTTTATCACTTTATATTTTTTATCTTTTATCTTTTTTTGATTTATTATCTAATTTGTTCATTTATTAGCAAGTTCGATATCTTTTAGTTATATATTAACTTTATTATTATAATTATATTTAGCTATATGCCTATACTTAATGATAATATTATTATATATAATATATCTAAAGCTTCTCTTGTATATTTACTATCTATAAAATATATTTACTATAATGCATACTTAGTATTTATAATATTACATTAACAAAATATTTACATTTCGATTATAAACAATACTTTATCTATATTTTATATTTTGGCATTATATATTAAAATAAATAAAATTAAAAATATTCAATTATGTGGTATAATATGGAAATAATGCTTGCTGATGCACATTGTCACATCGATATGCTTGGACGTGACGATATAAAGGATGCAATAAATAAAGGTATTTTTATAATGGTGACAAATAGTACAGATCTAGAAAGCAATATCAAAAATCTTGCACTCAGCGACAATATAAATGTTTTTCCTGCTTTGGGTGTTGATCCAGAAGCTATAATTTCACTATCTACTTCAGCACTTCAAGATTTAATTTCAAATATTGATTCCTTAATTGAAAATAATAATAAAAAGTTTGTTGCTTTTGGCGAGGTTGGACTTGATTATATCTTAGCAAAATCTGAAGCTGAAAGAGAGATACAGAAAAAAACATTTGAACATTTTATTAATCTTGCAGTTGAGTATGACAAGCCTTTAAGTATACATTCTAGAGGTGCGATTAATGAAGTAATAAAAATGCTTGATAAATATAGTGTAAAAAGAGCACATTTTCATTACTTTGAAGGTGATGAATCCCATGCAAAGATTTTAAATGAGCTTGGTTATTATATATCTGTGCCCCCTATAGAGTCGAGTAAGAGAAACAGAGCGATGAGGGTTTTAGCAATGGAAAACATAATGGCAGAAAGCGATGCTCCTGCCGTTGGAAAAACACCAATAGATATAAAAAACTCCTTAGCGCTTATAGCAAAAGCCAAAGAAATTAGCTTTGATGATGCAGCTAAAATAACATTCAAAAATACAAAGAAATTTTTTAGCATTCTCTAATACGAGTAAATAAATATTTTTTACATTATAATTAGCATACAATCTGAATGAAATATATTTTAATATATTATATGATTTTTAATATATTTTTATATTTTTTATATTATATATCAATATATAATAAATAAATTATAAAAGTACTTTTTTAAAATTTCTTTTATAATAAAATGCAAAGGTAATAATTTATAAATTTAATCCAAACAATATAATCAATAATGGGCTCGTAGCTCAGCTTGGATAGAGCGACAGCCTTCTAATAAACTTTTAAAAGAAGTTTAATTAAAAAAGGAAGAAAGCTGAAGGTCGCGGGTTCAAATCCCGCCGAGCCCGTAACAATGCATCTATCATAAAAAGTTTTATTTTTTAAAATTTGCTGACAAACCAATATAGAAAATTTATATTAATATTATTAAAATAGCTGTCTAAGTCTGTCTTCAATATTTTCTATAATTTTATCAATCTTGTTTGGTGCGCCTATTATTATCAAAAGCTCTTCATCTTCTTTAAGATTTGTCAAATATTTTATAAAATATTTTTCTTCTTTTGTTATAAAGTCTTTATCTTCATTTATTTCAATTGTTATAACATTATTATTAAACTTTAAACGCCCTTTATCTTTTTTCGGAAGTTTAATCGCCACTGCTTTTTCGCCAGCACTTAGCCTGTCACTAAAAATTTTATTGCTTATAAAAGTATTTGTTATATCAAATGTTACCCCTTCTTTCAATTTTTTTTCATTTTTATATTTTCTATTATATCTATACTCTGGCGCATAAAACAAATCCTTTCCCTGTATTAATATAGCAAATAAAATAAGCAGTGCTGCAAGCAAATAATATATTGTAATTTTCTCGCCTAAAAGCACAAAGGAAAATAAAAATGTTAAAAATGGAACTGAGAGCATTGCAATGCCAGTGGTTGAAGGGTTGAGAATTTTATAAGAATAATAAAATAAAACACCGCCAATACCAAAATCTATTATTCCTATAAACAACAATGAAATTAATGCGGGAATAGAAAAGCTAAATATTAATGGGATATGTTCTATAAATGCTAACGACAAGAAGAATACAAACGCTTCAGCTGCAGATATTGCCATAAATAGAATTGAATCAATATTATATTTTTTTATTAACAGGGTTGTTACTGCGATTATAAACGCAGATATTATTAGTAAAATAACGTACGGAAGCCAATTAAAATTAAATGTAATATATATGTTATTTGCTCCGTTATATAATACGATAAACATGCTAAAAAAGGCAAACAATAGCGCAATAATATGTTTAAGTTTGATTTTTTGCTTTATTAAAAATGGCGTAATTAATAAAATAAAAAGTGGATAAGCCCTATAGACTATACTAGCAATATTTGGGTTTGTATTTATGGTTCCAATTAAAAGGAATAATTCAGATATTATTGAAACAGAGGCTCCTATTATCAAAATTAAAATAAATCTTTTATAATCGTGTAAAAGCTTTAAGAATCTACCGGATCTATTATCAAAATATATAAAAATTAGCATAGTCAAAAATCCAAAAAGATTTGCATAAATAAGAAAAGGTATTGGACCTATATTAACTCCGCCAATTTCAAGCGCTATAGTTACTAAAGACGCACTAATTACAAAAAATAAAACAACAATAATCCCTTTTAAAAATATTTTCATTTTTCCACTTTATCTTTTTGTTTTTATTTTTATATCTATATTGCAAATTTTTATTTTAGTAAAATATAATCAATAATTTATAATTGATAATTTATACCTTATTTAACATATTAAAATTTAATTATTAAATTAAAACTTATTTTTTAAATAAATGCACAATAATCGCCATCCAAAATAATATGAATAATAAATAATGATATATATAATTTATAAACATTTTTAAAAAATCAAATTTATTTGAGTTTTTTTGCGAAAATAAAAGTTTATAAATTCTTGTGGTATAAATTAAAATATGATATTTTCTACAAGAGATAAAATTATTTTAAGAGAGTTAAGCGCAAATTCAAGAGTCAGTTTATTAAAATTATCAAAGAAACTCGGCTGTTCTTATGTTACTATAGGAAAAATAATAAGGAAATTAAATAAGGAATTAGATATTAAGTATGTTTTAGAATTAGATTTTGAAAAGCTTGGCTTTCAGCAGATGCACATACTGTTAGTAAAATTTAATATGAAAATTTCCAAAGATCAAATAAAACAACTTGTTGAAAATGATAGCTCGATTATTGCAGCATATCTTACAAAAGGACAATATAACATGGTAGTTATTGCAGCAGAAAATAATCCGATCAATTATTTATTATGGGAATTTGGTTTTATCCAACGGATAACGGAATTTAATGGAGAAATAAAATCTTCTGATATGCCCTACTTTATCTTTGGATACATACCAATAGAAAATATGCTAATAGATAAAATAAAGATCAAAATAAAAAATAATGAAATTCAACTTTTAAAGCTCCTAAATGAAAATTCAAGGATAAGTTATAGTGAGCTTTCTAAAAAGTTAAAGCTCAATGAAAGTACAATTAGATATAAAGTTTTTAAATTAACAAAATTGGGTATTATTAAAAGATTTACAATTGCAGTACAAAGACCTCCACAAACCTATATTTTAAGTATGTTTGAAAATTGGCTTTCATTTTCAAAAAATTTTGAAGACGAGGCGGATAGAGAGCGTAAGCATATGTTGACGATAGATGACAAAGTAAATGATAAAATACCTATCTTGACTTCTGTCCAGATTGCCGCACCACTCTGTGGAAGCTATGGAAATTTTATTATGGCTTTATTTGATTCAAAGGCTGATGCTATAAACAATATGATAAAAAAACATTACGAATTTTATAAAAAAGAAAAGTATATCGAAAAGCATGCACAAATTTTAGAAGCGGTTAAAGGTTTCTTGCCTTTGCGAAATCTTGATATAAAAGAGGGTTATAAAGTAATTAAATGGGTTGTATAATTTGAAAATATAAATTAATTAAATAAATATAAATAAAGCATAAAATGCATTAATATATACTTAGTATATTTAATATATTTAATAAATTTAATATATTTAATTAATATATTCGATTAAGTATTATAAATCCGCAAAAAATACTAAATAAATTTAAATAAATAATAATATTTAAATATCTAATTTTGATATAATAATAATGTAGTTTGGATTTTAGGATTAGTATTACCCACCACCATTCTAAAGTCCAACTACGGCTCCTCTTTCATGTATCTATTATAATTATCTACTATATCTGTTGTATATCATATCTATATCATATCTATATCATATCTATATCATATCTATATCATATCTATATCATATCTATATCATATC
>JBMFUB010000032.1:0-7173 GCA_049966715.1 Candidatus Micrarchaeia archaeon
ATAGAAAAGAGCAAAGGCAATTTTGTAGGAGGCGGATCAAAAAAGATAGCTGAAGGCAAGCTCGCTGCCAAATAATTTAATAATATGATAATTAAATAAATGATTTTATGAATTATTATAACGACATCATCTACCCAATTATATATATTCTGCCTGCTTTTATAGCCAATGCAACGCCGGTGATCTTTGGCGGAAAAACACCTTTAGACTTTAAAAAGAAGCTATTTGGAAAAAGAATATTGGGCGATCATAAAACAGTAAGGGGCACTTTCTCAGGGCTATTTGCAGGAGTATTAACTGGAATAATAGAATCTTTTTACTTACCACAAATGCTTATAATATCAATTGCACTTTCGTTAGGTGCGATCTTTGGTGATCTCTTAGGTAGTTTTATAAAAAGAAGATTTAACATCAAGCCAGGATCATCTATACCAGTTCTCGATCAATTAGGATTTATTATATTTGCGCTTTTATTTGCAATACCTTTTGGCTCATTACCAAATATTATAGGAATAATATTAATATTTATTTTAACTGCTATACTGCACCCACTTACAAATTTTATAGCATATAAAATCAAATTGAAAAAGGTTCCGTGGTAAATCAATAAAACAATAAAATTTAAAAAGAGCAAACTTAATAAATATTTAATTTATAATATAATATTCAATTTTAAAATTATTTAATAATATTTATAATATTTTTATTTTGTTTTTTGTTTATAGATTATGGCGGGGTAACTCAGCCTGGTAGAGTGCTAGACTCATATGCAAAGCATAATGAGTGTTGAGCTTTTTAAGCGATGACGAGAAATCTAGAAGTCGCGAGTTCAAATCTCGCCCCCGCCACCTATTAATTTTTAGTTTTATTCTTAAATTTTATCCATTTTTTAATTGCACTTGTTTTGATATCAAAATTTATAAATAAAATAAATAAAGCAGTGGTGGGCTATAGCCCTCTTTTTGTTTTAGGCAACATTAGACTAAGCGGCATTTGCCTTGCATGCTCACAGAGTGCACACCAGCCGTTTCAACCATAGAATCACGCTCGTCATGTCATCGCTCATGTGATTTTCTGGTACCGTTTCTGCTCTGGATTAAGCCTTAAGCCTTACACTCTCTGCATGAGAGGAGCTTCCTCATTTCGGTAGGTTGCCCACCCACCACTGCCAAATATAAATAACATATAAATTATAAATTTCTTTGCAATTTTATATTTAATAATACAATAAAAAATTCGTAAAGTAATAAAATATTAATATATATTTATAATAGATATAGGAATGTTTATTTAGTAATATATTATATAATTTATAGTTATATAATTATTATGTAGTATTTATTATATTTTATATATTACATTGATGGCTTATTGATTCTATTAATCAAAAATATTTTATTTTTAAATTTTAATAAATTTATTTTTACAATATTATATTAAAACAAAATCAAATACAAAATAAAGTATAAAAGATTATTATATTTAAATAATAATTAATAATATTAGTGATATAATGTTGCCTTTAATATTTTCTGTATTTTTGTTTATTTCATTATTTGCTTTGATAGGGAATCCTATATTAGATTTTATTGTAATAGTGATTATAGCGGCTATAGCGCTTTTTATATTTCTAAAATTAGGTAGTATAATTGTTAAGCTTATTGTAAATGTAATTATTGGATTTATAACCTTGTATGGAATTAATTTATTTTTAGGATTAGGAATCACATTTATTTTACCTACAATAATTATAGTGGCGCTTTTTGGTTTACCCGGAGTTATAATTTTAGTAATATTAAAATTATTTGGTTATAATATATAATAATATATAATAAATTGTAAAATAGTATATCAAATAATGATTATTTATATTTATTAGACAGATCAAAGCAATTAATGAATAAAAATCAAGTATATAACTTAAATTAAAAATGAAAAAAAATTTAAATTAATGTTTTTATTATATTACTGATGATTTTATGAATGAATCAAAAAATAATTATAAAGATCTAAAAGTTTGGTACGACGGTAAAATGTTAAATTATGACGATGCAAAAGTCCCTATATTAACGCATTCTCTCCAATATGGAAGTGGTATATTTGAAGGAATAAGAGCGTATAAAACAAAAAAAGGACGTATAATATTTAGATTAAAAGAACATGTTAAAAGATTTATGGAAAGCGCCAAAATCGTATATATGAATCTTAATTTTAATGAAGAAGAAATTTATAATGCAATAGTAAAAGTGGTTAAAACAAATAATATAGATCCGTGCTATATAAGACCTTTTGCATTTTATAATACAGATCAACTTGGCTTAAGTGCGTATGGAAAGAAAACAAGTGTATTTATTGCAGCAGTTCCACTTGGATCCTACTTTGGTTCAGGAAAAGAAAAAGGTATAAAATGCAAAATATCATCTTGGCATAGGATAAATTCAAGTATATTATCAGTAAGAGCAAAAGCAAGTGGTAATTATGTCAATTCCTTATTAGGTAACTATGAAGCAAAGCATTCTGGATTTGATGAAGCAATATTTATATCTAATGAAGGTTACATAACAGAAGGTTCCGCTGAAAATATTTTTATAATTAAAAACAATAAATTAATAACACCAGATGAAGGTAATGATATTCTTTATGGGATAACACGCGATTCTATAATAAAAATTGCAGATGCACTCGGAATTGAGGTTGATGAAAGAAATATACACAAAGATGAAATTTATACTGCAGATGAGCTTTTCTTTAGTGGCACAGCAGCTGAAATAACGCCGATAACAAATGTTGATGGAATAAAAATAGGAAATGGAAATGTAGGGCCAATAACAAAAACAATTAGTGAAAAATTCTTTAACATAATAAATGGAGATGATGAACTATTTGCGGAATGGTTAACTTATGTATAATGTATATATAAATTTAATTTTTTTATTTTTTAACTATTTTGTTTTATTGTTTTATTATTAAAGAAGTTTTAAGCCTTTACTAAAAAGATCTATTTCACTAGAGATCCATGGCCCAATACCAAGAGCAGTTTTTGACCCGGGGGGTATTTCAGTTAATCCCGCATCTGCTACTAAAGCACAGGGTATCCCTTTATATCTATATGCATTAAACAATTTTACAAGCGAATCTTCATCAGAAACTTTTAATACAATTTTTTTTTCTCCGCTTTTCAGCCATTCTTCTGCAATTTTTTTATCTTTTTTTTCCACTTCAAAATAACTCATAAGAGAAGCATGTGCAACCTGTGCCGCAATCTTACCACGGCTCATTTCTAAATCAGTCCTTACAATAATTACCTGTTTTATATCATTCAAAATACCACTTGTATGAAAATAAAAGAATTTAAACTAAATTTATATAGTAAATTATAAATTACTTTTTAATTTAGTAATCTTAATATTAATATAATAATTTAATAATAAAATAGTCTATTAATAAAGAGATTATTATTAAATAATTAATATTAAAATATTATAAATTATTTTATTTAATATTATTAATTATAAGTATTAATTATTTATTGGTGGAATAATTTGTTTTATTTTTTATAGCATTAATTTCCTTAAATATTTCATTAGCATTAGAAACCAGATGTATGTTATTGTTTAAGCTACTAAAAAGCTCCCCTAATAAACTATTATAGTTTCTTCTCAATAAAAATACTATACAATTATGCTTTGCGGCTTTTAAAGCAATAAAGGGATTATCCTCTATTATTATTGGTGGTTCATTATTGATAGGAACCCATTTATCTAAATTTTTAATTTGTTCGACTTTTGCATTTATATTGGCATTTTTTAATGTTTCTTTTAAACTTTTAGCTATATTACCATTGTTAACAGTTCTAATTAAAAGAGAGTCACCGCTATTTTGTAGCGCTTTCATTAAATTAAGCATATCTATTTCTAAGTCCATTTTGTTTTTTTCTGTTTTACTATTTATTTTAGATGAAAACTTTGCAGGTAATAAATTTGGAATTAATAATAAGCTTTCTCTATATAAACCGTTAATATTATTCTCAATACTTCTTAAAAGTGTCTCTGATCTATTGTATCCTCGGAGAAATTTATTTAATTTATCCTCAATATTATTTCTAAGTACTCCATCAAGATCAAAAACAAAATACATATTATACACAGATTCATACTTTTATTAATTTATAATTTAACATAACTATTTAAATATACGAAATTCAATTAGACATATAACGTAATAAATTATACTAATAATTTTATAAAGAAAAAAGTGCAGATAATAATTATTTAAGAGGGATGATGAGCACGAGCAGTTTGACCCTGTTGCTTGCCTTTTGAATTAGTAGATTTAGGCACAACAAAATTTATTTTAGGATTATAAGACTTTGGTTTATAATTAGTATAATTACTTTTATAGTATTCTTGCCACTTTAGAGTAAGTTGAACTATTGGCAAAGGCAAACCATAGTCATAGTTATTAGCAGCACGTAGAATATTTTTTAAAGATTTTTGTTCTAATTGTGTGTATCTTTCCAAAAGTTCTCTAATTTCAACATATTTTTGATAATCACTAAAAAACTCATTAAAAAAGGTATATAATTCGTTTCTTCTATCAAGAATTTGGTTAAATATTTTTATTTTCTCTTTTTCATATTCACTAATAATATTATTACTACAATTAATATAATCATCATCAATTCTACTAAATGGAGATAAGAAATTTTTCAAAATATTAAAATTTTCACGCTCTTTTTTTAGTTGTGCTAAATAAGACACGTCATTATAAATAGAATCTAATAGCTTTTCAAGTGATTTTTCAAAACGTGATAATAAAACCAAATAAGAATTTTTAATTTCTTCAGCGTCGTTTTTGAATTCAGATAAAAGTGCCGGTGCACCTTTATTAATAAAATTTTCTCTAAATTTATCCCGTTCTTCATACATATCCATAATATTTTTGTTCGGAAAGCCGATATGTATGTATTTTGATTTTTCTAATATTTTAGGATATATTTCATCCAATTTTTTAAAAATATCGTTAACAAATATTTCAGTACCAAATAAAGTTGAAAGGATGCCATTAATAGAAATTTCATAGCTATTTGAAAAATGAATTAAACCGTTGCTATCCGTTTCGAAATTTATACTGCTTGTTATTACCCTTTGGCCATTAGATAAATCTAAATTTAAAAGATTTGGATAAAGAGCATCTAAAATGTTTTGCATATCTTTATCTTGATTTATCTTTTTGCTGAAATTTTCTATAAGATTATTAATATAATTTTCATGATTAATTATGTTATTATTAGTTTTCTCATTTCCATTTCCATTAATTATTTTTATTTTTTTTATATCTGTTGACATATTAATCATTAAAATATATAATAATAAAATATATAATAAATACTATAAATAATAAAATATATATATAAATATAAAATAAATATTTAATTTATTTTTATATATTTTATTAAAGATATATATTGCACTTTCAGATATTTAAATATTACATTACTTAAAAAATAATGAATTAGTGATAATGTTAATATAAATAATAAAAGAAATAAGTGATTTAATTAAAAATTTAATAAAATTTAAACAAAAAAATAAATAAAGGAATTTATAATTAAATATAATTAATAAAATAATATTGCAAATCTAAATATAAAAAATATAAATGAATTTTATGAATGAAAAAACTGCACAATTAATTAAAGAGTATATTAGAGATTATTATAAAAAGAACAATATAATAATAGATGATATTGAAAAAAGAGAATTTGGATTTGGTGATTTTGAGCGTAAAATTTCTTATAGACATTATGCATTTAATAAACAAGAATTATTTAAAAAATACCTTGTTGAAAATGCACCACCATTTGTATCCTATTCTTCAGCCAAATATGAAAGACCAGATGCTAGACCAATGGAGAATAAAGGTTGGCTCGGATCAGAATTAATATTTGATCTTGATGCTAATGATCTCCATCTAGAATGCCAAAAACATCATGGAAGTTCATGGGTTTGTGAAAACTGCTTTACTTCTGTTAAAAATGAAACATTAAGATTGATAGAAGATTTTCTTATACCTGATTTTGGATTTTCAGAATCTGAAATAAGAATAAATTTTAGTGGAAATAGGGGCTACCATATCCACATTATTAATGATGAAATATTTAAATTAACTTCAGATGCAAGAAAAGAAATAAGTGATTATATATCAGGAAGTAGTATAAATATTAAAGCATTTTTTCCAACAATTGATCAAAGAGGCGTTGCTTTATTAGGTCCAAAACCAACAAGCTTAGGTTGGGGAGGTCGTTTTGCAAATAGTATGATTAAAAGATTAAACATAGGTGAAGCTGCATTAGAAGAGCTAGGGATAGAAAAAAGTGAAGCACGAAAATTAATAAAAAATAAAGCATCTGTAATATTTGGTATAACTATGGGAAATTGGGATAAAATTAATATACCAAAAAAATCGGAATTTTGGAAAACAGTTATAAAAAACTTATCTATCAAACAGAGTGATTCTATAGATAGAAACGTGACAAATGATATACATCATTTAATAAGGGTACCAAATACACTTCATGGGGATACTGGCTTAATTGCAAAAAGTATAAATTCAATTAGTGAATTAGAAAAATTTAATCCTATGAATGATGCAATAGCATTTAAAGATGGAAGTATTAAAATAAATATTATAAAATCCGAAAAAATTTATATGAATAATAACGAATTTGGACCCTACGAAAATACAATAACAGATTTACCCGCATATGCAGCAATATATCTTGTACTAAAAAGAGTCGCTGAAATTACATTGTAAAAATTAGTGTGTTGAAAATTTAAATAATTATCTTATAATTCCACTAATTCTATTAATACAAAAAATTTTTGATTTTTTCTTTTAATTTGTAATATAGGCGACTGCAACTGCTTTAATAATAGGATATCCTTTATACTTAGCGGAGCGGCCGCCATATGGGCGGTACCGCAGCGCCAAAAAATGATTATATGATAACAATATCAAAGATAAAATATATTATACCATATGTTTTTGCAGTATCTTGTGTTGTTGCTCTTAGAGAATGACATAGATATAAAAATGGTAGATTAGTTGGAAGAGAGATTTGTGCACTTATAATAGAGAACCTTATAAGTTGTACTGATAGAGAATTACCAG
>JBMFUB010000033.1:0-6878 GCA_049966715.1 Candidatus Micrarchaeia archaeon
TTGTATATATGGGAAAGCTCATGAGATATAACACCTTCAAGCTCCTCATGATTCATCATATTCAACAATCCTGTTGTTACTGTAATTGATGCATGTTTCTTATTTCTGCCAGTTGCGAATGCATTTGGATTTGGATCATTTATAATATAGATTTTTGGTGGAGGACTTATTTGAAGACCTGCTGAAAGCTCATCAACAATATCATATAATTCCTGATATTGACTTTTGTCCGCAGGCTTGGCTCTTGATATCTTAAGCACAAGCTTATCTCCAGTAGCATAAATAACAAATGCATATATTATTATTAAAACAATTCCTGCTGCTAGACCTATCAATCCACCTCCAAAAATAATATCGACAAAATATACAATACCTGCAAAGAATAATCCAAATATCAACATCAATAATATTGACTTCATTTTATTTTTATTTATTTCATCAAAAAAGCTTGCCATTATATCACTATTATTTAAACTATTTTATTAGTTTTTATTGTCATTTTAAATGTTATTTTGTGTGTTTTATTTATTTATATTTTACGTTTTAATAATAAGATTTTTATTTTGTTATTAAATATTATTATTTATTATCTTTTTTAGAACTACTTTTAGAAGTATTATTTTTCTTTTTATTGGAAGAAGATGAAGAACCAAAATTTTGCTGCATCTGGTTTTTTGTATTTATTGTGTCTGAAGCGTCTTGATTTATTATATTATTATTTGTATTATTATTTATATTATTAGTTTTATTTCCATTTGTATCATTATTTATATTACTATTTTTATTGTAGTTTATATTATTATTTATTGTGTTATTTTTTGCGCCGCTGTTTGTATTAACATCATTAAAATTTACATCAACAGGCTGTTCTTCTTCTTCATTAGTTTTAAAGAAATCTGCTTTTTGGAAATGAAACATATCTGCAAAAATATTTGTTGGAAACATTTGCAGTGCATTGTTGTAATCAAGCACATAATCATTATATGCTGTTCGTACAAATGCAATCTTGTCCTCTGTTACTTCAATTTCATGCTGCAGTTCTTGGAATTCCTTACCTGCTTTTAAATCGGGATAGTTTTCTGCGACAGCAAAAAGAGTCTTAAATGTCTGGCTCAGCTGATTGTTTGCCGCAGCTTTGCTCTGTGTAGAGCCAGAGACAATAGCACTTCTGAGATCTGTTATTGTAGTAAGAAGATTCTTTTCATATACCATATAACCTTTGACAGTATCAACAAGCTTTGGTATTAAATCATATCTTCGCTTGAGCTGCACATCTATTTGGGCCCACGCATTTGCAACTCTATTCCTTTTGCTTATAAGCGAATTATAGCTAAGTACAACAACAAGTGCAATTATAAAAATAATTGCAAAAAAGATTATACTAAGTGTTATAAGAATACCAAAAAGCAATACCATAAAAATCAGATACATTTATTCTTAAAAATTTATAAGCTTTTCTATTTTCTTTCTTGTTTTCTATATTTTTATTTATAATTTATTTTTTCTTATGTTATTTGTTATCTTGAAACTTATAAAATAAAAGTTATTTGACAAATAATATATTTATTGCATCCTTTTATATATTTTTTGTGTAGACCAAGCAAATAATATTATTAAGATTATAGAAAATAATTCAAAGGATGTAAATAAATATAAAATTACATTTTATAGTGGTGAACCACTATTAAATATTGAAGTTTTAAAATATTTTGTAGAGCGTTTTGAAACTATTGATAAAAATAAATTTAAATTTAGTATAATAACTAACGGAAGCTTAGTTGATGAAAGTATAGCAAAATATTTTAAAGAACATTCTTTTAGCGTTAGTTTATCTCTAGATGGATGGGAAAATTTGAATAAAAATAGGATGTATACAAATAAGAAAGAGAGCTTTTTTAATATAATAAAAGCATTATCAATATTAAAACAAAATGGAATAACACCAGGAATATCCTGTACAGTAACAAATGATAACTATCTATTTCTTGACGAAATAGTTGATTTTTTTTATAAACTAGGTATTAAAGCAATTGGATTTAATGTCGTTCTTGACGCAACAAACAAAGAATATGCAGTTGAAGATCCAAAACTTCTTGCATATTATTTGTTTAGAGGATTTACAAGAGCAATAGAATTAGATATATATGAAGATCGAATAGGAAAAAGGAGAGCTGAACCATTATTTAAAGAGATACCAAGATTTTATGATTGTCCTGCATATGGTCAACAAATTGCATTTTCACCAAAAGGGACTCTTGGACCATGCCAAGCATTCTTTACTACAAATTTATATCAAGAAAAGATATCAACAGATTTTTCAGCAATTAATAGTTCTTTAATGTATGAATGGATAAAAATGGGCGGCCCACTTTATAATGAAAAATGTTGGGATTGCCCTGCTCTTGGGTTGTGTGGTGGCAGCTGTGCATATGATATATATACAAAAACTGGTAAATTAGGATTTATAGATGAATATTTTTGCACATTGATGAATGAAACACTAAAGTATTTATTAGAATATTATTTTTATAAAGAAATTAAGAAAATTATATTTAAACCTATTAGTTTAGATTATTTAGAAAGTATTAAAAAATTTATAAACTCCATTAAAAATGAAGAAGAAAATCAAATGGATATATATAAAATAAGAGATATTGAAAAATGGATAGGGTATAATATAAGAAATATAGAAATGAAAAAAGGAGATTTTCTTTTAGCAATAGATAGTTCTATAAATGAAGTAATAGGTTTTTCAAATGTCGTATGGAATCAAAATAAAAAACGATTTGAACTTGGTGTAGCAATAAAAAAAGAATATAGGCGTAAAGGAATCGCAACAAACTTATTAAATAATATAATAGCCAGATTAAATAATATAGATATAAAAGAAGTATATGCATTATCAAAGGAGAAAAATGTCGCATCAATAGCATTATTAACAAAAACTAAATTTAAAAAAATTGGAAAGGAAGATAATTTTTATATCTTTAAATTAAATAATTTATGACATCACTTATTAATGTATAATTTAGCTAATATCTCCTAAAAATAAACTCGTGGGCTTTCTGCTATGCATTCTTTAAGCTTATAAAACTCTTTTTTCTCAAACAATAAATTTATCAAGTATATTTGCTTATCTAAGCTTCTCTAATTGTGATATTGTAAACTATAATAATTTTATATTTTGTTTATTATTTAGAAAGAAAAAAGAAAATATGTTTTAATAAAAAATATTATTTTTATAAATTTTTATAAAATTCCACTAAAATTAAACTACAAAAAAATAAACATAAGATATATAAATTACTATTATTAAATATTTATTAGGACGACTGGTTTAAAAAAGGTGTTCTAATGGTAAAATATATAATAGCGAGGCAGTTAGTTGGAAAGAAGGTAATAACAGTTGATGGTTTTGATGTTGGCAGACTCCTCAATTTGGAGATAAGCGATGTTACTGGAAAAATAACAAATATTATTGTAGAGCCAAATTTAGATAGTAACTTGATAAGCAAACTAAATGTTGAAGGAGGCCAGCTTAAGATCCCATATACTGCAGTGCAAGCAGTAAATGATTTCATAATGGTTGACAGAAAGAATTGGTAAAGGATAAACACAAAATAGATATTTTATTGAATTTTAAGCACTACTAAATCTTCAAAAAAGTAGTGCTCTTTTTCTACAATTTCTGCTTTATAGTTTTTAATATCTTCTTCATATTTATTATAAGAGCTCTCGACAAGAAGTACAACAAATTTATCTAAAACATGTTCTTTGTAAGTATTAAGAAATTTATTTATGATCTCTCTTCCGTCAATACCACCATCAAGCATAAAATCCCTTTTATATATTTTGCTAAGCTCGGTACTAGGCAAGTAGGGGGGATTAAAAATTATTGTATTATATTTTCTTCCTTTTGGAAATAGATCACTTCTAATAAAATTCCCTTTGACGTTATTAATCTTTGCATTATATTCAGCACATTTCAAAGCTTTTGGATCAATATCTACAAAATCAACAGTACAACCTTTCTTTGCTGCAACTAATCCTTGAATACCCGAACCTGTGCCTAAATCAAGTGTAAGCCCAAATGCATATTTTTCTACTGCTCTAGAAAGCATAAATGAATCTTCACGAGGCTCGTAAACACCATCACAATTTTTTATTTGTATGCTCTCGTATATCCACATTATTATCAACAGGCAGCAGTAATATTTAAACATTATAAATATTATTAGAAATGCATCAAAAATATAATAAATAGAATAATATAAATAACTTTTTAAAGCTTAGTTATATCTTTTATATAAGATACACTATCAAAATAAAAACAAAAATATAGTAAAACATAAAAAGCAAATAAACTAATTTTACATCTTTTTATTATTTATTTTATTATTTGATTAAATATATTAAATATATTAAATATATTAATTATAAATACAATTTAGAAATAATTAAATTTATAAAATAATAAGCAATAATAAATTTATTTAATTAATAGACGTTTAATTCCTCGTTGTAAATCAATCCAAAAGGTATATATATTATATGTATCAAATCAATAAATATTTAACCTTGAGTTAAATAGGGAATAATATGCCTGAAAATACAAATAATAAAAAAGTGGTAAACGGGTTAGAAAATCCTAAAATAAATGACTTTTTGAAACATCTGAAAAGCGTTCCTGCTCCAGAGTATTTAAGAGATGGTAAGAGGCAGGCAAAACAAGAAATAGCAAAAATAGTAAAAGGATTGTCTGCCATTTTTGATGATGAAATTTTACAAAAAACCTTAGAACTGCTTACATATAATAATATCGATGATAAAAAATACAATACTTTAAAAATGATGAATAAAAGATTAAAAGAATTAGTGACTTTTCTCGAAATAGAATATAACGAACATGTAATTTCTTATAATGAAAATAAACTTAAAGAATACAAAAATTGTATTAAATCTTTAAAAGACTTGAAAAATTTAAATAAAAAATATACAAAAATTGAGCCAATTTTACCTTCAACAATACCAGAAATAAATAATTATTATAATAGTATAAAAAGAGAATAAAAAAGGTAAACTTTCTTTTATTTTAATTATTTTTATTCTTATTATTTTCGTATTAATTATAATATTTTACAAAATTCAAAAAATTTGCAGATTTTTCTTCTTTTATCTTTTTATCTTTAAACTTTACAAAATAAGCTAATTTTAAAATAAATAAAAAAACAATTTAATCAGTATAATAAAATTATATATTGCCGCCGCTTATTATTGCTACCGCTTTCCCTTTTGGCTTTAGTTTTCTATATGCAACTATCGAAGCAACAGCCGCAAGTTCTGCTATCTGCCCATATTCTCTATAAAACCTATTCTGCTCTATCTGCATCTCCTTATCTGTTACCGTCATAATGCTTCCATTAATCCCCCTAAGGTTTTCCAGAACCTCATCACCGAATGTAGGATAGCCGACAGCTATAGCATCAGCTTTTGTTTTTGGGCTTACATATTTAACTTTCTCATTGTTTATAAATGCTTTATAAAGTGGCGCCGATAAGCTTGCTTCGACCCCAACAATCTTGGGAATTTTCTTTATAATTTTCATATCAAGCATCTCAAGCCATGCCTTAATCAAACCACTTATTAATGTTGCATTGCCTACTGGCGTGAATATATAATCGATGTTGCGGGCTTGGAATGCGAGCTCAAATCCGATGGTGCGCTGGCCTTCCCTTCTATAGCCATAATCGCCAGCTAGGAATACGTTGTGCTCTTTAGCGTAGCGCTCCGCAAGCTTTTGAGCTTTTGTGAAATCGCCGTCTACATGCTCAATATCTGCATCGTGCGTCTCTCTTATGTCGCGCACCTTGTCTTTGCTAGCGTTTTTGCTTATAAAAATCTTGGCTCGGATCCCTGCAAGCTTGGCATAGTATGCTATTGAGTAAGCCATGTTGCCGGTTGAGGCGCAGACAACCTCATTATAGCCGTATTCCTGTGCTTTAGCAAGCTCAACGATTGAGCCTCTATCCTTAAATGAGTGCGTTGGATTGGCGGTTTCAAGCTTTAGAAGAAGATTGCTGTTGTTTAGCGAAGGTATGAGTGGCGTTGCACCAAGCATATAGTGTTTATATTTTGCTTTAGGAAGCATATCTTCAAGATCCCAAAAGCTACCGTTAAATTCCAGCTTTGATCTTTTATTAGCTTTAATATATTCTATATAAAGAATACTATTGCATGAATCACAAAGCTGTCCCTTGTAGCTGCTATCAAACTCCTTGCCGCACTTTATACATTTAAGTTTATAATCCATGATAATGCACTAATTAATACATAATTAATGATTTAAATAATTAAAATAACAACATTTCATATAGAGCACCAAATCAATAAATAATATTGGATTTGATTAACCTCCTATTATTCCACCACCTCCACTACTACTGGTTTTTCGAGTTGACCAGCAAGTATAAGGTAATGTTAAGACTGTATTGCCTGTTATTGTCACACTTCCATATTTTGTATCTGGAATGCATCCATACGCTGTTGTTCCAGAAATAAAATAGTTAGGTATTTCTGTATAAGAATAGGTTCCTGATGGAACATAAAGTGCTAATGGTGGTAGAGGAACACTTGAAGTAACTGGTGGTGGATTATGTAATAATATTCCTGGTGTATTTGGTATTTCAAAATCAAGAACAGGGTTTGGAAATGATGGTGAGGTAGCAAGATTAATCCAATAAGGTGTTGCACTACTATAAGTAATAATTTTATTATAAACATTGTTATTTGCAACTGCTAGATTTGAAATTACATTTGTTGTTATATAATTATAGACACCCCAAGGCACTACTGTATCAGTACCTGAAGCATTCCAATAA
>JBMFUB010000034.1:0-6367 GCA_049966715.1 Candidatus Micrarchaeia archaeon
ACTCAACGAACTTCTGCATCAGAATATTCGCAATAAGATCAGAGTCTGCTTTTGTTTCATCTTTTATATTAAGATAGAGCTGCAGCTTCTGTGAAGTGAGTAATTGATTTGCGATATTCTTATTTGAAAGCTCTTTATATAATCTCTCGCGCATTCTCTCTATATTCGGTGCATTCTTCTTCGCTTCATCAAGCATCTCCTTTGTAATCAATACAGGCTTTGCATCTGTCTCTGGATACATCCTTGATCCGCTTGGCAAAGGCCTCAAGAATTTTGTTGTATATAATTCAGTATTTGCAACACCTCTTGTCTCAAGTGGCACACCTATCAATGCCTGCTTTGCCCGTTCAATTGCAAGTATAGATGCTTTCAATACATTCTCTCTTGGACCTGCTATAAGTATGAATGAATCATTTTCATCATTCATCTCAAGTTCATGCTTAATTGATAAAATCTCATTTTCAGAGAATCCATAATTCTTTAAATCTTCATCACTGTGTATTAATCCATTAATCTTTGCCATCTTGACATAATCGCTTATTTCAGTGCCCAACCTTCTATTAGGATTAACCTCGCTTCCAAGAAGCCCTTTAAATCCAGAAAGCTTGAATCCGATAATTATACCATTCTTTGAAAGCTGATTCTCAATAATTTTAACTTTTGTATTTTTTAGCAGTGCAGTCAAATCCTTTGCTTTATACACTTTTGCTTTCCTTCTCTTCAATTCATCTCTTATTTCAAGAAGCTTCTTCTGCCTTAATATCTCATTTTTTATAAATAGATCCATTGTATCAAGCTCTTGAAAACCTTTCATCTCAACTCTCGATCCTCCTGCAATTGATACGTTAACATCCTGCCTTATCGTTCCTATTCCTCTTTGAACTTTACCGGAAACCCTTAGTATATTGCCAATTGCAAGCGCAATCTCTTTTGCAGCTGCTGGAGTCTGAATATCTGGATCTGTATCAATTTCAATCAATGGAATTCCGAGCCTGCTTGGATCGTATATAATTTCATTTTCATTTTCAGATATGATTGCTGATGACTCCTCCTCAATAAATATTGATGTAATCCCAATCGATTGAGTACTTACCTCTAATCTGCCATCAAGCGCAACCAATGTGGTCCTTTGAAATGCGCTTGGATCGCTCCCATCAACAACCTCTTTCCTCATAGGCTGTAGCTCTTCAATAACCTTCATGTTAAATGCTTGTGAAATTTCAAGTGCAATCTTCAATGCATCGATATTCATCTCATGCGGTGGCTCTTCATCAATATCAACAAGACATGTTGATTTGTCATGTACATTATATATGAATCTTCTATTTCTAAGCTCTTCGAATTCAGCAGATCTATCAATATTTCCAAGCTCGCCGGCAACCGCCCTCTGGTATCTTGCAACCTTTCCAATTATAGAATCAGATTGAGCTAAAGCAGAGCATGAACAAAAGAGCTTCTCAGAAGTTGCAAGCCTTTGATGAATTTCAAGGCCGCACTTGAATCCAATCTTTTTATAATACTCTATATCTTCTTTACTTTCCCTGCTTTCCTTATCCTTCATTTTTATATCCATTCCTTGTTTACTTTTATTTTTATTATTATTTTTATTACCATTTTCATTAGTATTTTTATTATCATAACTTTTGTTTCCGTTTTTAACATTTTTTTGCATTGTTTTGTCATCCTCTATTTTTTCATAATTCAAAAAAACACCCTTAGATAAGAAATTCGTCAAATCTTATTCTTTCCTTTATCTCACCGACTAAATTTTTATTTAATAAACTTTTTACTTTATCTGTATCATAATTTGCAAGCAGCCATCCTAATTTGACATAAGCAGTTTCTGGAAGCATATCCTCACAGAATACTACACCCGCATTCTTCAACAATCTTAAATTTTTATATACATTTTCATTGACTCTTCCATATAAACATTGTGATGTCATACCCACAACAGCGCCGTTTGCAACCGCATCCTTAATATAAGGGAGCCATGAAAATCCTTCATGCTCAACAGAAACTGGAGTATGACCTAACCCTGTACCTTCAATAATAAAGCCACGTATACCTTTCTGCATATAATACTCAATGATTTCTGGATCTGAATTTGGATGCGCCTTGATAAGTGCAACTTTTTCAAAATTTGTATTTGTATTTACTTTAATTTTAGAATCTTGTATCTTTTTATAATTGTCATCTAAATATTTTATTTTTGATTGTAAATCTTTTGAAATTGATGCTATTGATCTATCATTAATAGGTCTAAATGCGTCCCTCCTTGAAGTGTGCATCTTCCTAGCTTTTACTCCCCTTATAAATAGCATTTCATCATCTGATGAACTTCCATGCATGCATATTCCAACTTCTGCTATATCTGAATATGCAGCAAACCTCACTGCTGATATAAGATTAAAGAATGCATCGCTTGAACCCCTATCACTGCTTCTCTGTGAACCTGTAAGAACCACAGGCGCATTAAGATTCTGTAGCATAAAAGCAAGTGCTGAAGCGGTATAATGCATTGTATCTGTACCATGAGTTATTACAACCCCTTTTGATCCATCATTAAGCGCTTTTGCAGTCTCCTCTGCAATCCTCTGCCATTCCAAATATGTCATATCTTCGCTTGAAATACTAAAGAGTGGTAATATTTTTATATTAGCTATTTTTGAAAGCTCGGGAATATAATAAAGAAGCTCTTCCGGCTTAACTGTCATTGAGACTCCACTCACAATATAATCTATCCTGCTTCCTATTGTTCCTCCAGTCCATATTATTGTAACTGTTGGAAGATTAGCATCTATTTTATAAGTAAGCTCAGGATTCTTGCCCTCTTTCCTTTCTGCAATCTTTTTAATTACCGCACCTTCATAAGAAATTCCAACATTATAGCCATTAGACAATTTTATTATTATTGTACTGTCACTTCCGACTTCTGCCTTTGGCATTAGCTCCCCTTCAATTTCAAATCCCTTGCTCGATATCTTTATTAAATCTCCAGGTTTTATTCCTTCAGCATCAAAAAAATCTTGAATTATTTTTGAATACATTTAATCACATAATTTTTATTTTTTATATTATTTCAGCAATTTATTATTTAATTATTTATTTTATTTATTCTTTGTTTTTATTTTATTATTTACACTTGTTGGTTATCATTATTTATTATAGGTACTATTTTTATTATATATTATTTATTATTTATTTTAGATTTTATTCATATTGTTACCATATATGTTATTATAATTTATTGAATATTGAATCGCTCAATAATGAATATTTCTCAGCATATAATACATTAGCAGTAGCTGAACTAATTTTTACGCCTATCATAGAGCCGAGTTTTAAATTATTTTTGTATTTTACTTTTTTTATTATTACTTTTTTATATGAATCTATTCTTGCATTGAATGAGTATTCATTTTCTTCAGTCACAACCGCATTAAAATATTTATTTATATAAGAATCATTTATCTCTTTTTGTATTCTTCTTACAACCCTAGCAAGCTCTATGCTTCTATTCATTATCTCTTTATTAGAGAGCTGCTTTAATTTTGATGCTTGCGTATGCTCGCGCTTCCAGAAACGGCTCATATTAACAATATCAAATCTTGCAGATTTAACAAGAGAGATTGTTTCCTGAAAATCCTCAATTGTCTCTGTTGGATAACCTGCAATTATATCAGTTTCAATGGCCACATTAGGAATATGCTTCTTTATTTTATCTACAAGAAACAGAAATTCTTCCCTCGTATATCTGCGTTTCATATCTTTTAGGACTCTGTTGCTGCCAGCTTGTACAGGTATGTGAATAAATTTATAAAAATGCGGATTTTTTAAAAGAGCCAAAAATTCATCGACAATAGGTATAAGGTGTTCTGGATTCATCATTGCTATTCTGATTTTAAATTTGGGATCTTTAATATCAACAATCTTTTTCATTAATTGAATTATATTTGTACTTTTATCGAAACCATATGCACCGGCATCTTGTGATGTTAATTGTATTTCTTTAACACCTCTTTCCGCACTAAATTTTATAGCGTTTAAAATCTGCTCTTCTGAAAAACTATTGAGTTTACCCCTTGATATTCTGGTTTCACAAAAGGTGCAATTTCCCAAACAACCCTCATTTATAGGTATCTTTGCTATTATTGGATTTATAATATTGTTTTCGATTATACTAGTATTGCCGCTATAAACTTGTATGTTTTTACTATCGCTTATGCTTTCATTTACACCTGCATTTTTATTGCTGCCTATAGCACCAAATTTATTCATCAATTCTACTTTATCTAATTTTGCTTTTGAATTATAAATAATATTTTCATTTTTATATGCTGCAACTACTGCTTCGATAATTTTATCTATATTAGTGGTTGTTACTATAATAGAATTTGGCGCATATCTTTTAATTTTATCTGGGCTTGCAGTTGCAAGACATCCCGCTGCAACAATTTTCTTTTTATTTGTATAAATTTTTGAAATATGATTTAATATCTTTTCTTCAGTAGGCTGCTTGACAGTGCATGTATTAACAACAACCACATCCGCAATTTCTTCAGAGTCTACGATTTCAAAATTCTGCGTCTTTAATAAGCTAATCATTATGTCGCTATCAGCTTGATTTAAAGTACAACCATAAGTTTTAATAAATACCTTCATTTATATCAACATATATTTTCTCTTATCCTTTACTTTGTATTTATAATAAATTATTATAATAAATATTTAACTATTTTATATCTATTTTATATTTATATATTTTATATATTTAAAAATATATTGTTAAAAAATGATTAACAAAGTGTATAATAGGCTTTAATTTAAATAAAGTTAAAAAATAACAGGTATCAATATATTAATATACCTTTTCTTTATATAATATTAACATAATTTTAGAGTATTTTATAAGATAAAATCTAATAATATAGGTAAATATTAAAGAAATAAGCAGATAAAGTATAAAGAATTAGCGTTATATATAAATATCATAATATTATCATAATATAAATACTATAATATACATAATATAAATATTATTATATTATAATATAAAATATATTATAAGTCATATATTATTAGTAATATAAAAATTAATAATAAAAATAATAATTTAAAATAATTAAAAAATATTATAATTATAGAATTAATTAAAAAAAATTAATAAGAGTAAAAGAATATAGAATAAGGTGTATAAATGACAATGCTTTGCGAAAGATGTAAAAAAGAGGTTTTTGAAATAGAGACGTGCAATTATTGCAAGAGAAAGGTCTGCCATTCTTGTGTCAAATCTTCACAAAGAAAGGCAAAGGTTAATAGATTGGTTATATGTAAAGATTGCTGGAGCAAGATACCGATGAGAAGCTTGTATAAAAAGGCATTAACCCCAGAGACTGCAGAACTTCTTCAAATTACATCTACGGAAAATATTTGATATATTATTGACAAACGTGGCTTTAGAGTACAAAAATAAAATAAATTATTTGAAGCACTCTTTATTCTTTATAATAATTTTATTATATTAATTTTATTGCTTTGTTTATTTTATTTTCAGATTATTTAATTATTATTTATTGCTCGATTTTAATATATTTTTGTTCAAATATTTATTAATATATAAAATAATTTATAGTTGCTGTTTATTTTTATAATTTTTTAATTTGTACTTTCACTTTTAGACTGTCAATTTCAAATTCTTTATAATCGCCATCAATCTTATTGCTTATCTCTTTTGCATTTATTACTTTTGCTATACTGCTTTTATTTTTCTCTATTATATCGCTTAGCTCATCTATAGAATTATAGTTTAGTATTATCTTGTCTTTTTTCTTTAACTGCAGCTCCTTTCTCATAAGCTGGATTCTGCGCTCAAACTCCCTTATCAACGCCTCCTCCTTAAGTTCGATGCTGATTTCCTTTGATACATATGCAAGCCCCTCCTTGAATAGAACTGAATCCGGCTTGTCAACTTTGCTTATGATTGTGAAATGCTCTGAGCTAATCCTAACAGTGCCCTTTTCAGTATGGAGATCATAGAATCCTTCACTGCCCATTGCATTCTTAAGAACTTCTGGATCAATAGATACTAAAGCATCTGCAACCGCTTTTGCCTTCTCTTTGAACTCAGGCCCTATCTTCGCAAACATTGGCTTTATCTCTTCCTTTATTCCTGTGCTCTGCTTCACTATAAGCTCCTTGGAATTTGTGAGCTCTTTTATTATTAATGAATATCTTTCAATTATATTATATACATTCTGACTCTTTACTTCTACAGTTTCATTGGAAACAGGCCATCTTAGGGGTATACCACTTTTCTCCCTTGCATTGAGCAGTGCCGATATAACATCCATAACAATTTTCATCT
>JBMFUB010000035.1:0-6363 GCA_049966715.1 Candidatus Micrarchaeia archaeon
TCTAATCTCCATAAAAGGTGTAGAAGCTGTAAATATAGGGGATGGGGATGATGATTATGGAATTCTTATACAGACAAAGTTGAAGGATGGAAGAGAGCATGAAGAATTCCTGAACTTCTTGAAAAGAAGAATAAAAGGCAAATATGGGAAGCTCGTAAGCTATTACTCTGTAAAGAAAGCATAACTTTTATTTTATTTTTTCTTTGTTTTTTTCTTTTACTTTTCTTATTTTGTAATTTTAACTACTTATTTTAGCATCTATCAAGATAGCTACGTTAAATAGTGCATTCCTCGCAAATAGATAATGTGAGTTTCATGAAACCCAAGAATAATAATAAAAGATATATGCTTACATCAAAATTATATTATATAATAGAATACATTAAAATCTACACCTAGAGAAATAATGCAAGATTTAAGCCTTAGTGAGGCAATTGTCAATGAGCTGAGAATATATCAAGCAAAAAGATATGAAGCTACTTTCACCATCATTTAAAAGTGTGGATTTCCAACATACCTTCTTAATTATTATATTAAATCTATTAATTGATAATTATAATTCAACATATCAAAATTGATTTAAAATAAATGGATTTCGTTATCTATCTAACATGAAAAGAAAAAAGCAAAAGATATTTAAAGATTTGCAGTTAGATTATTGCGGTGATATTAATGGGAGATGGAGGAGGAACTGATTAATAATATAAAATAAAGTTTTAGTTTTATTATTATTGTTTTGTTTATTGATATTATTTGTCTTAGTATTCTATTTTCTTTTCTTGCTTATGTGTAAATTCATTGATAAGTATCTGCCAATATTTTGAATATTCATTATCAAAATTCCTGTAGAATATAGACCCTATAATGATATCTGTTATTATGATCGCACTTAGAGCAGTACCTTCAAATTTTGAGAGATTTTCTTTATAAATATAAAAATCATCATCATTTAATATCGGAGCAATCCGTATAACGCCATCTGGTGTGCTTATATCACCTATTATAGAGTATTTATTTATCCATTTATATTTGAATGAACAATTATCCTCTAATACTTCTCTCCTATATTTTTTGTATTTTGAATAGTTAAGTATTTTGAGATAAAATAACCCATGATATTTTATGGGCAGATTCTGCATGCTTATTGTAAGGCGCTCTATAATGCCCCTTTCTTTTAATTTTTCATATGCATAATTTGAATCCTCGGGATTTAAAAATCCTAATTTTTCAGATATCTCTTTGAAGGTCCTATTTGAATCTATTGATAGCTCTTTTAAAACTCCAAATTCCGCTTTTGAAAGCTGCCAAGGAAGCTTATGCGGCTGCTCTTTACTTCTATGCCAAATTCTCTCTTTAAGAAGCTCAAAGAATTGCTCTCTTACCCTTACGCCTCCGTAAACCTGGCTAAATGGTGTGATAAACCACTTTGCATCATAGTCTGTAAGCTTTTTTGAGCGCCATTCATAAATAAAATCCATAATAGCTATATCATTCTCAAGTGCAATATAAATCATTAGATCATATTGTCCTTTTAGCATCGCTACAAGGAGTACTCTCGGATCATTTTCAAATGCCTCTTTTATTATATCGATTGATGGTATTTTTTCTTTAAATTTTACAAATATTATGTATCTTAAAAAATTAAGCTTTTTAAGATTCAACTCTGCAAAATATTTAATATCTAAATCTTCTGTCAATCTTTTTATTCTGCTTGCTACTGATGCTTCACTCATCCCAGCTCTTTTTGCGATCTCATTTCTAGCCATTTTGGCATTCATGCTCAAATTTCTTAGTATTATCTGATCCTTTTCAGATAATGCAGCTACCGTCCTTATGGCGCTTATAATATTCTTTGTCAGGGTAACATTCTCAAGCTTACGCTTGCGCGCCGCTATAAATCCACTCTGCTCATTTATGGTGCCTATATAATATGTCTTTACAACAATCTTGTGTTTCTTTTCATCATACTGGCTAAAATATGTATAAACATAGAAACCATTCCCTATTCTTTTTAGCGTCAGCGGTTCATTGTACTCCTTTTTGAGCTGCTCAAATATATCGCTTATGAATTCTGGAATCTCACTCATAGATTAACCTTTAGCTTAGCTTTATATTTTATTTAATAAAAAGAGAATTTAAATAACTTCTATATTTTTATTTAGAGATAATTATTGCAAGTATAAAAAAATAAAATAGAAATAAGATAATATTCAATAAAACATAAAATTTTCCTTTTGAGTTTAATAAAATTATATAAAAAAAATAATAGAGAGTTTATGATCTATAATTATAATATTAAAATATTTACCATACTGTTTATATAATATTTATAAATAATATAAGTATTAAAAATAGAGAAACACAAAAATTAGAAATTAATAACTGAAAACTGATAATTAATAATTATTGCTCTTTGTGACCATCATTCATTGCTTTTTCTAATTCCTCCTTATCAATCTGCTCTAACTTACTTGAACAAAAAGTACATTTAAAATTATTTTCAAAAGCAGTATCAAATGGAAATATTATCTTTGTTTCTTTATAACAAGTCGGGCATATAAAATAATCATTGCAGTTATTATCTATTTGAATATCTTTTTTCTCTTCTTTTACGACCATACTGTCTATAAAAGCAGGTATTCTATCAACATTAATATACCATGAAAAAGAAAGCCAACCATTTGTGTTCTTTGCTATATAATAATTTGTTATACCATAATTTTGAAGTATATTGAGCACTCTTCTTACCGCATTTACTTTAATATTAAGCTTAGATGCTATTGAATCATCAGTATTTGGAGCTTTGAGTTCATCCATTATTGCAATAGTTAAGCTACTCACATTCTTTGTTAGATATTCTTTAACTGCATCGTTAGACTTTATTAAATTTATAGCTGCAGAAACCTGCTCAGGAGTATATGAAGCAAGTGGTGGCCTCTTTTTGAACTTAGCGTTCTCTTTAGCTTCTGCTTTCATCGCTTCTACAACATTCAATTTTTTATAAATTCTGCTTACGGGGCCACTATAATAATCAGTATCTTTATCTGACTTCTTTTGCCTTACACCTTTTAAATCATTAATCTCTTTTTTGAAAGGTTTAGCATATTTTTTATTCGTTCTTTTATCGACTTTTCTTTTTAACTTATTAGAATTTTTATTAAACTTAAGCGTATGTAAGCGCTTTGTCTTCTCATGCATTTTTAAATTTTTAGTGTGCTTTGAACTTGTAATCTTTCTGGGTCTGTTATTTTTACCTCTAGAAGATTTTGAGCTTGAAGAATTAGATTTATATTTTTTTAATTTTTTTATCTTTTTAGCAATCACAACAAACACCTTTATTGTTCCTATATTGTGCACTTTAAATATTTATGTCTTTTTATTTATATTTTATATTATTTAAATATATAATAATATGTTATATGATAATATTTTGATAATATTTGATGATGTTATTGATAATATAACCGACAATAAAATCTAACAATATTAACATTATACATATTTCTCAATTATAATATTTTAATTTAATTTAATATTTAATTGCTATTACATATTTTATATTATATTCTCTTTTGTTATATATAATATAACATTACACCAATCCATTTCTGTAATATTTTGTGTACAATTATAATTACAGCATATTTGATATTTATATATATCGCAGATACTATTTAGATTATTTATTATATTTATATTATATTTATATTATATTTATGACCATATTATATTATTATTTTTATTTACATCAATATCATTTATTTATACATTATCAATTGATAAAACAAAAATTAAAAGTAACTTATAAATATCTAAAATGTCTAAATATATTGGCATGGTGATGATTATGCCTGCTATAAGACTTAAAACAAATAATAATAATGACCCTCTAGATAATCAAAAAATTATTAATAATATTAGAACACTAACTAAAGATTTAGAGATAATAGATAATGAAGTTAAAAATATTGAGGATACATTAAAGAAACTTTTTGATTTATTCACAGACTTCGGTAAAGAAATTAAAATAGAAAAAGATAAAAATTCTGTGCGCAATAATTTAATCAAATCAAAAGAGCAACTTAAAGAAATTAATAAAAATATAAAAAAGTTAAAAAGCGAAAAGAAGAAAAATAGTTATTATGATATTTATACGATTAGAATTAAATATATTGAAGAAAATTATAGATATCTTAATAAAATATATAAAGAATTGTTTAAATCGACAAAGCCTAAAAGCTTTTTAAAAACCGAAAATAAAGATAATGATAAATAATATTATAAGCAGATTGTTCTTTAAGGTTCTAATGCTAAATATATTTTTATACTATTAAAATAAATCGTGTTTATTAATGTATATAAGTTAATTGAATAGAAAGAGCAAAAACACAAAATAAGATATAACTTATCGAAATATAAAAAGGTATAAATAAAAATAAGAAAAATAAAATTAAAGCTCGCCTACTCTCCTCTTCTGCGCTCTCTTTAATCTCTTACGTCTTTTCTTTTTCCATTTCCAACGCATTCTTCCTTTTTTCTTCCATTTTCTAGGTATACTTCCCAAAGTAGCACCGTATTAAAATATATAAACACCAACAAATTACAAATTAATCAATTACTATTTACAATTATAAGATATTTTTATAAGTTTAAAATATAAATATTAAAATATTATTTTATCTTTTTATTATTTTTACTTTTATAATTTCTTTTTATTTATTATTTTTTAGTTGTTTATATTTAAATTACTTATGTAAAAGTAATTTATATAGTTTATAAAAGCAATAATATTATAAAAACAACACTTATATATTCTTTTTGATTTTATAATAGCTTGAGCTCGCGGACGTTTATGAATTTAGTACTGCAAGTTTAAAGAACAAATAAAGTAAATTTATAATTTTATAAAGGCTTTTATTTAAATTTTTCTTTTTATTTCACTTTGTTCTGTTATAAAGGAAAATATTTAAATGTATAATAATATAATTATCTAAAAATAGTAAGAGGTGTAAAAATGCTTTTGGAGATAATAATAGCGGCTATTCTTATAATTATTGCGGTAGTATTCTTTTTAATTTACAATTCACTGATTACACTTAACAATAATGTTAAGAAAGCCTGGGCGAATATTGATGTATTGCTTCAAAAAAGGCACGATATGTTAACAAAATTAATAGATAGTGTTAGCGGCTATATGAAATATGAAAAAGGTGTAATGACAAACATAACACAGTTAAGAAGCGCATGGGAGTCTATACCACAAGATGATGTTAAAGCAAAGATAGATACATCAAATCAGATTACATCTGCACTAAAAACAATATTTGCAGTTGCAGAAAATTATCCTGATCTAAAAGCAGATAATAATTTCATTCAGCTTCAGCAAAGTATTGTAAGTATAGAAAATGAGCTGGCGGATCAGAGAGAAATATATAATAATTCAGTCAATGATTTTAATATTAAAATACAGCAGTTTCCTTCAGATATCGTCGCATCAATGATGCATTATAGTGCAAAGCCAATGTTCCAAGTGCCAGAAGAAGAAAAACAGGATGTAAAAATAAGTTTTGACAATGTATGACAAATGGAAAGCTCAGCTTCTGAGCATAGGGTTTGCAGTTGTTGGTGAATTGCTATTAATCTTTAAATATTCTGCAAGATCAAACATAGCAAGATTATATTCACCAATTTTTATTTGAATGTTGATATTTTCAACATTTTTAATATCTTTTTTATTTTTCACATCATTATAATAAACCACAGATGTGTATATATCTAATTTAGCATTATGAACATTTGATCTCTTGTATTTCTCTTCTGTACTAATATGTATTTCTATTGCTTTATTTTTATCCATTTTAACATTTGATATTTTATAATCTGCTCTAAACCCATTTAACACTACCCTAATTATTGGATATATAGCATTTTCGCTGTTATTATTTGATATAATGTTCGATATAAGATTATTAAAAAGTTTAAGCATCTCATCGTATGTAAATTTATTTAAATCAATAATTAATATTTCGTTAACTTCGTTTCTAGTCAGATTGCGCATAGCTTCTCCATCAGTTGTTTTTGTCTTTGGCATAAAAATCACATAAAAAATAATTATATTAGTACTTTATAGAAACCGGCAAATTTTATAAAGTTTATGTTATATGTTCATATTTGACGTTTATTTTTTATTCATATGTTTATTTATATTTAAATTGCTCTGTTGAATAATTAAATATATAGATATTTATACCTTTTTACCCACCGCAAATTACAGTTATATATTTACATTTTGCTGAGCGCATAATTCTCCAACATATCATATGCCCAAAACTTTTGGATCGCTTCTGCAATCATCAATTCATC
>JBMFUB010000036.1:0-5910 GCA_049966715.1 Candidatus Micrarchaeia archaeon
GATGTATGCAAAGGGAGCACTGATACCCCTCAAATGGCAACGCCGAGAACGACAGCGACCATGAATCTTCAAACCAAGTAGGCACAAGCCGAAAGGAACCCCACGAATTTATTCATGGGAGGATGTCAGTTATAGACCAATATTAATTATATTATCATTAATTTAATTAATTTATATAGATTAATTTTAATTATATTTTTTAATAATGTGTATATTTTATCTTATTGCTTATTTTGATTCTCATATTTGCAGTATATTTTTAGGGGACACTCATTACACTCTGGTTTTTTTCTGCAATATGTTTTACCCAATTCAACAAATTGTGCATGCATATCTTTATAAAGTATTAAATCTTTTTTTAATTCAGATTCAAAATAATTTTGTAAAATATCATAACTTATATCTTCTGGTATGTTATAAATTCTATGCATTATACGTTTTGTATAAGCATCAATAACAAATATTGGTTTTTCAGCTGCATATAATATTATAGAGTCAGCAGTTTCTTTTCCTACTCCTTTTAAATTCAATAAAGTATTTCTTAATTTTATTTTATCTAATTCGAACAATCTATTAAGGTCTCCATAATTAGCTTTAATTATATTACATATCTCTTTTAGCCTTTTAGATTTTTGCCTGTAATATCCGCTTGGTTTTATTAATTCTTCAAGTTTATTTTGATCTATATCAATAATCGCGTTTAAATTTAATAGATTATTATCTTTTAGTCTTTGAATTACCTTTGCAACATTACTCCAGCTAGTCTGCTGTGTCAATATTGCTCCAACAAAAATTTCAAATTTAGTGTCTCCTGGCCACCAATTAAGAAATCCAAAGCGTGATTGCATAAGCTTATAAAGCTCATTTAATCCAGGTTTAAAATTAGACTTAATCAAAGTTTTATTTCTCCTTTTTCTAGCTTTTTTATTATAAGCTTTGGATCTTCGTTCTCGCATTTTACTCCCATGCTTTTACATGTGCCTAAAACTTGTTTTATCCTTGCTAATTCATCTCTGCCATAAAGCGAGGCTTCTTTTGATTTTGCAATTTTTCTTACCTGCTCAATGCTAAGATTTCCTATAATTTCATCTTTTGTTTTAGCACCAGTTTGTACACCAAGCTCTTTTAAGATAAGTGCGCTTGTTGGAGGTACACCAACTTCAATTCTAAATGTTTTAGTTGTTTGATCAACAATAACTTTGACAGGTATTTTTATTCCCTCAAATTGTTTTGTTTTATTATTTATTTCGCTTATTACATTGTTAACATTAACACCCAATGGACCTAATGCTGGGCCAAGTGGTGGGCCTCCTGATGCTTTTCCTCCTTCAACCAAACCTGATATTGTTACCTCTGACATTTCTACACCATTTTTAAGTATTTTATATATTTAATATCTTTATTCATAATTTATAATATTTAATATTTTTAAATTTCTTAAAATTTAAATACATTATTGTTCATTTTTTCCTGCTTTACTTATTATTTTTGTTGTATCTACTTTAGTTGTAACTGGAATTGGGACTACTACATCCATAAGTTCAACAGTGATATCATTTTTAATATCATCTACTTTTAATACTTTTGCTTTATATCCTCTAAATGGACCTGATGTAAATTCTATTATATCTCCTTTTTCTACATTCTGTTCATAATTTTTTGATACAATCATTTTATCTAATTCTTCATTACTTAACGGAGTTTTTAATATACCTTTTATATTATATTCTTTGGTTATAAATTGTCTGCATGATACTTCATCTTCTGCTTCAATAATTATATAACCTTTCAATCCCTCTATTACTAATATAGAATATATTGGTAAATCTGATTTTGCGGCTTTATTTTGCAACATGCGTGCAACTACGCCCTCTTGACCTATAGTTACTTTAACTACAAAAAACACATAATCACTCTCAAATTATTTTTATATTTACTTTTTAATTATCTGGTTTTAGTTTTATTAATATTATTTCACATATTTATAATTCTTTTTATAATTTTTAAACAAATAATTAAAACAATTGAAATATTAAAGCAATAAAGTATAATAAATTATCTAAAATTATATAATATGCTTATAATATTGGATATGCTTATATTTTTATAATTTTTGATTTATCTTAAAGCTTATTTTTTTATTATATATTTAAGTAATATATACATAAATTATAATATTTTTATATATTTATAAAATGGTAAATAAGTAAATATAGAATAAATAAAATAAATATAGTATTAATAAGATGATATAATAAATATAAATAATTAGCGCAAAGCCAAATAAATAAAAAATAAATAATTAAAATAACGTGTATTTAATATATAATATTGTGTTATAATGGATAATAAAAAAGCAAAATATATAAAAGTTGACAAAAAGAATGCAGAAAAAATAAAAAAAGCATTAATTAAGAATAAGTTTTTCAATTGGAAATTGAGTATTATTAAAGAAGGAAATTATATTTATTTTCCAATCTTAGATGTTCAATTGAGGAATATTAATAAAATTCTAAATGTTTCATTTACAATTATAACTAAAAAAAAGTTTGTAGAGCAAATAAGAAATCCCTCATTGCGCAGTATATTTAAAGAAGATAAAGACATAATAAAAAGTTATGATCTACTTGGGAATGTAGCAATAATAAATATAAGAAAAAATACTATAACTCCTAAAAAAATTTTAAATAAAAAAGCAAAAGATGTTGCTAAGATATTGATGAAAATACACCCAAATATAGAAACTGTTGTTTCAAAAGCAGGTGCTATTTCTGGTATTTATAGGACTAGAGATTTTAAATATGTTGCAGGCAAAAAGAGCTTTGTTGCAAATTACAAAGAAAATAATTGTATTTTTAAATTCGATGTGCGTAAGAGCTTTTTTTCTAGTAGACTTTCGTATGAGCGTACAAGGATTATGAAGCAAGTTAAGGATAATTGCAATGTAGCAGTTATGTTTGCTGGTGTAGGTCCTTTTTCTATAGAAATTGCAAAAGCCCATCCTACTTCAAAGGTTATTAGTATAGAGCTTAATAAGGAAGCATATTCTGCAATGTGTGAAAACATAAAATTAAATAATGTTAATAATGTAGAACCTGTATTAGGTGATGTCAAGAAAGTTGCAAAAAAATATAAGGATTTTGCAGATTATATTGTAATGCCTTTACCAAAAGATAGTATGAATTTTCTAGATGAAGCATTTATTGTGGCTAAGGACAAAGCAATAGTAAGTATATATGTTTTTGGAAAGAGGGATGTTGTTTTGGGTAATACTTTTAAAATATTACAAGATCATGCAAAAAAGCATAAATATAAAGTAAAGATAATATTTAATAGGGTAGTAAGACCATATTCTAGAGAAGAAGATGAAATTGTTGTTGATTATAAAATTATTAAAAACAAGATTTAAAATTAATTGAATATTGTTTAAATTTTTTCTACCCAATCTATTTAATAAAAAAGTTAGCAAATTCAGAATTTATATAATATAAAATTAAGATAATCATTAAACATAAATATTTTTTGTTATATAAATTAATAGGCAACCAGTATGATTTAATGGAAACTCAAACAATCTCTTTTATTAGTGAAAAAAATCTAAATCTTGCAGAGTTTGTAAAAAATGCAACATGGAAGGAGCTCTTAATAGAATTAGTTGAAACAAATAGAATAGACCCTTGGAATATCGATATTTCAAGAATTGTTGAGGATTATATCACAATAATAAAACAAATGGAATTTCTTGATTTAAGGGTTCCAGCAAATATAGTCCTTGCGGCATCTACTCTTCTTTATATAAAATCGTTATCATTAAAATTAATAGATGAACAAATTACGGAAAGTGAAAGTGTAGAAAACAATGCTGAAAGAGTTTTACCCGAAGTACCACAGTTAATAAATAAAATAAGAATTCAGCCAAATAGAAAAATTACTTTATTTGAACTAATGGAAGCACTTGATGAAGCTATAAAAATAAAACAAGATAAAGAAATTGAGATCTCTAAAAAACCAGCACCGCTTATCTTAGAGCTTTCAACTGAAGACATAGATAAAAAAATTGAAAATATATACAATATAATTAATATAAATGTAGATACAACAAAAATGTTAACCTTTAGTAATTTGTCTAAAGACTTTATAAAAAATTATAAAGAAAAAAATATTTTAATAGATTTATTTATACCCGTACTATTTTTAGCGCATAAAAAGAAAATAACAATATTTCAAGATATTTTTTTTGGTGAAATTTTTATAAAATTAAATAGCACTTAATTATTTTTTAAATTAAAAAATTTGTAAAAGTGTTTGAATGGACGTACCTTCAAATAAGGAAGAAATTAAAAAAATAATTGAAGCAGCCCTATTTGTTTCTGGCAGGGCATTAAGTATAGATGAGCTTGCTAAAGCATTGGGTATAGCGTCTATAGGTAGTCTAATTCCAATTATCGAAGAATTAATTGATGATTATAATAAAAGAGATAGTGCTTTAATGATTTCAAAACTTGCAAATAATTATTTACTCGCAGTTAAAGAGCCCTATTTAAAATATGTTAATTCATTTGCAGGAGCGCCAGATTTATCAAGGGGTGCACTTAGAATACTAGCATACATAAGCAAAAATGAACCAATTATGCAGAGCAATATTATAAAATCATTCGGTACTTCATCATATGAATATATTAAAGAGATTTTAGAAAAAGGATTTATAAAAGCAACAAAAAATGGCAGAACAAAAAAAATTGAAACAACACAAAAATTCAAAGAATACTTTAATTTTTAATTTTTTTATTTTTATAAAGTATCTATTTAAAATTTATTATAAGGATGTTACTTATCTATGGTGTATAGGTAGGATTTATTTCTTTAATACCCTCTTTTTTATTCATGTATCTAGCGGCAACAAAAAAGAAAGATGATAATCTATTTATATATTTTAATATATTGGGATTTAATTTATTTGTTTTTGAGAAACCCACAAAATTTCTTTCAACTTTCCTAACTATCGCACGCGCATAATGAAGCCAGGATGCAGATTCAGAGCCACCAGGTAATATAAATTTATTAAGATCAGAAAGTTTTATGCTTATTTCATCAATTACTTCTTCTAAATCTTTTATATTTTTTTCAGAAAAATTAAATTTTATATTGTCTTTTTTATTTGTATTTGAATTTACTATTATTATTTCCGCACCAATATTAAAGAGTCGGTCTTGTATACTTTTAATAATATTATTTATATATTCATCATCAATATAATTAATTATTAGACCAAACAAGCTGTTTAATTCATCTATATCCCCTATTATATTAGTAATTTCACTGTCTTTGCTGATTTTTATGTTATTTGGAAGTAATGTATCGCCATTATCACCAATTCCAGTATAATATTTCATATAAATTACCATAAAATATATAAATATACAAATTTAAAAATCCTTACATTATATCTTATATGGCACACCTACGCGCTTATAATATATAAATATTTATTTTTATTTATATATCGTTTTAATTAATATTTTATATGTAAATTTAGGATATTATAAAACAAAAGATAAAGGAACAATAAAAATAATTAATTAATAAAATAACAAAGTAACATTTATTTTAATTTCAAGGGCTCGTAGTCGAATGGTAAGACGTCTCTTTCACAGAGAGAAGATCCGGAGTTCGATTCTCCGCGGGCCCAAATCATAATATTAATTTTTTTAGTTGTTTTATAACAATAAAGTTTTATAATATAAGAAAAATAAAATGAGAAAAAAGAAAAAAAATCTAAATCATAAAAATTTCAGCCTAATTTTATTTTACCTTTTTAATTATTATCTTTCTAATTTTTTGTTTATTTTTGAATTATTATCTAAATATTTGCTTTCTTTGACTGCCAAATAATAAGAAGGAATTGCAACT
>JBMFUB010000037.1:0-5352 GCA_049966715.1 Candidatus Micrarchaeia archaeon
ACAATATTGCCAGAACAATCGCAATAATGAGTATCGCCCATCCATATGTCATGAGGTACTCCATTGCGCTCTGTGCACGTTCTCTACCTTCTATTATTTTCTTTCCGAACATTTTCTCACTTTTTATATATTAAATTATTTTATTTTAATTACAAAAGATAAATTTAAAAACAATTCTATTTATTAAGATTTATGTAAGTTTTAAAGAAAAAGAAAAAATAGAAAAAATAAAATGAAGATCTTAGAGATCTTCTATTTTTATAAAATAATTCTATTCAACTTTAAGATGTTTCCTTTGCTGATATTGTTAATGCTTGTACTACTTGTGGGCTTGTAGAAGTTGGTGTTATATATGCAACCCAAGCATAACCCTGGAAGGTTTGACCTATTGCTGGAGCCCCCATACCACCACATATTATATTAGATATTGTTATGGTTCCTCCATTTGGTATTGCTCCTGCCAAGCTATTTGAAGTAGCTGTTACTATATTACTAGAGGTTGCTCCCAAACCTGAATTTGTAGCGGGTGCTGTGGGGTAATAAAAATTACCTGATGCGGGATAGCCACCTGTGCCTGCTGTTGAAGAGCATGCAACTACAACATTATTAACTTGAGTTCCGGTACTCTGACCAAGAGTAAAGCTCAAACCACTAGTACCATAAGAAAGACCTGAACATGACCAACCCACTGTACCAATGCATGATGTGCCTGTGAGGCTTGCTCCACTAAAAACTCCTAATTTGAACAATATTGCCAAAACAATCGCAATAATGAGTATCGCCCATCCATATGTCATGAGGTACTCCATTGCGCTCTGTGCATGTTCTCTACCTTTTAATACATTTTTTCCGAACATGTTTATCACATTTTTTATTTAAATTACAAAAGATAAATTTAAAAATACTCCCGTTTATTAAGAATTAAGGAATTTCAAATAAAAAAGGAAAAATAAATAATTTTAATATTCAATATATTTATTTTAATATAAATAAATATTATAAAAATGTATTATTACATAAAGCTATTATTTTATTTATGGCTTTCTTAAGTTTAAATTTAATTTAATATGGATTTAATATAAATATGCATTTATTTTTTATCTTAGATTTTTACTTGAGTATTAATTTTACATATTAATATTTATAATTTTTAAAATAAATAATATTTAAATTAATTATAAAAAAATAAAATAATAAATAATAATTCTTTTAATAATAATTTTTATATTATTTTTATTAATGAATATAACAAAGACAATAGAGATCAATAATTTATTAATATATTAATTATTATAACACAATTTATTAATTAGTTATTAATTAACTATAATATTATGTGTTATAACACACATAATAAGTAATAATATATTGCAATAATTAAAATTAGCATAATAAATATAATAAATAAAAATATAATAAATAATAAGATGTATATTATATAATTAGATATATATTATATAATTAATTTATATATTAATTAGCTCAATAATATAAATAACAATTATTAAATTATAAAATTAAATAGAATATAATTATTTTTTATTTTTTTATACATTATTTATATTTATTTATATTTATTATTTTCATTATTTATTTTTATTGTTTTATTATTTATTTCATTGTGAATATTATTTTATTTATATTATTTCGTTATATGTAATTTCATCATTGTGTATATTTATATTTCAGTATATTATTCATTATCTATATATTATATTAGGGGTTTTAATGAAAAACGAAAAAAATAAGAAAGAAAAAGAAAGAAAGGAGGGTAAAATTCCAAAAACCTATGAAGCTAAAGAAATTAATAAAAGCAATGATGTAATAAAAAACCAAAATATAAAAACGGACAATAAAAAAATAATTTATAAAACTAACACTAATAGTACGAGTATTATTGATAGTACTGATAATACTGCTGCTAATAATATTAATAATATCCGTATTGGTGCTAATGCTAATAAGGCTAATAATGCTAATATTAAAAATACCAATAACGCTAAAGATAATGCTACTAAAACAACCAAATCCAAAAATATCAATGATGGTGCTAAAGATGTGCCTCTAGTTCCAGATTATATCAAAAGCACTGCGGATGTCAAAGTTCCAGACAAGCTTATTGATCAGGTTATAGGCCAGAAGAATGCTAGAGAGATAATAATCAAAGCGGCTAAGCAGAGAAGGCACGTTCTACTTATTGGTGATCCAGGCACAGGCAAGACAATGCTGGCTCAGGCTATGGCTGAGATGCTCCCCGTAGCGGACCTCGAAGATGTGCTTGTATACAAGAATCCCAATGATGAAAATGAGCCTATTATCAAAACAGTCAAAACATATCCAATACCTCCAAAACCAGGTGAAAAGCTTGGCGACGGCCAGGGCAGAATAATACTTCAGAAGGAGCGTATGAAGAATAGAATGTCTGTTGGTAAAGGTGGCTCCTGGCTTCTTCCAGCTATAATTATAGTTGTAATAGTTCTTTTTGCTATAACGCTCAGTGGCTTGGTTTCTGGTGATGAACTCATTGTATTTGCATCGCTTATACTCGGCATTATGATCCTTGGTGCATTTCTTACCTTTACAGTAGGCTTGACACATAGGGTAAGTGCAATGCCCGGCTTTGCAGATATCTCAAACGAACCAAAGCTTATAGTAGACAATACAGGTATGACGCACGCACCCTTCCTTGATGCAACTGGCTCAAAAGCAGGATCATTATTTGGAGATGTAAAACATGATCCACTACAAACTGGTGGTTTGGGCACACCTGCACATTTGAGGGTTGAAAGTGGAGCTGTACACAAAGCAAACAAAGGTGTTTTATACATTGATGAGATTTCAAGATTAGAGGCAAAGTCCCAGCAGGATCTTCTTACAGCAATGCAGGAGAAGAAATACCCAATAACAGGGCAGAGTGAGATGAGCTCAGGAGCATTGGTAAAGACAGAGCCCGTACCATGCGATTTCGATCTTGTTGCTGCTGGAAATATACAAGATATAGAACATATGCATCCCGCATTAAGATCAAGAATAAGGGGCTATGGCTATGAAGTTTATATGGATTCTTCAATGGAAGTCAATAAAGAGAATACTGAAAAGCTAATACAATTTATAGCGCAAGAGGTTAAGAAAGATGGAAAGATACCGCATTTTGACAGATATGCAATCGAAGCTATAATTGAAGAAGCAATGAGAAGAAGCGGCAGAAAAGGTAGATACACATTAGTGCTAAGAGACCTTGGCGGATTAATAAGGGCTGCTGGAGACCTTGCGATAGAGCGCAACAAAAAGCTTGTAGGCGAAAAGGAGGTGCTTGATGCAAAAAGGCTTGCCAATCCAATAGAAGCTCAAATTGTATCCCAAACCGTTGAATTTAAAAAAGAGTATAGCGTATTTAAAACACGAGGCTATAGCATAGGCAAGGTTAATGGACTTGCAGTCATAGGCTCTACATACCTTTCATCTGGAATTGTCATGCCGATTGTTGCAGAAATAACACCAGCAAGCTCAAGAGCAGAAGGAAGATTTATACCTACAGGAAAATTGGGCAAGATAGCAACAGAAGCAGTGAAGAATGTAAGTGCAATTATAAAGAAACATATGGGTAGAGATGTAATAGGTTATGATATGCATGTGCAGTTCCTGCAAACATATGAAGGTGTTGAGGGTGACAGCGCAAGCATAGCAGTTGCAATAAGCATAATCAGCGCAATGGAAAATATACCTGTTGATCAATCAGTTGCAATGACCGGATCATTGTCTGTAAGAGGAGAGGTCCTTCCTGTTGGCGGAGTAACCCAAAAGGTCGAAGCGGCAATTGCAGAAGGTATAAAAACTGTCATACTTCCAGCAAGCAATCTTGATGATGTTTATTTAACTGCAACCGAAGAGAAAAAGATAAAATTGATACCTGTTAAAAATCTTGCAGACGTAATGGAATATGTATTAAAAAAGACAAAAAGAAGGGATGAAATTATAGCAGAGCTTAAAAAATACCAGAATAAATAATAGCAAATATATAAAGGTAATATTATGGAGGATAAAAAAAACGCAGCTAAGGCGCTCAAAGAATTCGCTGAAGCTATTGTAAAGGATATACATGAGATGAAGGCTCCAAAATTTAAAACAGTTGCGAGAACCCGCTCAAATATAATATATGATGAAAAGAGGGGTTATTTAGCTTTGGGCAATGCAACTGAAGAGCGGAATTTTTTAAATATATCACAGACTAAAAGATTCATGCAGACTATTGCAATTGCATCTAAGTGCAATAAGTTTGTAAATGAGAATCTGCATACATCAATAAGAGGACTTTTCTACCAGCTTAAATATTCTATGGGTGAAGATGTTGATGAAAATATATTTAACGAGCAGGCGGAATCAAACCCCCTTATAGAAGATTTAGAGGTTTCTTTAAATTTGAAAAGAGAGGATCTAAATCTAAATGCAAATAGAAAAGGTGTTTTAGCCGGCAATATGCGTGTTATAGATAAGTTCGGAAATGATAGAATAGAGCTTGATGCAAGCAAAACTGGAAGGAGCGGATGGGCGATACCAAGCGATGTTGATAATGATATAGAATTTGTAGACATAAAGGCAAAGTATGTTCTTGTTGTTGAAAAGGATGCGCTGTGGCAGAGGCTCAATGAAGATCAATTTTGGAAGAAAGAGAACTGCATATTAATAACACCACAGGGCCAAGCTGCGAGGGGTACAAGGAGATTAATAAGAAAGCTTGCCGATAAAGGCCTTCCAATTTATGTTTTCAATGATGGAGATGCGTGGGGCTGGTATATATATTGGACTATAAAAACAGGAAGCATGAACCTTGCATATATTGGCGGAGATATTGCAACTCCAGAAGCAAAGTTTATAGGTGTGACTATGTCTGATATAGAAAGATATGATTTTCTTAAAAAGATGACGCTCAAAGCAACAGATGTCGACTTAAAGAGGGCACAGGAGATGCTTCAATACCCTTGGATTAATAGGCATAAAGAATGGGTTGAAGAGCTTAAAAAAGTGCTAAAAACAAAGATGAAGCTTGAGCAGGATACTCTTCAAGGACCAAGGCTTACATTTGTTGATGATTATATAAAAGACAAAATTTCAAACAAGGATTATTTACCTTAACTTCATTTGTTTTATTATTCACTTATCAATTTTATATAATTTTTTATTATTTTTACTTTTTTTATATTTTAATATTTTATTTCCCTTATATTTCGTTATCTATCTAACACAAAAGAAAAAATGAGAAATATATTTAAAGCTTTCTAGTTATATTATTTCGGTGATATGAATGTACGGACCTGAAACTGCTAGTGGCGGAGAACCATAATTATAAATTAT
>JBMFUB010000038.1:0-4841 GCA_049966715.1 Candidatus Micrarchaeia archaeon
TCTAATCTCCATAAAAGGTGTAGAAGCTGTAAATATAGGGGATGGGGATGATGATTATGGAATTCTTATACAGACAAGGTTGAAGGATGGAAGAGAGCATGAAGAATTCCTGAACTTCTTGAAAAGAAGAATAAAAGGCAAATATGGAAAGCTTGTAAGCTATTACTCTGTAAAGAAAGCATAACTTTTATTTTATTTTTTTATTTTTTTACTTTTCTTATTTCTTTGGTTTATTTTTATATTAAATTTAATTCTAATATATTAATTATTTCTTTATTTATTTCTTCAATATTTCTATTGCCATCAATTATAAAATAATTTTTAAAATATTCTTTCATTTTTAGATATTCTGATCTCGCACTATTCAGAATATTGATTTTTTCGTACATCTTCAGCTTCTTCTCTTTCTCTCTTTTCAATATTCTTTCAATTGAAATTTCTGCTGGTGTATCAATTATAAAAGTTAAATCCGGTACTAAAAATTTTTTATTTATATAGCGAAGGAAATCCATATCAAGCCCATTAGAAGCACCATATGCAAAGGTTGAAAACATATAACGATCGCATAATACAATTCCGCCTTTATTGATAATACTCATTATTTCTGAAACGTGTAATGCCCTATCTGCTGAAAAAAGAAGCTGCATTGCTATGGGGTCAAAATTCTCCTTGCTGCTTATAATCTTCCTTATAAAAGTGCCGATTTCATTTGTTGTAGGTTCTTTTGTAATTACAAGCTCTCTATTGGGATATTTTTCCTTTATATATCTCGAAGCCATTTCAAGTTGTGTTGTCTTGCCGCATCCATCAATCCCTTCAAAAACAATAAAATAACCTCTCATCCAACCACTAATAAGATTATAAGTGTAATAGCAATTGCATAATTTATTATTTTAATTAAACTTGCAAGGTGTTCATGTTGTTGCCATTGTTTTGTTCTATACACGGAATTGTAATATTTTTTTCTATTCTTTTAACAATAGCACCATCTTCATCATAAAAATATGCTATAATTTTGAAAACATAATCATCTGGATAATTATTAAGCCTTGTATAAATTCTTGCCGGTTTACTTATTGAATGGTTAGGTTTTAATATTCCTATGCGCATCCTACCAGCATTAAGATCGATATCGCTAGCTAATGATAATGGTGGCTGAACATTTATATCACATTCTCCCCAATATAAAATTGAATTTGAATTATTCTTTAAAGTAATATTGAGCATTACTTCATTTCTGGCAAAAGGCTTAAGCACAGAGGGATTAAATTTTACATCAACATCCATATTCTCTTTTTCATTTAATTCATTTATATCATTCATAATATCATCCTTTGTATAATTTATCTTTTTTTATACCTGCCATTATAAAATTTATATCAGTAAACATTTATTCTCTCTTTTATTGTTAATTATTTATTATTTACTTTATTTAATAATAAAATGTACTAATATTATATTAATTTAGTCAACTAAATTATTAATATTATAATTAATTTATAATATACAGATAATAAATATTTATATAACTATAATTATAAAATAAATATTAAAATAAACATAATAATTATAAATTGCAAAATTAAAATAAAAGATATTTAATATATATTTTTATTATATAATTAAATTATTATAATAAATGATTTTATATTATTTATATATCGTTTAATATAATTGATATAAATTAAAATAATTAATTATCACGAATATAATCAATAATTAAATATTTTATATATAGGTGTGAGTATGGAGCTTAATGAATCAAAGCTTATAGAAAATGAAATAACTTTAAGAAGTATGGTATTACCAAAAGAAGTAAAAGAAACTAAACGCTCTTTAATAAGATGGCTGGGCCTCGCAATAGGTGTCATAAATCCAAAAGAATCAAGGCTTAGTGCATTATCAGTAATTGATGCACTTATATATTTTCACTTTAAATTAAAAAAGAATCCAACAGTAAGTGAAATGTCAGAGTATATAGAGAAGGCATGGGAGCCGATAAATGAAAAAACCTTGCGTTATCATCTTCTTCAATTAACAAAGCAGAATTTAATTAGGCATGAAAAAGGAAAATATTATTTAATGTCTTCTGAAGAGGAGGGATTTGATGAAGCGAAATGGATAGAAAATTATTTTAGTACAAATATAGATCCAATAAAGGAAAAAATAATTGAGGCATTAAAAGAGCTCAAAAATAAAAATTGATTGATTTATTTTTATTTTCAAATTATAATCTTTGATTTTATTATAATACTTATTGAATCATAAACGCATTATAAAAGATTATTTGGATTATAATGAAGGTATATTATAAAATATATTATAAATATACATTGTATTAATTTATAATTAAATATTAATATTAAATGTTGTGGTGTATACATGAATAATACAAAATTACTTCTAGGGTATCTTGCAATAGTTATTATAATTGCACTAATTGCTTATATAGGATTTAGTATAGTTATACCAAAAACTTATTCTATAAATTTAAAGGCTGAACTTGTAAACAACCAATCATTTTATCCTTATTCACTTGCAGAATATAAGATTTTTGTTAATAACACAAGTCCTAATTATATAAAAAATTTAACAGTAATAGCGTACATAAATAATAAAACAATTAATAATTATTATGTTTCATTACCTGCACATGAAGGCGCGGTAATAAATGTAAGCTATGTGTTTCCATCAAATGGTAATTATATTTTTACCGCAATTGCAGATCCTGCAGACCTGCTTAACATAAAAAATAGAGCAAATACAACAAGCTCTATAGGTTTATATGTAAACAATGCGGAAGCACCTTCTGTATATTCAAGCATACCAAACAATAATATTTTAGAAACGAGGAGTTTTAATCTCCAACAAAAAGGATTATTTGCAAATCTTTATTTATCATATGAATATAATTTAACACTTGCAGATTTATTTGGAGTTAATACTGAAAACAATATAATTACGCCAATATTTTATAGTTTATTAAATTATATTGCAAATACAAATGGTGCTTATGTAAAATATAGAAATGGAACTGAAGTTTATTCAATATGGATGCAGGGGCCTTTAAACACAAGCTCAATTTCAACACTCTTAAACAAGCTCAATGAATCAGTTATAAGCAATAACGGAATAATATATGCAAAACTTAGCAATTCATCAAGCATATGCGCTGAATATGAAAAAGGCTGGACAAAGGTACTTATTGGAGAAAACCAAAGTGGATTTAACTGTGCAGATATATTAGGAAAAACCTATCAAGCGGTAGAAAGCAATGTACTGATAGCACAACTTAAAGCACACCAAGAGCTCATCAAGATGTCACCCTTGCTTGAATATAGCAATTCAATATCAATAGGTTCTATAATAACAAGCACAAATAATAGCATCGGAATAGCAAATGAATCTATAAATAAATATGGATTCTTTATAGGTTATATACAATATAATTCAACAGCCAATCAGATTACATCAAACACATGTAATGGTATGGTATTTAATCAAACGAAAGCATCAGTATGCGCCACCATTTTACCAGAAACTAAAAAACCATTTAACTATACATACTATCTTACAAAAGATAAAGAGATAAACGGCAATTATATCATAACAATTTATTCATTAGTTAATAGAACATTAGCAGCAAATGCACAGGGGGCTGGTGCGGGAATTATATCTACATTAAACTTGACAGGCAAACCACTTTATTGGGAAAGTACAATATATAAGAACAATTGCAGCAGCGGTACAAACAGCTTATCGTGCAATATAATTAATATTAGTAAAAACTTTAGTGTTGATATAGGAATAAAGAACCTCAATACACTTCCAATACATTTATCAGGAATTGCCTGTTATATACCAGGATTTGAAAAAAGTACGACATTAAATATAACATTAGCTAGTGGAGAGAGCAATAATATAACAACTAACTGCATTGGAGGAACTGTCTCGTATCTTAATCCATACTTGATTTACAACCTAACTATAAATTATACAGTAAATAATAAAATATATTCAACAAATGGAATGTTAACCTTATTAAATACTTGATGCAGATCTACACGTATTGAGTTTTATTACTCTGGCAAAGAGGACTTTATTTTAATAGTTGCACCTACTTTCAGGTATTAAATTATATTAGTATTAGATATTTTATAAACAGAAGATTTATTTTTTATAAATGCACTGAAAATTTTGCTACCCGCATTAAATAATTTTTTATATTAAAATTGTGTGGCGAAGTTAAGTTATTAATTTAATCTTCGATCTCTATTATTTTGTTTCTGCTCTTTAATCCTTTTATAATTTTTATTTTTGACTTATTTTTATTGAAATATTCTGAAAGAACTTCAATCAATTTTTCGTTTGCTTTTCCGTCTATTGCGGGTGCATTGATTTTTAATTTATAATTAAATTTATCCACTTTTATAATATTATTGGCTTTTGCATTTGATGTAACTACAATATTTATTTTCATTGAATCATTTTGATTTATTATACAATAATAAAAATATAATACATTATATTATTATAGTATTTTTAAATATTATATAAATATTATATTATTATGTAATTTATTATTATGTAATTATGTATATTTTATTAATAAAAACAAAAAGCAAAGTAATCTTTTTCTATTTTGTCTAATATATGTACTTCTGATTAGCAGCAATGTTTTTTATAATAATTATAAAAATTGCATAATTATTTAAATGATTTTTTATATTAAAGGATTATGGGTGCGGTTAAGTTACTAAAAAATCCACAGCACCTTTTCCTTTTGGGAAAGCTTTATTATCTGATGATTCTACAGGAAGACCAATTTCATCTGCAACTCT
>JBMFUB010000039.1:0-4560 GCA_049966715.1 Candidatus Micrarchaeia archaeon
CTAAGAAAGGACAACGAATCAAATAATAAAAAAGTCTTCCGCCTATAATATTAGATTGTCTTGTGCCTGATTCTTGTGGTTTATTAAAGAGATAGCTTTGTATATCTGTTCCACAACCTACACATTACAGCCAATTATCAGCAGCCCCATTTACCAATCTTTCTCTTTTTGTTGGCCTTATTTTTAATTACCTATCTATTTTTCTATACTTTTTATTTTTTAAGTTTTGGGGAAACTACTGATAGAGAAATACCTGCTATTATGTTTGTAATTAATATAACCATAAATGTGATATAAAAAATATTATTAAAATAAATGCCACCAAGTGCATAAAGCAAAGTTGCAAGAATGGCGGCGGTTGTTCCTCTAGGCAAAAGCGAAAATGCTAATTTTCCATATTCTCTATCGTCTTTTCTAAAGAATACTTTTATCTCAAAGTACCTCATTAAAATTAATACTAAGGTTATAATGGCTGCAATCTCAAAATATTGCAATGAAATAACTGCTATGATACCAATAAAAACAAAGAAGAATGTTCTTATAAGAAATTCAATATCTTTTTCAGAAATATTAATCTCTGTTTCGTTAATATCTGAAGATACTCTTAAAAATTTTCCAAGTGTTTTATGATTTCCGACAATAAGTCCAAATATAAATACTGCTATAATGGCTGCACCATTAAACAATGCAGTTATACCATAAAGGAGCAATGCTACTGCAAGTATCGCAAGATACTCTCTTGCGCTTTTAATAAGTCTTAGAAGAAACAACCATAAAAATCCCATTAACAGTCCAAAGAATACTCCCACACTAATATAATCTATAGTATAAGAACTTAATGTACTGAAAGTAAGTGCATTTCCTGTTATAATAACGAGAATTATTGAAAACGCAATTATAGAAAAAATAGAATTTGTTGTTGCCTCCATAGTAAGCATGTCATATATTCCAAGAGGTATTTTGAGCCTTTTGATTATATCAATAACAACTATTGTGGTAGTTTCACCTAATATAGCGCCAAGTATAGCCCCATATAAAATTTGCCAGCCAAAGAAATAATTCATGAAGTAAGCCAGTATAAACATGGGTAATAGAATATCAAATAAGCCCAATAAAATTCCAAGGGCGCTTTTATTGTATTTGTTTCTTGGATGTATATTTTTGCTTCCACCTAACAAAATGACAACAAGGGCTATGCTCCCAAAGAGCGGTGCTAATGAAATTAGGACATTTGTGTAAACTTGTGGTAATAAGTGCCCTATAGGAACAAGCAAAACACCAAAAAACATCAGTATTAATATTTCTGGTATTTTTGTAAGCTTAAAGATTGCTTTGCTTATATAACCCAATATCATAATGACTGCTATTGCTATGAGCAGTGTATTTGTACTAATTATATAAGCAAATATTAAATCACCTTTTATAATTTATAATAATCATATTTTTTATATATATAAATCAAACAATATTACAAATAAATTATTAAATATTATTGATTCTTCTTTATCTATTTTGTATTAAATTTATATTAAAATTTTTTCTTTTATAAATAATTTGTAAATTGTATATATTTAATTAATATATGATATTAAATTAACAATAATTAATTATTAAATTAATTTTAATCTAAAAAATTTCTCCTACTTTTAGCGCTCTCTTATCTTTTGTTCAAATCTACATTGTTCTTCATAAATTCATTCAGCAAAATGGTTGCATAAGATCCGGAAGGCAATGAAAAGGCAATGTTTATTTTGTCTTCATTTAATATATATGTCAAATCTTTAAAAGGTGCAAAAAGCACCCTATATGAACCTTTATTTTCTAGTTCACGCATATATCTTACTTTAAAGTCTTCTACTTTTAATTGCAATTTTTCAAGAATATCATTTTCAATCTCATTTACTTGTGTATTATAACCTACAATATTTCCAACTATAAAAAATCTCTTTGTGCTATTTTCATTATTTTTACCATTTTTTTCTATATAATCTTTGTATCTTTCTGTTTTTGTAATATCTGGGAATAAATAATTATCTACAGGGCATATCAAATCATTATTATCCACACTAATCATGTTGTTTTTAATTCTGTAATCCAATTCATAATTAAAAATATATGCGCTTACTGAATGAATAAACATCAAAAGTAAATTGCGTGGTAATTTTTTTAATGCAGTTTCATAATCATTAGAAATTTTTGAAAGATGCTCAAGAATTAGGCGTTCATATTTAAGATATTTTGGAAAATAGTTTAGTGCATTTTTAAAATCACCTTCATTACTAAGTCTCTTCCTAGCTTCAATTGCTTCTAAATTATTCTCATTTTCTATATCTGTAAGAAATAACATTACTGCTTTTTCAAAATCTCCTTTTAGCAAATTAATTCCTATTTTTGTATTGTTTTTTCTTGTGCCAAATCTTTGTACGCCAAAATAATTTGGAAATATACCATTAAGCTCATTTTTTATTTTTTCTATTTTTTCTTTAACACGCTCTTTTTCATCTTCGTATGTATAACCTTTTATATTGATACTAAATCTATTTCCTAATAAATCCCCTAGCTCTATTTTTTTATTGCTACTCCATGCAGCATTAATTTGTATATCTTTAATTTTTATATTTTTAAGCTTATTAATATCTTCATTTGAAATACCATATATGCTGCATAGTTGTGTAGATATTGATATGCGATCTTTTGTGCCTGCAAATCCAATAGATTTAATTCCTTTTCTAAAGTTTTTAGCAATTGCTTTTAATGCTTGCATTGTATTCCAATTTTTTTTCTGCATTACAAAAATAACAAATCTTTTTTCATCATTTTCATTATTCATAAAATCCAATTCATCTGCGGTGTATTCTTTATTTATCTCAAGAATTTTTCCAGTTTTCGTTATTTCTTCAACAATAAAATCCTCTGCATGATTCTTAATCTTTCCTTTAACACCTTCTGTTTTTGATAAATACATTTAATCACAATCTTGATTGTTTTATTTTTTATTTTAATATTTTTAATACGTTTATTTCTATTGTTCGTAAGATATTTATTTATGCGCTGTTCTATTATAATTGTGATATCATGGGATATATTGAAGAAAATGTTGATGAAAAGACAATGGACTTATCAAGAGCGAGGCAGTCTTTAATAGAAGAGCTTCAAGCACAAATGTGGTATGATGAACGTATAAGTGCGACAAAAGATAAAACTTTAAAAGAAATATTAAAGCACAACAGAGACGATGAAAAAGAGCACGCTGCGTTGCTTCTTGAATGGATGCGAAGAAATGATGCACCATTAGATAAAGAATTAAAAGAAATATTAAATAAGAATAAAGAATTCAGCGAACTATGGGATTAATTTTATTTTTTTCTTTTTTTTATTAATGCGAGCTAAAAAATTAGATTCATTTACAATAATTTTAAATAAAATTTATTGAGAGATAAATTTATAATTATAGTTTAATTATTAATAATCTGGTTTATGTTATATTTATTATATTATATTATATTTATATTCGTTTATATTATAATATTATAAAATACTTATATTATTTATATTAAAATATTTATATGTTATAATATTTATTAAGTTATACACGCCTTTAATATATTGTTATATTAATTTATAATATTCATTTACTCCTGTTTATATATAAATAATATTATTATTTTTATCCTTTATTTTTGTGCTGCTAAAGTGCTTTGTGGGCTTATTATGGCTTATCGTAGGTACATTAATCAAAACAAAACCGCAAAGTATTTATATTTATTGTTTATAAATTTATTTTGGTGCTATTTATGACAGCTTGAGTTTCTTATAGACTCGTATATGAAAGCTCTCTTTGCTTGATGAAATACGTTGCTATGAGAAGTATTTATCAATGTTGTTTGCACTTATGAAATCGTGTGTTTCACGATGGATTTGAGGTGGAGTTTCATCACATCATTTTTAAAGCCACCTAGTGGATGGCTTGGCTACAATTACGATGAAGGGCGTGGCAAGCTGCGATAAGCCTAGGGTAGCTGCAGGTCGAGCTTTGAACCTAGGATTCCCGAATGGTGCCTAGCAATAGGCATGTATACGTGGGGAACTGAAATATCTTAGTACCCACAGGAGAAGAAATCAAACGAGATGTGGTTAGTAACGCGAGTGAAAGCCACATAGAGCAAACCGAATCCCTCTTGGCAACAAGTTGGGAGATGTGGTGTAGCGTTTTATCCAGTATATGAGTCAAAGATGTTGGAAAGCATCGCCATAGAGAGTGACAGCCTCGTAGATTAAGTATATTGGAGATTGCTACAATAGAGTAATACTGCCTTAATACGCAGTATGAATATGGGGGCACTATACTCCAACTCTAAATATTAATTGTAGACCGATAGCGAACAAGTAGCGTGAGCGAAAGCTGAAAAGTACGCACGCGTGTGCGAGCGAAAAGATCTGAAATTAGGTGGTTAAAAGCAGGTAAGGCAGGAAAGGAATGAAGTATACAGAAGCGGGATTTCGAGAGGAATTAGCGATGTATATGGAGCACTGTCTTATCATTCTTCTTGAAGCAAGAGC
>JBMFUB010000040.1:0-4496 GCA_049966715.1 Candidatus Micrarchaeia archaeon
GTATTTAAGAGCAGTCGTTTTATAGAGGGGATAGTAGATATAGGAAAATATGCGGCAGCATATCCTTTGAATATATATGGAACAGCAGGATTGCTGCTTCTTTCAGTAGTTATGCCAATTGGATTTGCAACGTTTTACCCTGCAGAAGCAATATTCAATAAACTTGGAATTGGCGATATTGGTATCATAATCATTATTGAGTTGTTTATTTTATATTTTTACTATAAGATTTCTGAATGGCTTATAACTAAATACACAAGTGGTGGTGGATAAACAAGAATAAAGCTACTCTATGTTTAATAGATAAAAGATTTTTATAATATTTTATATAATAAATACATAAATAAAAATATAATTAATGAAATAAATTAATATTCAATTTTTTTTGGTCTTGGATTGATTCTTAATATTTCTGCATCTTTCATCTCTTCTATTGTTTTCTTTCCCGCATATCCCATGGCTGCTCTTAGCTCTCCAGTAAGCTCATCTATTATATCATCGACTTTTCCTTTATAAGGGACTAAGATTTCTATACCTTCAGCTATTTTCTTACCTCCAGAATCTGCATATCTATCTGATATTGCACCACGCGCTCTAGCAGCCTTACTGCCCATACCGCGATGTTTCTTATACTGCTTGCCGTTGAGCTCTAGCACAGGTGAGGGGCTCTCTTCGCAAGCTGCAAATATATAGCCGAACATTGCAACGTCCGCTCCAAATGCGAAAGCGAGAGCAGCATCCCCTGCGTTCTTCATACCTCCATCAGCAATGATTGGCACTTTCAAGTCAAGCTCCTTGAGCGCTGATGCGGCTTGTGATACTGCATACAAAGTTGGTGAGCCCGCCCTTGTGACATCAGAAGTTATGCAGATTGAGCCGCTGCCCAGCCCCACCCTCAAGCCAGCTACTCCATCATCTAACATTGAAATAGCATCCAAAACTCCATTTTTAGTCCCAAGATTTCCTATTATTACTGGCTTTCCTATCTCTTTAACTATCGCTTTTGTAGCATTTATTACATTTATGTTGTGAAAGTGGGCAACATCTATAAGCAACTGATCGGCAACTTTCGAGAGAATTTTGGCACGCTCTATATCAAAAGGTGATATCGCAGCTGCAACTAATAATCTTCCTTGTTCATCTCTAAGCGCATTTTTATATTTTCCTTTTATTTTAACATCTTTATAAGTAATAAGTCCCTTAAAATTGTTTTCACCATCGACAACAGGCAATTTTTCTATCTTGTTCTTCTTCATTATTGATACTGCCTCTTCTTCTGTTATTGATTCTGTTGCGGTAATGAGCTCTCTTGTCATTACATCTTCTATACTCTTTGATGGCTCTTCATCACGCACATCTCTATTAGTTATGATGCCAATAAGCTTTTTATTTTCAACAACTGGAAGACCTGATATATTATGTTTTTTCATTATAGAAAATGCATCAATAACCCTCGCATTTTTGCTTATTGTTATCACATCTCTTATTATAAATGATTCAGCTCTCTTTACTGCTTTGACCATTTCAAGCTCCTCATCTGCACTGCAATTTCTATGTATTATTCCTATACCTCCTCGCCTTGCAATTGCTATCGCCATCCTGCTTTCAGTAACTGAATCCATAGGTGATGAAACAAAGGGTATACTTAATTTTATAGACTTTGAAAAATTAGTTGTTGTATCAACATCTTTCGGCTCAATTACTGCTTTGCCAGGTTTTAAAAGAACGCTATCATAATCTAATGCGAATTCTGCATTAGCAAACTTGTTAGAAAAATCTATCTTTTCCATATATATTATTAGATAAAAGATTTAAATATCTTTTTGATATGCCTAAATTTAGAATTTTAGCTTTGACTATATTATTGCAAATTGATTCATTATATTTAATTTTAAAAGGAAAAATAAGGGCAGGTGAAAATATTTATAAGAAGCAAATGAACAAAGTGGGAGAAAATAAAAGAAAAAATCAAAATGAAAAATAAAAGCAAGATATTTTATATATCATTGCATAATTTAATTATACTTTAGAAAGCTGTTGTGCCTCTGTATTATTTTCAAGTAGTTCATAGCGTTCCCTTACTGCTTCTATAAATTTTTCATTAAGCTTTTTGTCATAGAGTGCGCCTATATCCACTAGCGAAATTATCTGCTGTGCAAGTGCCGATTCAATATTTGTTGTTACTGAACATGGGTGTATTTCAACATTCTTATAAAGGACGCCAGGTGTCAAAATACTCCTGCCTATATCTGCAACTTTATTTTTCTTAGAATAGTGCATTTTTATGAAGTTTAATGCATCTTCATATATATCCTTGCGTTTGAGCTTAAACCAATAGTGCATGACAAACCACATCACTTTTATTGTTATGCTGCTGTCGCAGAAAACCGTAACATCATCTTCAGGCTTCAATGCTACAAGCTTCTTGCTGAATTTTATAGATTGAGCGGCAGTTATCGATTTTTCTTCAAGCAGTATTTTAACATTTCTGTTTAATTTCTGCTCAACATATGGTTTTATTGACGAAGCTTCGCTGAATGTCGAGTTTTTGTCTGTATATCCACCGCATAAAATTACTTTTTCAACATTGTTTTTATTTACAAAATCAATAAATTCATCGACATAGTTTTTGTAGTTTTCCATATTTACATCAAAAATTCCATTTCCTATCAATATCGCAGTTTTTACCATATTTTCACCTTAATCTATTTAATATAATAATTAAATTGAACAAATTATATCTAATAATAATCCTATTTATATTATTAATAAATATAGCAATACTTAAAAACATTTGTATAGGATAAGGAAAGCGCAAATAATAGTTATTTAAATTATTAAACACTATGTTAATATTATCACTTTTTTTGCCATTCATTATAATGCTTAATTACCTCATCAATCATTAGAACGAGCCAGGATGTAAAGTTTTCTTTATTTTTTGTTATCTCTCTTTTTAAATCGCTCAGTGAGCTGAGCCTCCAATCCATCACTTCTTCAGGTGCTGGCTTCGGCTCACCATTATAAATACCAAATATTATATGATCAAACTCGTTTTCAGTCAAGCCGTTTCCAACATCTGCTCTATAAGGAAAATTAAATACCTCTTCAAGTTCACAGTCAAAGCCCATCTCCTCCTTTAGCCTTCTATGAGCCGCATTTAATACACTCTCATTTGGAAGCGGATGGCTGCAGCATGTATTGGACCATTTTCCAGCACTATGGTACTTAACGAGCGCCCTTTTCTGTAAATAGGTTTCTCCTTTATTATTAAAAACAAAAATAGATAATGCTCTGTGCATTTTTCCTCCATTCTGGTGTGCCCTCATTTTTTCTTCTGTCCCTACTGGTACGTCATTTTCATCAACAAGGATAACATCAACCATAATATCATGTATTGTTTTTTATATTTTATATTTATATTTAATATTATATATATTTATATATTTTATATTATTTAATATATATCATTCAATATTTTATATTATTTAATTATTTATTATATTATTTAATTATTTATATACCTATATATTTATATTATTTAATTATATTTATTTTTCTTTATTCTCTTTATTATTTTTCCTATATCTTATTATATTATTTATTTTTATTTATTTATTATGTTTATATATCCTTTTATATTCTTCTTTTTTTAGCGATTATTATCAATACCTATTTATATTGCCTTATTTTAATAAATCATAAAAATCAATAATGTGAGCGGGAAAAATCTTAGCTCTTCAGAGTGGTCTGAAAGCGAATTGAAACGTATATATTCTTTTCAATGCTATATATTTATAAAATTATTATTTCTGCAAAAGTATATTTTATTAGAAGCTTGTGAATTTATTCACGGAGTATTATCGGTTCGGTGTATCATTTGATAATGGTGCTTAGATGGATAAAAAGATAATTGCACAGATTGTAAGTGCATAAAATATCAAACCATATTCTATTAAGCCATTCAACAGAGGTATGGTAAATGAAAATTTCCTTATCAAATCTGATACTAATAAATATGTGATTAGGAAACTAGGCTTCCTAAAAAGTTTAATAGGCTCAATAGGGAGCTTGACTATCTTTTATATCTCGATAAATCGCAATTTAATTATAAAGTTCCAGCTTTGCTGATTTAGTCAGACTTTATCAACAAAATTTTACTTTTTCAACAAAGCCAAAAGAAAAGAAACAAGTTTTTATTAATTATTATATTCTATTAGTAATGTACCATCAATATTAGTGACAGTATAATTTTGATTTTTCTTAAATATATCTTCAATTATATTTCTATAATCTCTACTTATAGATGGAGATATATCTATATACAGAGAGCTTTGATCACTCTGATTCCACTTAATTATACTTATATTTTTTTTAGTACTCTCTTTATCTTCTATTTTATAAATATTTATAGTATGCACTATTTCATTATTTGTTTCTGATATTTCATAAAATAAATATAAGTTTGCAATTTTCAATCCATCCCTAATATCTTC
>JBMFUB010000041.1:0-4286 GCA_049966715.1 Candidatus Micrarchaeia archaeon
TGCGCAGATTGCTTATAGTGCCTGATGTTAAAGGACTTGAAAGAATTCCAGAAGGAATTGAAGTTATTGATATTAAAACATTATCAAAACAATTAGGTATAATATAATTTTTCAACATATAATATTATAAAAAGAATAATTATATTATAAAAATTGATAAAATATAAATCATAATAATTTAAAGATAATTTTTAAAGAATATCTGATTGTATAGATTGTTTTGATAGGATGAGGCTATGATCAATAATCAAAATATAGATAAGCAGATTGAAGTTATAAAAAAATTCAATAGAAATAAAGAAAGATATAAATATAAAAATAATAAAAATAATATAAATGCAAACAATATAATAAATAAGACAAATAAAATACCGCTAATTTACAAAAAGCAATAATAATAAATATTATATTGTTTCAATAAATTATGTATATCTGTATATTTTGTATATTCTGCAAAGGTAATTTATATGATTATATCAAGAGAGATTAATACCTACTGTCCAAAATGCAATGCACATACAGCGCATACGGTTAAAATATATCCAAGCAGTACGCCCGCTATAGGGGGTTTTACAGTTGGCAAAAGAAGGCACGATAGAAAGCTTATCGGCTATCACGGCAAGGTAAAGGGCCAGGCTACTGTAAAAAAGCTGGGCAAGAAAAGGAAGGTTATATTAACATGCAAAGTATGCAATTATGCTGTTGAGCGTGTTGTTGAGAATAGAACAAGAAAGAAGCTCGAGCTCAAAATGAGCTAATCTCGCTCAGTGCGGCGCTCAAGCTATATTGTTATTAAATGATGTTATGATTGATAAAACTCAAGAGGGTAGAATTCCAAAGCTGGGCAGCTTAGTCATCGCCACAATATCAAAAGTGATGCCATTCGGCGCTTATTGCAGGCTTCCTGAATACAACAACCTCGAAGTATATCTTCCCATTAAGGAGGTCTCTTCTGGCTGGATTAAGAATATACATGAATTTATACATGAGGGCCAGACGCTAGTTTGTAAGGTTGTTTTCTTCGATGAAAATAGGCAGACTATAGACATATCTATAAAGAAGGTGACGCCGACAGAGGCTAAGCAGAAGATGAATGAATATAATCTAGAAAAGCGCCTTGTGGGCTTATTCCAGCGTGCGCTCAAGGTTTCAAAGCTCTCTGATAAAAAAGAGTCAATCGAAGCGTCTGTAATAAAGGAATTTGGCAGCTATACAAATTTTATAAGAGAGGCGAGCTCGAACAGCGAATATTTCAACTCATTCAAACTCCCCAAAAAGCTCAAAACTGAGCTTCTAAAGCTGCTTGAAGTGTCGCATAAAGAGAAAACTTACAAAGTTCTATACTTAATGACTATATCATCACATGATACTTCTAAAGGTGTTGAGGAGCTTAAAAATATATTTAGAGGTATTGAAGAGCAGGGGGTTTCTATTAAATATATAAGCGCACCTAAATACTCTGTAATTGCTACTGGGCGAAGCTATCTAGAGGCTGAAAAGAAAATACATAACGCGATTGAGTTCGTTAAAAAGCAGAATTTCAATGGTGTATTTGAGCTTGAGAAGGAGAAATTAAAGAAAGAGAAAATAGATATATTAAATACTCTATAATCTATTTTATTTTACATTTTATTTAATTTTATCTAATTTCTTTTATACTTAATTTTTATGCTGTATTATTTTTATTTTTAACTTTTAACTTCACTACATAATTCTTTAATTCATAAAAATATTTTAAAATATTAAGATAATTTTCACTGACATCCTCCCAAAATAAATTTGTAGGGTTCCTTTCAGTTTGTGCCTACTTGGTTTGAAAATAATCAACATAAAAAATATTATAATGTAACAGTGTTATACTATAGAGATAAAATAAAAAAGTTTCTTTGTGTCTAAAGTCAAAATAAATGATTGTAATACTCTTTATACTTTAAAAATATAGCAGAAAACTAAATATTAATATAGTTCAAATTTTGCTTTAATTTAGTGAACAAAATTAGCGTGGAATATAGGTTTGGCGAAGTTAGGTTAATAAATAATCAACAAAATATCAACAAAACATAAACATAATATAATAATAAATTAATAATATCAATAATATTAAAATCAATTATAAGATAAGTTTAAATAAATAATAATATATATTAAAATAATGAATAATAAAAAATAAAATAAAGTTGTTTTTATGGAGAAATTTAAAGTTTTGTTTGATAAAGTATTCCTTATTGATGGAAAGGTAGCAACAATTAATTTAAATAGGGGCAAAAAGGTTTATAATGAAACTCTTGTTGATATAAATGGTATTGAGTATAGGCTTTGGAATCCTTATAGAAGTAAGCTTTCAGCAGCAATAATGAAAGGTCTGAAAACATTTGATATAAAAGAAGGAAGTAAGGTTCTTTATCTTGGGGCAGCGACAGGAACAACCGCAAGCCATGTAAGTGATATTGTTGGCATCGATGGAAAGGTTTATGCGATTGATATTTCAGAAAGGAATATGCGAAGTCTTATTAATCTATGTGAGGTCAGGCACAATATGCTTCCGATACTTGAGGATGCATCATATCCTGAAAGATATGCTGATATAATAGAAACCTGCGATATTATATATCAAGATGTATCTGCAAGAAATCAGTCTGAAATACTAAAAAAGAATGCAAGATTTCTTAAGAAGAATGGTACTGCATATTTTATAATAAAATCCCAAAGTATAGATGTTTCAAAAAATCCAGAAAAAGTATTTAAAGAAGCGCTGGAAAGTTTAAGCGATGTTTTTGAAGTTGTAGAGAAGCTTGATTTAGAGCCTTATGATAGTATGCATATGTTTGCAGTATTGAAGAAGATTGTTGATTAATATTAATTATATATTTAATTATATAAATTATATAGTTTGCAAATATCTATAAACATCTATATTAATATATCAATAATTTATAATTAATTTATAATAGTTGTTTATAATGTTTGTATTATATTATTGTATCAACACAGTACATGAAATTTAAATATTTGATTGGTGTAATTTGATAATAATTTATAACATTCAATTTTAAAGCAAATATTTGATGAGTTATGCAAAAGAGAGACAATACAAGTGCAAAAAAATCCAAAGAAGTCAAAAGTAAAGCATTAAATACAACCTTATTTTTAAATGTTGAAGCTTCAGTTCAAAACATAAGCTCATCAAAAGCGATATGTAGTTTCTGCGGTGCTGAAAGCCTTGCGGCTTCAAGCTCATGGATCTGCGAGCATTGTGAATGTATAAACAGTGAAGCGTCAAAGCTATTCAGCGACGATCCAAAATTTAAGCTAGTATTGAGCGCGCTGTCTAGTAGCGACGTGGATAAATTAAGCCAAACTCTCCAAGATTATGAGCGGTTGGCTAACGTCTCACAAGACAATAGATTTTTCTATGCCCTTGGCTTCCTATATATGCGCTTGTCTGATTTGTATTTAAGCAATCTGCGCTATGATAGAAAAGATTTTATGTATGAGAATACACTGCTTAGATATAACGCAACTAGCGCGGAATCTCGAGCCAAGCTCTTCCTCTTCAAGGCAGCTAAGCATGGTGACAGTGTGGAGTCTATATTTACATCATTCATAGCGTACATCAAGCTGGGCAGGCTCAAGGATGCCAAGCGCGTTTTGGAGCTGTTAAGCTCGATAAGGATTCCAAGAGTTCAATCATTGATAAAGTATGCGAGCATAATCTTTTATATTGAGAGCAAGGACTATGATAGTGTAATAAAAAGTGCAGGCGAGCTCATAAACGAAAGGTGCTGCACAGCCAATGTTGCATACTATCTAGCATATGCGCTATATAAGACAAGGAAGTATGAGAAAGCACTTAGAATACTCAAAATCCTTTCAAGCATTATGTCTAATAGTAAAGCTACAGCCCTTAAGGATTCTATAGAAGCAAGGAAGTGAGTGGCAGCTCTAGCGTGCTTTTATTTAATATATTCTAAATTCTTTTGATTATTATAGATTATATTAATTAATGCTTTAATCTACAAAAAGCAACGATTTTATAATTTATATCAAATTATAATTTAAAAAGATTTATTAATAAATTAACTCTTTTTCAAATAAACTATCCAGTAATTATTCATAAAGATATTCAAAATATTCAATATAAATAAAGTAAGACAAAATATAAATATCAAAATAATCTAAATAAATAATAAAAACAATAAGAATTCAAAAACAGTGTATCAAATGTATAAGGAAGATAAGGGCAAGGGCGATAATTTTAATAATAGCCTCAATAACTACAATACTGA
>JBMFUB010000042.1:0-4196 GCA_049966715.1 Candidatus Micrarchaeia archaeon
ACCAGAATCATTCCTCTCTATCCATGCTGGTATTACTGTACCATTTGCATATGTATATTCAAAATCTGCAAAATTAGAATTATATTGCAAACCACTAAAATCGCTTTCTGTAATATTTATCATCTGCTGGAAAGGAGCTACAGATTCAGGTGAAGTAGAAACATTTTCTATTGGAGATGCTGGGCGGCTTGGTACGGTTTGAGAAGGTGGTGTACTTGGAGCTGTACTACTTCCATTTTCTATAGGGCCGGGTAATTTTGCTATAGTTGGATTTGTATTATAATTGAGATTTGTCACTTCTAATGTAATTAATATTTTTGTCGCGTTTGTACTTAGCGCCACGCTTAGATTTAAGGGTAAACCAAATTGTGTTGATACACATCCATTTATACTATAATTTAATTTTTGTTGAGTTATAGATTGTGAAATTGAAAATTCTGAAGTTAAATTATATGGTATTTTTATTACTCCATTTCCTTTTATAATATAACATGACAATCCTTGGTATGATGCTTCATTTACACCATTAACAGTAATATTAAGATTAGTTTTCTTTAAAATCATATTTATGAGCGATGCAGATAAAGTTTGGTTTGATGCAGCGCTTTGGCATTGAAATCCACTATTTCCAGTAAATGATGACGAAGATTTAATACATAAATATTGCTTGCTTTTATTTGATATTTCTACAAGTGACATATTTTCAAGCATAGGTACATCGTTAAAATTTAACGTTGTCCTTGAAAGATTATAATATTTTTCATATTCTATTTTCATTGGTATACTTGTTTTTATATTTCCAGTAATTTGCGATACACTACTTAAAGTGAGAGTACCATTATATGAAATGTTAAGCTGTTTTGTTTTATTTACAAAATTAGCTAATATGCTTGTCAAAGTTGTTAAATTAATCGGCTTGTGCATCGCAAGTGTTCCAACCACAGGATTGTTTAATTCTAATAGGCCGCTAGAATAGATGAAATAAAAGGCTGCGATTATAACAACTATAAGTATAATTACAATCGAAACTTCTTTTATCAATTTAGTAGAATTAGATTTATCATTTATTGTTTTTGGTTTTTGATTTGCACTCATTAGACCACTTATATTATATATTTAAGATAATATAAAAAAAGCAAAATATAAAAATACGTATTATGAAATCGACTATTGTATAATTTTTTGATGTATTATTTTTATTTATAGCTTGATTTAGCTATAGATATTTATTTATTCTCTGAATCAAAAAAGTGAATTTATTTCAGAATTTAATTTTTTATTTCATATTTTTAAAATATAATTTTATTTATAATATTTTTTATCTTCAACCATTAATAAAAGAAAATAAATCAATCTTTTTTATTTTATTTACTATTATTTATATATTAATGAATAGTATTGTGGCATTTTTCATATTAATCAATAAAAAATATTGTTATTAATATTTTAAAGGATTTCCCATATTAAAGGATTATATAGCAATAGATAAATAAACAATACAATAAAAAATAAAAAATAAATTATTTAGCAATTTTTTCGAGTATTGGATAGGTTTCAAATAGACTTTCCTGCTTGAGCTGCTCATACAGCATATATATTATACCGACAGTCAGTAATATACCCATTCCAGTGCCTATAGCTCCGGTAAGAGTTGCGATTGCCGCAAGGAAGCCTACAAACAAACTCCCAAGTACAGTTATTGTAGGTATGTATTTATTGAGCACATTCTCTATTATTCTTGGATCTCTTCTAAAGCCAGGAATCTGCCAGCCGATATCAGACATCTGCTCAGCCATATTCTTTGAGCTCTGCCCAGTCATCTCAATCCAGAATTTACCAAAGACAACACAGAGAGCCATTAGCACAAGCGTGTAGATTATGGCGTGAACCCATTCTGGAATAAGTAGGAAGCCACCAGTAGGCAGATAAAGCGTTGATGTTGAGGTTAATAAAAGATGAATATATGGACCATATCCACCAACACCAAATGGTGCGGGAAATGGAGAGGGGAATGATGGCGATATTAGATAGATAAGCCCGCCGACAAGCTGCGGCGAACCGCCGATAGTTTGATAATAAGCAAAGAAGTGGGCGAGATTAGCAAAGCTTCCACTTATGTTGGCTAGAAATCTAAACCAGATTGTAAGGCTGAGCTCGAGCGAGGATGCTAAAATGACTGGAAGAACACTGACATAAAGGAATGGTATTGGAAGCCTTCCACCTATGCCCCTAAACTGCTCAAAAGAGAGGGGGAGCTCAACCTTCATCTCATAAGCATAGATGCTCACAAGCAGTATTATGATGGCAAAGAAAAATGGACCGAATACGAGGACCGCATTTGGCAGTGCAGCGGCGCCGCCTCCTCCTGTTGCGGGATTGAGCGCGGCTATAGCTCCGGGAAGTAGTATTGTAATAGTTCCGGCTATAATAGCATAAGCCACGCCACTTGCTATAAACATGTTTATGCCCGAAGTAACGCCGTATTTAGTCATCATCTCATCTAAAAATATGATAAGAATTGCACCGATTGCAAGCTGAATTGCTACAAGCCAGAATGCTGAAGGTGATGCTATCGGAACGAAGGAGGTTGAAATATAGATTATAGACTCAACGACAGCTATAATGATGGCTAGAAGCTTCTGCAGTGTCTGGAACCTTGCCTTGTCAATCGGATTGTTTAAATCGATCTTGATGAGGTCTGAGCCCACAATGAGCTGGAGCACTATGCTGGCTAATACAATAGGACCTATACCAACAGTAATCAAGCTTCCTATTTTTGAGGCAAACACAATGCTCATAAGCTGGAAGAATGGCTGAGCAGATATGGCATTTTGATTAACGCCAACCGCATATGTATTGTAAAGCAGAAAGTATATAGCAATAATACCTCCAGTCCAATACATCTTTTCTCTGAGAGATAAAGGTTTTGATGGACCTTTTATGGAAGGAATAAATCTTTCTATTTTGTCAATAAATTCTAATGCCATTATATTCACATTTTAAATTTTCAATTTCTTAAATTTATTTTTTATTTTTTAACTTTACTATCTTTGCTTGTATATTTGTTTAGATATTGTTTTTAGTATATTATTATATATTTGTTATTTAATATTTAAATATTTAATAAACTTAATTATATTTATAACTCTTATATATTTTTTTATATATTTATTCTATATATTTATTTCATATATTTATTTTTATATTTATTTTATTACAATATTTATTTATATTATACATTTAAAATAATAAACCATATTTTTATTGTATATTATTTAATATATTGTTATATCTTGATTATTAAGGATTTAATTATTAAGTTTATAACACTTTTATAATATTATAATATTTTAACATATGTTTTAAATTATTTTATTATATTTTATTATATTTTTAAATATTTCATTCTGTATTAATATTTATCTTATTATTATAAATATTATAATCTTTAATTTTTATTTTGATTTTTATTATATTAATTTGCCATTTTGCCCCTAAAATTTATTATATTGCTCAAAATAAATAAATTTATTATGAGAAACATTATAAAAATGTTTGTTAAGCTATTAATTTATACTTAATTCTTATTACTATATTTTTACTATATTTTTATTACTATATTTATTTATTAATATTATATTTTATTTATATTGTATATTATTATGTAAATATTTAATTATTTAATATTGCAGATTAAATATTATTTGCTTCTTCTACCTAAACATTTTTTAAATATAAAAATTAAGTTAGAATTTTATCAACAAAAAGAATATATAAATATCTAAAGATACATAATATAATATTGGTGGTAAAATGTCTAAATTACAAAATGAGGCGGAACTTTGGGATGTTGGGTGTGATAAAGAGGAAGCTAAACTTATTGTTAATTATCTTAAAGAGAATGAACCTGACAGAATGGATGAAAAATTGTCAGAAATTATAAATTTTGCCGCTGCAATCGGCAATAAAGCTGCTCAGAAATATTTTAGAGCAATAAGCAAAACTAGAGCAGTAAAAGAACTGACAAGCAAAACAGTTATGGATTTTGCAACATCGGTAAACAAGAAAGTTGCATTAAACTATTTTCTTGCAATAGCAAAAACTGGCAGAGTAGACATACTCACAAGCAGGCAGGCTATGAATTTTGCTACAACAATAGACCTGATCGATGCTGATGAATATTTCAATGCGATAGC
>JBMFUB010000043.1:0-4180 GCA_049966715.1 Candidatus Micrarchaeia archaeon
CTTAAATATTTTATATAATATTTTATATATATTTTATATAATATTTTATATTTTATATAATTCTATTATTTTTATATTTTACAACATTTTTAATTATTTTTCATTTTATTAAATTTTAATCAATTTAATTTATAATATAATGTTATAATTAAATATAATTAAATTTATAATATAATGTTGTATTATTTTAAATTTATTATTCAAATTATTTATTAATATTAAATTATTATAAATATATAAAATTAATTTACTGCTGCGTATCGAAATTTGATGCCATTTCAACCACATCTACTGGTAGCATGAAGTTGAATTTATACAAGGTATAAAGCTCTCTTCCAACAACTCTTATAAGTTGCAGATCCATACCGGTAAATGCTACTTGTAGTCTTCTTATCTGTTCAGCTAATGCATCCAGCGCCGCTTTCTCGCTTATACCAACCGCAGTGGTTTCAAAATACATTATAGACCCTATTGGACGCTCGCCTTGGGAAATTCTATCGAGCTTTGCTTGAATCATATTTATCTTTCTTTGAATATCATTTATTATTACATCATTTGCCGAACCACTCTGTAAAGCCCTTGAAAGCTGAAATTCCTGGTAAGAACGCTTACCTTCAAGTTCATCTCGCACATTCTGAACATCTAAACCAGTTGACAAAACATGGAATTTGAATGGAAAATCAATACTCATTAAAGCTTTCTCCCAAGTTTGGAGTGATAGCACTTCTCTTTCTTCGACATTCTCTTCTAATTGCTCCTCTTTAAATTCAAATGCAAAAAGATTTGCTGTAATAAATCCGGTTGCATAATATATTCCTTTGACATTCTTAACAACTGCATCCTGTCCTTTTGTAATATGATAATCTTTAAAAGGTTGGAATGTTATACCTAAAATATTTGTTATTAAAGGAAAAACAACAAAATCTGCAAAGGTTATTAATAAGATTAAAGCAATAGTTATAATCGCCAATATTAACGCAATATATGCAAAAATTCCACTTCCAAAGGCAGACATATTTGCAATTACAATAACGGGAATCATTGCGGTAAATACTGAAAATATTATTGCCTCTTCATCCATTATATCACCTCTTCTCTTATATTCTTAGTTATCTGCTCGCTTATTGTAGAATATGGTATCATATATTCTGGCTCTACAAATTTCAAAAGCTCATCTCCAGTAATTATAGACGGTGTGATCCCGAATATCGATGTCACTGCAGACATTGCTTCACGAGCTCTTTGCTGTGCAACACCTACAGCTTCAAATTCTTGGGAACCTTTGCCAGACACACTTGAATAAATAATAAGCTCAAGAGAGTTTGATTTGTTAGTATTATCAAGAATGCCACGCCACATACCAAGCTTGCCACGGATTTTGCTTAGCTCATTTGGTGAAGCATTCTGAGCCATAAGTCTACTTTCTTCATTCTCTGCATCTGTTATCATATTTTGTATTGTATCAATATAAGCATCTTTGTTCATTATACGCATTTCCTGTGTAAATCTAATTGGAAGGTGGCTCTGGCCAAGAAGCCTACTCGTTTGCCTTGCAAATTCTAGCTTTTCTTCAGGAGCCATCTCAGTTTCAGATTTATAAAGAGGTATTTTAATATATACCGTTGCTATATATTCTTCGCCCTCTTTGTGAAGTATTGAATCTGATGAACTTGCAATCCAATATGGATCTTCGTTGCTTAAAACAACATGCCTTTTCATCTGTTTAAAAACAGGTATAATAAGATAGCTATAAAACCTTGATGAAATTGCAAGGGTATCAACAAAGAGAGCAATAATTAATATTATAAATTTAGCAAGTGGTGATAGTATAGTAGTAGATACAGAAATATCTATAAGTATTATGAATAAAGAGGCACTAAAAAGACCTAGAAATAAAAATAATTTTTTTTGCTCCACTTATAACACACCACAAAAGATTAATAAAAATAAATGGCAAATAAAAAATAAATAATAAATACTTAAAATAATTAAAATCTAAAAATATAAAAAGATAGTGGTATAGTAATTTAAGAATAGTTTATTTAAAAGTTTATTTAAATTTTGGATAATAAAAATTAGTTAAAATAATATCTGAATAATTATATAATTATAAATTATAATTTTATAATTTGTTTATAATAGATTTATTAATTATTATTTGTATTTTATTTTGTATTAATTATTTTTATAATGTGAAATGCAAAATAAAAATAAAATCTATTGCTTAAAATAATATAGGATGAGTTTGATTTAATAAGTTTAGTTTATAAATATAAAATTAAAAAATATAAAAAAGAAAAAAGAAAAGATATTAAGAACCAGAACAAGCGACCTGACTAGTGTAGTAGCTCCCATTCTGACCGATCAATTACACCTTCAGCTTCAGCATCCAGCGACCTTACCCGTGTAGTAGCTCCCATTCTGACCTGTTATAAGCTGGAATAGATATGGAAGCAGAACTGCTATTATAACACCTACTACTCCACCAAGAATCATACCCATGCCATATCCTTGAAGAATTCCTTTACTTTGTCCTGGCATTATGTGTGCACCCGCATATAATGCACCTCCAAGAAGCATAAGCATAAGACCTATTATAAATATTGCAGTATCTACAGTGTTATACACATTCACCATCTGACACAAAACATTGTTTGCAGGGGGAAGACTATCAGCGCTCGCAGGAGTTGCAAAAATACTAAGAAACATCATTGAGGCTAGTAATAATTTAAAGATCCCTATCAATTTTGTTTGATTAAACAGTTTATTTACATTCATTTTTACACCTTTTTTGTTTTTATTATAATTCTTTAAATTTATATATCTTTCGTTTTCCTTTTCTACATTTTATTGCGCTCTTGAAAATTCAAAACCAACAGCTGCTGCAAGCATTGTTGTAAGAATTATCTCTATCCATGAAGAAGTAAAATACTGAAGAAGTAGTGTTATTGATAGTGCAGCAGGAGCACCGAAAACCGTAGCTGCAAAAGAGCTGCTATAAGCATTAAGACCTGCAACAAACACAAAGCCTATAATACCTATAATAAAAGCGGTTGTAAATGAGGATGTAAGCGCGAGTGAGAAGTGATTTGAATTTCTGCTCGCGTTTCTGCCAAGCCAAAGTCCAAAAAGCAGACCAAAGAACATTATATAGTTACTAAAAAGAAGCATTGCTGGTAGCCCTGGAAGGTTAATAATACCTGCAATAAGGAAGACAATGTAAAAACCAAGCCATAATAGCAATGGAGTTTTTATAATCCCGAAAAAGCCTGATGAGCGCTTAGCATGCATAGTGCTAGCTTTTGTTGCTTCAATATCAGCATTTGCCTTCTCATTCTTTTTATCTTGGTTTCTTTCTTGAATCTTAACATTCTTCTTTTCAGCATTTAGCTGATGATTCTGCTTTCTCCAAGCTTCCACCATCTCCCTTCCCTTTGGCGAACCAACCATATCATATAGAGTACTTACCACTACCATCTTCCAAAACGACAATCTTTTCTCAGCCACATTTCACACCAACTAATTGTTTAATCATTTTATTTTTATTATTTTTATATTAATATTTATTTTGCATATTTTTATGTATAAATATTATATTTATTATATTGATATATGCTGATTATGTTGTTATTATATAATTATATTTTATAATTACGTTTAATTAATTTTATAATTTATTTTATATTTTGCATAACTATATTATATTTATCTTTAACTATTTATTTTTTATACTCTTTTATTTATTAAGAACAAACACTTACAATACTAGTTATCGATGTATTAGTAACAATTGAAAGAACCCATGGTGCAACCATTGCAATAATCACTGCAACAACACCACCTATAATCATACCCATTGCATATCCTTGAATTATCCCTCTTGTTTGCGATGGAAGAATATGTGCACCCGCATAAAGCGTACCTCCAAGAAGCATTATTGTAAGTGCAAGTATAAAAAGAGCGGTATTAACTACAGTATATACACTGCAAATCGCGGATGTTACTGGCGAAAGCGAGAGAGAACCACCCGTAGTACAACTAGCACCACAAACCTGTTTTGATAAGGATGGCCCGGAATAACCTGTTACATAACAGTCTGGGACATACGTATTAGAATATAAATTACATACACTACCGCTTAATGCTGAAAATTGCGCAGTGCCAGAAGAAGACGAACCTG
>JBMFUB010000044.1:0-4053 GCA_049966715.1 Candidatus Micrarchaeia archaeon
ACCATTATTTATCAAAATTTTCAAAAGATTATTTAGTCTCTTTTCTTCAAAAGCCTTTTCGTTTATTATGTCTTTTATTATTTTATCTATATCTTCTTTTTTAATATTTTGATTCTGCTTTGCATCATTGCTTAAGCCAAGCGTTCCATAAATTATTTCTGCAATATACTTGATTTCTTTATTAATCCCATTATTATACAATAAATTTTCCAGATAAACACCATTAAACCTTGAAATTAATATTTTAAGAGTCTTTAATAATTTTTATATTATTAATTTATACTTAATATCTAGCCAACGTTATTTTGTAAGTTTAATATGATATTTATACTTTTCTATTAAATTATTTAGATAATATTGGATAAATTTTGATATTAAATAAATTTCATTATATGTTGTGATTGTGTAATATATTATATTTATTACAGCATGCACAAAAGAAAGTTTATGGTTTCAATTACTCGATATGAACTAGACAAATGTATAGTATATAAATTTGATTTAATAAAGTGATATAAAATAAAATAATCTGTACATTATTTTATAGATCATATTTGATTTTTATTTTATTTATTAAATGTTTATTAAATTTCATTATTGATTTAGAAGAAATTTTTAATCTTACTATTTAAAATAATGTAGTGATTTTATGGAAGAATGTGAACTTTGTGGTAAGAAAACTGATGTTGTATATATTGCAGAAGTAGAAGGTGTTGAATTTAGATTATGTGCGGCTTGCGCTAATGGTAAAAAGGTAATTAAAACTGAAAGAGTAGAGCCCAAAACAACTATTAAAGCAAATCAAAAAACAAAAGCAACAACAAAGACTTTTGAAAAAAGAATATCAAGGGAAGATATGGAGCTTATAGACAACTATAGTGAAACCATAAGAAAAGCTAGAGAAAATATGAAGCTTCCAATACCCGTACTTGCTGAAATGATAAGTGAAAAAGAACATCTGCTTATGAAAATAGAAGAGGGCAAAGCGGTGCCGCCGTTGAAGCTTATAGATAAACTTGAGAAAACATTAAGAATTAAATTGCTTAAACCACCTGAAAATTTAGATCAATCTAATTTTAAAAATACAAATGAAAATATAACAATAGGCGATCTTACTGGAGATAATATAAGATCTTAGATTAAAAAAATGGATGTGGAATAATGGCGGTTAATCTTGGCAAGCTTGTTTGGAAGCGAAAATTTGATTTTGATGAGTTGAAAGGTAGGCTTATTGCAATCGATGCCTATAATATAATGTTTCAGTTTCTATCTGTAATAAGACAAGCAGATGGAATGCCTTTGTCTGATGCACATGGAAATATTACAAGCCATCTTTCAGGTCTCTTTTATAGAAATATAGAGCTTATTGGCTATGGTGCTGTACCCGTTTATGTTTTTGATGGTATACCATCAATGCTCAAACAAAAGACAATAGAGGCGCGCATGAATCGAAGGAATGAAGCTTATGATGCTTGGAAAACTGCAATAGCTGAGGGTAAGGTTGAAGAGGCTAGACTATATGCTCAAGCTAGCACTAGAATAACAAAAGAGATTGTGGCTAGCGCCAAGCAGCTTCTTGAATATATGGGTATTGCTTATATCAACGCTCCAAGCGAGGGTGAAGCTCAGGCATCTGAGATGTGCAAATCTGGTTTAGCTTATGCTGTTGTAAGCCAGGATTATGATACGATGCTTCTTGGAGCTCCTAGAGTGCTCAGAAATCTCACCATAAGCGGTAAAAGGAAATTGCCCAAAAAAAATATATTTATTAACATTGAGCCCGAGTTGATGGATTTTGAAGAAACTCTAAAAAGCTTAAGCATAAATCATAGACAGCTCATATGGCTTGGCATTCTTTTGGGAACTGATTTTAATGATGGTATCAAGGGAGTTGGACCAAAAACTGCGCTTAAAATTGTTAAAAATGCATCAAAAATAGAAGATATTGAGGAATATATAAAATCAAAATATCATGTTGAATTTGAGATCGATCCTAAAGAAGTTGAGCAGATGTTTCTAAATCCAGAAGTTAAGAAGATAAGCAGAGAGGATATAGAAAAAGAGAAAAGAGTTCCTAATAAAGAGAAAATATTGAGCTTTATGTGCGATGAGCATGGGTTTGATAGAGACAGAATTATGAAATACATTGATAAACTTCTTAGTCTAAGTAATGAATCAAGGCAAAAAGGGCTTAGTAATTGGTTTAAACAGTAATTTTTTTACTTCTTCTATATTGAAATATATAAAAAGCTATTAAAATATAAAAATATAAAATAATTAATATACCTCTGATTGGCAGTAATGTTTTTATAATTATCACAAAATACCGCTATAAGTATTTTAAATGATTTTCTATATCAAGGAGTATGTGGTGAAGTTAAGTAATAATATAAAATTAGAAATTAATACTAAAGCTTATTTGAGCATGTCTAAGACTTTTTTTCTAAAATTATTGCTGTAGTATTTTAGATAATTTTTTAGTTTCCTGACGTCTAATGTATTAATAATAGAGCTTAATGCATCGTCCCTTACTCCACGTTTATAATAAATAAGATCTATAAAGGTCTTTTCTACATCTGATATGGGCAGCCAGAAATCATAATGTTTTATAAAGTCAAATCCAAAGAAAAAATTTGGATCTATTCTTTTAACAATATAGTTTGTATTATAAAATTGTCGTGGCCCTTCTCTAACTATATTGGTGGTCATTATTATAGGATTTGTAACTTGAGTCCATAGGTTTCTATAGAATAGTGCATCTTCAAGGCCGTAATAAAATGGTCTAAAAGCAAAGCCTATTACCGCCATGTCATTATGGTAAGTATAAACACCTTTTCTTATTCTTATTATCTCTTTCTTTTTTATAAGATGGTTTATGAGTAACTTGAGATATCTTTGACTTATATCTGTTTGGCTGAGCAATATGCGCACATCTGTAAGCGTAAATACTGGATATTGAGTGCTATTAAAGTGTTTCCTTATTATATTTATATACTTCGTCATGTTATTCTACCTTTTATAGAATTGACAAGATCAGCAAAAGATAGTATTGGTCCTTCAAATATCAGGTCCGCAAGTCGTTCCTCTTCTTTTTCGAGATCTTTTGGTTCTTTGATCGATGATATAAATTTTCTAATTTTATTTTCTATCATCTTCTTATCTGCAAAATTAATTAAAATATAAATATCATAAATATCTGTTATAAGTCTTCGATCATTATATGCACTAATTTTTTCATCTATTAATGCTTCAGGGGATAATGTTAATATATCTAAAAACGTGCCATCAAGGTTTTCATACTGCTTTATTACAGGATCATTATAATATTTATTGAAGTTAATTTCTATCTCTGAATATATATCATCTAAGAGCAGCTCTATAAAGACTACATTTTCAGTTTCTTTAAATTTTATAATCTTTGCATTGTATCTAGATGCTGATGATTCTAATAGCTGCTTTGTTTTGCTCCATCTTTCGCGAGATGAAGCATATACATCTATATCTTTAGAGAATCTTTTTCCACCATAGCATCTCCATATTGCTGTACCTCCATGTATCTCTGCTCTTGGATCTATTTCATAAATTATACGTATCAATACATCTTGGAATAATGCTATATCTTTCTGTGATCTTCTTCTAAGTCTATTGATAAGTGGTATATTCATTTAATCACCAAAGTTCATATTTTATTATAACTTTGGTTAAAAAGATATAAAAACCTTTCTATCACCAAAGTTCATATTTTATTATAACTTTGGTTAAAATAATTTTATTGAAATTTATTATATAAAATATATATAAAAATAAATGAAAAAAAATAAAATAGAATTGTAATTATTAATTATAAATAATTATAAAAAAAGATAAGAATAATACAAGCAATGTGGATAGTAGCCACAAACTTAAATTTCTTGCTTTTAATATTCACTTTTTCTTTAGATCCCAACTTTGCCAAATGCGGGTTTACTATATTTTGTTTTTTAATCAATGCAAAAACGAGTTAACCGTTAAAGATTGAATTTTTGTTTTGTATTGTATTCTCTAAAAGTATAA
>JBMFUB010000045.1:0-3991 GCA_049966715.1 Candidatus Micrarchaeia archaeon
ACATTTAAATATTTGATTTGTGTAATTAGTTTGTATGGAATGAGTGTATCAACTTGTTCGGGCTTAGTGCCGCAAGGAGATTATGTTATTGTTAAACACGGTGTACAAGGAAGCCAAATAGCTATTCAGCAATTACGTATTACAACTGTTCCATTCAGTATTGCACTTATCAACAACTACCCCTACCAATTTTCATTTTATAATGCAAATGGCATCTTAATATATAATTCATCTATAAGCACGTGGACAAGCCCTATAACCATAGGATTACCTTGTGTAAATTTGGTGCCTAAAGCTGCGGGAACACAAATAGTAACAAATTGTACTTCAACCAATTTGCCTGGAAATCAGCTTTCAATTACATGCAAAGGTACAGATTTGAATAATCAAGTTCAAGAGTGGATTGTTAATATAACTTCACAACCAACTATATTATCATCAAAAACATGGAATAGTATAACTATAAATTCATTATCATTTTCACAAACATTTATAATGCCGACAAATAAAACACAATATTATGCACATATTACTGCTTTATATGGGATTCAATCAGATCCTATGCAAGTATTCGCTTATGTGATAAATCCGAATGGCTTAATATTACAAAACAACAATATATTTCTTTTAGCTTTATTGTTATTTTTAATACCTTTAGGAATTGCGTATTTCAATAAAACACTCATGTTGCTTGCATATATTATTATTATATTCGTAGGACAAGCTTTAAGTATATTCTCATTTAGTGTTTTTGATGTGAGTGCATTTATAATAATTTCATTAATTAGTATTGTATTAAGTGAAAGAAAAACAAATGGTAATTGAATGGAAGGAGTTGGTAAATTAATAATAACAATTACAATGATTCTGATATTATCTTCATTCATAACTATCTTTGCATACGAATATGGACCTCCTAGTGCAGCTGCACAACTTAATTCAACTATTGGCAGAGTTAATGCAAATTTCACAAAAACAGTATATAATCCATTAAATAGTACTATTACAGGTGGTATAAATGCAAGCTCAAACTTACAAGCCTCTTCACAAAATATAGGATTTGCACTTGCTTTTATACTGCCAGGATTTGTGAGTATTATGTCCTCTCTCCTTAACTTACCTATTTTATTAAATGTATTTTTTGGGGAAATGATAGGATTCTTGCCAAATAGCGGAATACAATATATGAGTATTGTTGGATATTTGATTGATGATCTTATATTATTTATATTATTATGGGCAGTGCAAATGTGGATGAAGATGCCTGCGTGGTGAGATAAAATGAAAATAAAATATATATTAAGTATATTAATGTTAATATTTTTTGTGAGTATAGCTCCAGCACAAAATGTTACATGCCCACCACCAATAGTTAATGGAAGTTGGGTAAATAATTATACAATTTATTCGAATGGAACACCCTGGTCAAATATGCTTAATAGTGTTAAATGTGGAAATCCTCCTCTAATCGATTATTTCTTCATGGTACTTTATATTAGTATATTAATATTAACAAATGAACAAGAAAGAAGTATCCATAGATTTGCAACAGGTACATTAATAGGTATGTTTCTATCATTTCTATTTATTATGTTTGGTTTGCTAGCACCATCAGTTGCAATGCTAACGATCTCGATATGGGCTATAAGTATGATTGTAGCTTATTGGTTATCTTGAGTGGTGATAAAAATGGTTGAAAAAATACAAAAAAAATGGTCTAAAATAAGTATTGAACCTGAAATAGCAATCCAATTCCAAAATATGGCTAAAAGATTAGGAATTACTAATTCAGAGTTGCTAGAAGCCTTTCTTATTTTCGGTAAAAACCTGAGAAGCAGTGATTTGGTTGAAGTTTCGCAAAAAGGCATACGCAAAAGCAAAACTTTAATGTTCTAAAATTGCAATTTCTGCGAAAGTATAGACTTTGATAATTCATTAATTCTCTCCTCATCTACTGGAAACCAATACTCTTTAATATGAGGATACCATGCTGATATAAGTTCATGAGAAACCTTATAATCATGAATAAGCGCCCACAAACGTAAGTTGCGTAAAGCAGTTATAGACCAATTTGTATTTATTTTTATAAATTCAATTGGATGCTTCTTAAGAAATACTTGTATATAACCAACATCTGAATAATATCCTGTTAAAGGGGTATATTCCCAAACTGACCAACCTTTAAATATTTGTTTATAAAGCCATTCCTCATGCTCATCAAAAATAGGTACTTTATGATTATTTATAATAATATAAGAGTATTTGCTCTTACCCTGATAATCCAATTGAAATGAAGGATGATAATGTTTATTTATTCCACATGCAAAATAATAAACTAAAATCTTAACAGGATTATGATGTTCACTATATTGTTTGTTTGCCCAATTATAAAGGGCATGTGCAATTGAAGTTTGAGTTTCAACTTTAAATTTATGAAAAGATTTTGGTCCTCTTCTTTTAGATTCTAAAGTATCTATTTCTTTTGATATATTTTGCGAAAAAGGTGGCTTATTTGAGCTCACTTCTCCGTTATTTAAAGTTGAATTTATATTATTTATATTATTAATAAGGTCCATATCTATCATGCCATCTTTTATCTTTTTCTGTTTCTTCTTTTTTATTTTTTAAATATTCTTCCTCTTTTTTTATTTGTTCTTCATATTTATTGTTTATTACTTTCCAAACTGGATAAATAGAACATCCAATTTCTTCTGCAATCTGCCTAATTGAGTATCCTTTCTTTTGTAAGCTTTTTATTTTATCTACAGGCAAAGGAACATAAATATATTCATAGCTTCCATCTGGGCGTATAATAGGATTATTATTTTCATCCTTTTTTATAGTTTTCATTGTTAAGGACTTACGCCCCCAATTTAGCTTTTTACCTTGTGCTTCCGCTTTGGCTTTCATGTTTTCGTAGGCTCTCTTTACTCTTTCACCTATTTTAATAGATTCCAATGAAGCAAACAAAAAGGATAATTGTAAATATGTAATCCATTCATCTTGAGGTGTATTTTGATCAAGAATCCTATTATCATTACCAATATATATAAATTTGTTAGCTTTTCTCAAAAGATTTGCGTAATGCATTCCTTCCTCAAGATTGACATCTCTTGAAAATCTATCTTTATCAATTATAGCAATACCTTTTGTTTGATCCAACATTTTAAACATTTTTTTAAATTGAGTTCTTTTTTCAACTGTTCTCCCACTTTCATAATCCACAAAATCAAGATAACTATAATGCATCCGTTCAGCCCAGAGATGAAGAGGGTGTAGTTGATGCTCAGGATCTTGGCGTATATAAATTGTACTTACTCTTGCATATATAAAAACATCATAGATAACTTTATTTTCTGTTGAAAAATTATTTATTTCTTTATTATTTTTTATATTTTCATTTAAATTTATATTATTTTCTTCCATTTACCCCCCTATTTTTCTTTTTACCGCCGATAAAATGCTAATCCTCTTTTTAAAGTTATTTAAAGAGGTCTTAAAATAAAAATTTATCGACGAAACTAATATTTATTTTATATAGATATTAATTTTTTCCGCCGATAAATATTGAAAAATATATTGTATTATTATCTATTCATTATATATTAGATTAGAAAGATTTATAAACCTTTCTATTACATAAAAATATAAGGAAAATTTATAAAAAGTGTTGCAATGAATGAAAATCAAAATTTTCCGAATACTAATTCTCAAATGTCTAATAACTCTAAAAGTAATGTATCACTCAACATCCCTGTTTCTTCCACGAAAGAAAATAATGATATCTTTCAAAGCTTCTTTGATATCTCAAGTTTTAAAGAAGGTATTATTGAGCAATTAACAAATAGAAAATTCCAAACGAGAAAAGTTATTGAGGTAAGAAAAATTAATGGCGAAAAAAGAGAAATAGTTACAAACCAATCGGGCTACTTTCCTATTGCCGACGATGATAATTTTGAGGAGAAATTACCGTTGAGTAAAGCAATTACAC
>JBMFUB010000046.1:0-3938 GCA_049966715.1 Candidatus Micrarchaeia archaeon
AGGGCAGTTCTCTCCAGTTGTTTGATAGTTCGGATTGTCTAATCCCCTGCCATTATAAGCATACTTCTGCATCTTGTCATAGAACTCATAATCCTCCCAGTATTTTTCTATGAATGTGCCATGCTCAGGGCATGTTTTCCTAATCATCACATTCTCTTCATCTTTGTATATAATTCCATCTATTATAAGCTTGCACTCAGGGCATACAGTCTTTGTCTTGCCTAGAACAGGCATCTTCTCTAATTCCACTGGAGTTCTATCATAATATTTTAATAATTCATTTTTATCATTTTTTGGATCCATAAATGCACCTCAAATTTTATATAAATTTTTATATTTTTGCTGCGTTTTGCTTATCTTTAATTTATATTATTTAATTAAGACTAATAAAAATGTTTTTAAATATTTCTTATTTTTATATTTACTTTAAGTTAAAATTTGTACAATTATATAATAATATGCATAAATATAAAAATGCAAATAAAAAAAGATAAGATAAAAAATAAATGTGATAATAAAAATTAAAATAATTAATTATAATAAATATTAAAAATAATAAATATAAAATTTATAGATTAAGATATAAAATATATTAAAATATTATTAATCAATAGTTGTTTCATCATTAATTTTTATTATATACTGATAATATTATATTGGGATTATTAACAACGTTAGTGGGAAATCCCGCACTCTTTAGATATGTGATGAAAGCGAACCGTTGCATGAAATATAACAGATAAATATATAAATATATTTTTACATATACTATACAATTATATATATAAGTAAAAGTAATGTAATGGAAGTAACAAGAGCTTATATATTCAGAATATACCCAAATACTAAAAAAGAGAAAGAAATAAATGAAAGGTGTGGTCTTGCTTAATAGTTCTATAACAAGCTTCTTGAAAAATCAATTCAATCATACAAAATAATAATGGCAAAATGTCAATGATGCAACTGAATCAATTTGTAAAGGAAATAGTTATATTGTTGTATAAATCTGCTATATATTTATATTTTTCTTTTATATTTTATTTATTATTTTCACTTATCTACAGCTCGAGCTTCTTTTTTAAAGGGCTCTTGGCTCAATGGTAGAGCGTCCGCTTTGCAAGCGGAAGGTTGCGGGTTCGATTCCCGCAGAGTCCATTTATATAAATTTACAGCGGCCAGAGGCTATTTATATATAAACTTATATACCTAATATTATTTAATATTGCTAATAATATGTTGATAATATAAATAATATTTATAAAAATAATATTTTCTATTATATTTATTATTTATTATATTCTTTTATCTTATAAATATTTAAATTATAATTAAGAGGTATATAAATGAAATATATAATTATTCTTGATGAAAAATTCTTTGATCTTGGCAAAGCGGAATTAGATAATATAAGCAAAGAAGATAACTCATTTAAAAAGTTGACTAATAGATTCTTTTTGCTAGAAAGTGGTATGAATATACCTAGAAGTAAAAAATTCTCTTTTATCGAAGGTCTTATACCTGTTGAAGAACTGAATTTTGATTTTGATGATTATGAAAAAATTATCAATGCTTTAAAAAAGCAGATAAATAAAAATAAGAGCTTTAAGCTTGAGGTTATAAATTTAAATATACATAATAAAAACAGTGCAAAAGATATAGAAGTAAAAATTGGAACTGCGCTTGAAAAAGAAGGCTATAATGTGGATTTAAAGAATCCAAATTTTTATGTTTATATTTTTCTTTCAAAACTTGGGGTTTTCATAGGTTCATTAAGTTCTGAAAATGCTATAAATGCAAATCAATTCAGATTTTCTAAAAAAAGTATAATAAGCAGAGCGCAATTTAAGCTTGAGGAAGCTATTAAATTTTTTAATGTCAACAATCCAAAAGTGGTTTTAGATATTGGCGCTGCTCCAGGTGGTTGGAGTTTAGTTATGTTATCAAAAAATTCTAAGGTTATTGCATTAGATAATGCGTTGCTTAATTATAAAGCGCTTTTAAATTCCACTTCTAAAAATTTTATAATATTTTCAGATTCCGAATCTTATTTTGACAATTATACAAAATCACATGCAAAAATATTTCCAATTGAAACCATTTATAATTCTTATGATTTTTCTTCTTTAAATTTTGATTTATGCCATATTAAAAAAAATATTGAAAATATAGATATTAAAAAACTTAATATTAAGGTCGATTTGCTTTTAATAGATATGAATATTAAGCCTGAAAAAAGTGCTGAAGAAGCTTGTAAGCTTAGTTCATTGCTCAATAAAGAGGGTATTCTTCTTATGACTATTAAACTCATTGATGAAAGAATTACTAAATATATAGTTAATGTAAAAAATATTTTATTAGATTGTTATGATGATATAGAAATAAAAAAACTTCCACACAATAGGAAAGAGATTATGCTATTTGCAAGAGTTAAAAATAAAATTTAATAATATACAAAAGAGAAAATAAAATAAATAAAAGGGTTTTTTAATGGTAAATAAAAAAGAGAATAGTAATTTTAATGAATTATATAAAGATATTGATAGTATAACAAAATATTTGGAAAATAAGCAAGATTCATTAGATAAAATAATGTTTTTATCTAGAAATATAATAAGAGATTCAGGACATGCAATAACGATGATCCACAATAATGACATAAATAATGCGTCAATATTAATAAATAAAATTAGTAAAAATATTTTTAAATTAAGGAGATTTGATGATAATTTTAAGTATCATACAATTCAAGCTTTTCAAGAATATGCTGAAGCATATATATTTTTAAATATTAAAAAAACTGGTAAAATTCCAAAAATGGAAAATTTAAAAATAAATGAAGAATCTTATTTACTTGGGCTTATGGATGTTGTTGGTGAACTTAAGAGAGAAATTGTCGGATTACTCATGAAAAATAAAATTGCAGATGCAAAAAAACTTCTAAAAATTATGGAAGCAATATATGATTCAACAAGAGAACTCAAATTTGCTGAATCTGTAATTGCGGGCTTTAGAAAGAAACAAGATGTTGCTAGAATACAAATAGAAAGCGCTGCAAGTCAAATATTATTTCATGGTAATAATATTGATGTTGAAAGTTTAGAAGAAGAATAAAATATTTTGTTATTTTGAAACAAAAAATTAATGTATACTATAAAAATAATTTTTGTGTTTGTATATTGGTGTTATTTTGAAAAAAGTATTCTATAAAAATGATTTTTTAGAATTTGCAGTTGAAAATAAGAAAGTAAAAAATAAAATGGTTGAAATTGCTGAAGTAATAGAAAATGATGCAGTTGTAATATTACCCATTTTAAATAATAAAATAATAATGGAATGGCAATATAGGCCAGCTCTTGGAAAATATATTTATGAAATTCCTGCAGGACATATTAAAAATGGTGAAAATAAAAAATATGCTGTTATAAGAGAATTAGAAGAAGAAACCGGATATATTGCAAAAAGAATTAATAAATTATTAACTTTTTACTCAATGCCTGGAATATCAAAAATGAAAACCTATGTTTATATTGCAAAAGATCTTGTAAAAGGAAAGCAAAATTTAGATCAAGATGAAATTATAAATATAAAATTTGTTACTATTAATAAAGCGTTACAAATGATAAAATCTGGCAACATAAAAGATGAAAAAACAATTATTGCAATACTTTTTTATTTAAAATTTTTTATAAAAGAATAATGCATTTTAATAAAATTTGGGGTTGCCGGGATTTGAACCCGGATCAACAGGTAACTTCATATTTTAATTAAAATTCCAGATTCTCATCATCGCCTATATAGCTCAACTTTATTATAAATATCTGGAGCCTGTTGCGCTGCCAGGTTACGCTACAACCCCTTAGAGTATTTTAAATTTAAATAATTATAGAGAATATCTTTCTATTAAATTATTTAAATAAATTTATATAAGTTTATATTCA
>JBMFUB010000047.1:0-3562 GCA_049966715.1 Candidatus Micrarchaeia archaeon
GATCATTGAAAAGGTAGAAGAAAAAACACAAAATGCAATTGAGAAGAAGGAGGAGCAAAACAAAATAGAAAAAATAGAAAATGAAAAATCTGCTATTGCAAAGGTTGAAAATAATAAAGATAATGTTCCTATGAAGGAATCAAAACCTAAAATTTCTGAAACTAAATCGGTGAATTGATGACTATAGAAAGAAAATTTATTGAAAATGCTATAATTAAAACAAAGATATCAAAATATCTTGAAAAGGAGCTTATGAAAGCGGGTTTTTCAAGAGTGGAAATACAAAAAACCCCTATCTTAACAAGAATAACAGTTTATGTGCTTAATCCCGGAAGGGCGATAGGCAGATCTGGAAACACAATAAACAAGCTTACTGAAACAATACAAAGAACATATAAAGTTGACAACCCACAAATAAATATAATGCAGGTTGAAAATAAAATGCTTGAGCCAATGATTGTAGCTAGAGACATCGCAGAAAAACTGGAGCGTGGGCTCAATGCCAGGAAGATAATACAAAGCACATTAAGAGTCATAATGGAGAATGGCGCGTTGGGCGCTGAGATAATAGCTGGAGGCAAGCTTGCTGCAAAAGGCGCTAAAGCCAAGTCAATAAAAAAGAGTGTTGGCTATATACCAAAAGCAGGTAATGTTGTTGAGCTGGTAAAAGAAGCACATACTACTGCATATCCAAAATATGGCGCTATCGGGGTAAAGGTGAGAATAGTACCGCCAGGAACAGTATTTCCAGATAGAGAAATAAAAACGGTTGAAGTCCCTAAATCAATACTCAATGCATAAAAAGTATATGATGAAGGATTTGATTTTATTCCCGCATTTTAAATTAGTTTAAACAGACTCTTCCTTATTTTTTATTATGTTTTTTATTTTATATTTTGTTCATTTTATGTGTTTATTGCATTCAATATCCTCATTTATTAATTTATTTTTATTTTTTTATAATTAAAAGGATAAAAGTATTTTAAGATAAGTATAAATATTTAAATTGAGCAATATTAATAGAATAATATTAAAATATAAGTGGTTTGATGAGTACCAAAAAACTAGTAAATAAAAATCAAATAGTGGAATTAAAAAAGCTATTGAATGAAAGCTCAAGCGCCATTTTACAAATACCACAAAATAATTCTGAAGATAACGCCAGTATGAATATAGTTAATATTGATAATTTAAAAGAGGTTAAAGATATTGATAAAAATTGGGAGCTTCTCCTATATGTAAATATAAAAAATGATGAAGTTTCTTTCGAAATTCAATGCAGAATTGAATCTTATATGAAAAGGAGTGAAATAGAAAGGTTTATTAAGAATTTATTTAAAAAATATGATGCACATAGAATAATACAGGCAAGCGACGAAAGTACTTTAAAAATCACCTTAGATAAGAGCAATTATGAAAGTGATAAAGAAATACAAGATAAATCTAATTATATATTAAATGAATTTTTAAACAATCTAAAATATTTCAATTATGTAAAAATAACAAAAGAAGATTAAATAGACGATATATAAATTATATTAGATAGACAATAGAAATAAAAGATATAATAAAATAAGAGATAATGATTAAATTAAGATTTAAAACACTTTAATTAATTTAACTATAAATATATTATAATTATTATAATTATAAAAGTGAATATATGGAAAAAAGCGCTAATAAAAAAATAAGTATTGTGGAAACAATTAATAACGTATTTAAAAGTAATGACGAAGAAGTAAAAAATTATATTGAAGGTTTAAAAAATGGAGAGCCCATTGAAATAAGTATGGAGCTGAATGAAAAAACAGAAGAAAATAAATTAAAAAATACGACTGTAGCAATCGGCGTATATTTAGATGAGAATTATTCAATAGTTGATTCAAAAATAAATATAAGTACACAAGCAAATATTACAGAATATGAAAAAGTAGATAGTGATATAAAGAAGGTTATAAGAAGTATATCTCCAGATTATAAATTAACCTCAACTTTAATAGAATATGATAGTGTATTCAAAATAGAATTAAATCAAATTACTATAAATAATATAAAAGATAAAAAAGAATATGAAAATATAATAGATAAAATTTTAAACAGCAATATTGATATAAAATATTTATATTTATTTTTTTAAACAGCACTAAAAAAATAATTATTTATTTTGTTCTTCACTAAATACCTGATCCAAATCCAGCTCAGATATTTCATCAATTCTTTTTCTTATGTTGTCTTCGCTATACTCTGCAAATTCAACGCCGCTCACTACAAGCATAACTTTAAGCGAATCCTTTTGCATATCTGGATCAATCCTTGCACCCCATTTTAATAGCGCATCTTTGCTTATCCTGCTTGATACTTCCTGAAATACAGATTCTGCCTCTCTTAATGTTAGGCTTTCGCCGCCGATGATATTAACAAGCGCCTTTTTAGCTGTACTTAGATTTGCATCCAGCATTGGGCTCTTTATCGCATTTTCGAGCGCAACTATCGCTCTGCTTGTTCCATTCTGTGTTGCAACACCTTCACCAGAGCCTATGACCGCATAGCCCGCATCTTTAAGCACGCTCCTTAAATCCGCGAAATCAATATTTACCATGCCTGGCTTTGTCACCATCTCTACAATACCTTTTGTTGCACTGGCTAGCACTTCATCAGAAACCCTAAAAGCCATGTTGAGCGGAAGGTCTGGCGCCACAGCAAGAAGCTTATCATTGTGTATTATAATTGTAGTATCGACAACTTTTTTCAATTTTGAGAGACCTTCAAGCGCATTCTTCATCCTGAGCTTTCCCTCGCTTGAGAATGGTAATGTAACAATCGCTACTGTAAGCGCACCAACATCTTTAGCCTGTTGTGCGATTGTGCTTATTGAGCCCGTGCCAGTTCCTCCACCAAGCCCACATGTTATGAAGACCAAATGAGCATCGCTTATAAGATGTTTTATTTCATCCTTACTCTCAAGTGCTGCTTCTTCACCCATCCTTAAATCGCTACCTGCACCAAGCCCTTTTGTAACTTTCTTGCCAAGCAAAAGCTTTCTTTCAGCTTTTACTTTTACAAGGTGTGGTGCATCTGTATTCATTGCAATAAGCGTTGCACCTTGAACTCCAATACTTGATAACCTAGTGATTGTATTACTACCACTACCTCCCGTACCTATAACATATACTTTAGGCCTAGCACTCTCAATAAAACGTAAAATTTCTTCATCATCAGGACTTAGTTTCTCTACCATATGATTACCCTTTTCAATTTAAGTAATGCTAATATTATTGCAACAAAAAGATAAAAAGGTATCGCAGTTATAGTTTTAACAAAATAAAAGAATAATTGATTTAATCAAAGTATATTTAGATTAGAATAGACGAAAAAATAAATAAATTAATAAAAATATAAAATCATAGTATAGAAATATAATATAGAAATATAATATAAAAAATAACAAATAAATAACAATAATTAACAATTGAATAGTAGAATATATGATAGATAGGATATAGATATGATATAGATATGATATAGATATGATATAGATATGATATAGATATGATATAGATAT
>JBMFUB010000048.1:0-3523 GCA_049966715.1 Candidatus Micrarchaeia archaeon
TTTTGCATCTTTATTTAACAATAAAAAATAATTATATTTGTGTGATATTATGAATAGTTCTATAATTTCAATAGGAAGTATAGAGGGCAGTGCTTTGAGTAGCTTCAGTGTATTACAATATTTACCTTATATTTTGGCTGTTATATTTATCGGCGGATTTATATTTTGGTTAAAACAAAAGAAAGACAATAACACAACAAAAAATACATTAGCAAACACACCCATTAGGAATCGAGCAATTATTTTATCACTTAAACATTCAAAAAGAGTAGCAGAACTTCCTTTTACGGTCAAAAGATTTTATGATCCAGAAAGGAATGTCGAAGAAACACGAGCTATTTTTCCTAGTACCAAACCTAAACAAGGATTTTTTGCCAGAATTGGGGAAGCTTTTGCACCTATTTTTGCATTATTATCACACAAACCAATGAATACTCAAATTGAAGAAGAGGATAAGGGTGTAGCATTTAACGAAGCAATTGCAATTTCAAATGAAACAGGCGGATGGGATACAATTTATACACTCGAAGAAAATCTGCAACTTCCTTATACTATTGGATTAAATTTTTATGATGATAGTGAAATATATAATAATTTATTAAAATCGCTGAATGATCTCAAAAAAAATGATACTATTACTAAAGAAAATATTAATGAAATTATAGCAAAAGTCCATGATATGTATACAACAAAATTAACACAAGTTCCTTTTGTTACGAATGATGAAAAGATTAAAAAAGAAATAGAAGATTTAACGAGGGCAACGGAGAAAAGAATTTCACGTTTAAAACAATTACAAGTAGGTATAAGTAATTATATTAAGAATGCACAACCACAAACACCTATAACAGGGGCAATGATTGTAGGAATTGCATTGTTAGCTATATTAATTTTAATCATGGTTATGGTGTTAAACCAAACTGGAACACAAATAACAAATCTTGTAGGCGTGATGAAACAATTAGTGAATGTAACTGCAACTTTAAAACATTAAATAGAATGTGATGTGAATGGAGGGAAAAAATGATACTGGAAGTTTCTATCCAGTCTGGAATGCAGATGTGGATGAAGAGAAGTCAGTAGAATTATCTCTTTTGGAAACTGCAAAATTCTTATATTTACCAGACGATTTAAATGAAAATATATATGTAGAAAAGAAAAATAAATGCATCGATTCTTTAGAACACGCAAGGGCTTTTTTTGCAAAATATTATCCACCTGAACATCCGTTTCTTAAAGAGATGGATGATATTATTCAAGAAATTGTAGATTATGATGTTGATAGTTTGACAATGCGTTCAATTTTTGTGGATTTGGAAACTAAAATTTTATGGCGCTTAGGAAAGGGAGATTTAAATTTTATCAGACCACAAAATCCTGTAGCAAAATGGTATGAAAAACTTGCCGCCCAAAATCAAATCCCATATACCAAAGAAGTAGATGATATATTTACAGATTCTAAAAAAAAAAGATCCAAAAAATAGTTGAATTTCAAAATTTAGCAATTAAAAAATATCATAGAGATGCAATTATTGTAATTACTGGAAGCAGAGGTAATGGTAAAACAAGAGCAGCAATAAGTTTGTTGATGAGAAAGAGCAAGCTCGATAATATAAAAGTAAATTTTAAAGATAAAACAAATATTTATTATACTGATGTATTTGGGCTTGAAAAAAGATTAAAAACAGAAACAAACTTAAATATAATTGTTGATGAAGGATATTTTGCAGCACTTAATTTAAAGGCACAAGAAAGCAAAGTTAAAGCATTAATGTCAACATTAACAGCAGTAAGAAATAGAGGACATTATTTGATTCTTAACTTTGTCACAATAAATAGGGCGGCAAAAATGTTATTGGAAATTGCAGATTATTGGATTCATAAACCAAGTTTAGAGTGGGGAATTCTATATGCCAAAGACAGAACAGTAACACCTGCTGATCCCTGGTATGTGGATAAAATTATCAAAGCTGATACACCTAATATAGCAAGGAACGCATTGCTTCGCAATCCTAATTATATTGTACAATTCAGAGTTCCAATTATTAAAAAGAGTATATTTGAAAAATATGAGAATGAAAAACTGAAGGCACAAAGTGTAGATATACAAGAAAATGAAGAAAAAATAAAAGAAACAAAAGCAACCATAGTAAAAAAAATAGTAGATGATTATAATAAAGGAATAGTAACCGATGATAATTTAGTTTATGTGCTCAGACAGCAGTATAAATTACCTCCTTTATTGCTAAATGATATCGAAAATGAGGTAAAGAAATATATTGCAATGGAAGAATATTTAAAATGGCAAAGCGGGCAAACTAATGATAATAAATAAAAAAGTGATATAATGGAAGAAAATAATAATGTAAATAAAAATGAGACAAAGGAAAATGAGAAAAAGGATATTCCAGAAAACATTAGCGAGGAGCAATACAAAAAAGCAGAGGAAGCCTTCGATAATGTTGATTGGAAAGAAGTAATTAAATTAGGAAAAATGATTGCGAAGGAACATGTCTTTGGAGAAGGCACACGCAAGGGCTTCAGCGATTTATTAATAACAGAAAAAATAATCAGAAAAATGAAATCACTTTCAAACAAAGCAACAAAGGAAGAAAAGAAAGGAAATTATAAAGGAGCAATAGAATTAGGAAAAGAAAAAATAAGATTAATTGATGATTTGTTATCAAAAACACCTTCACCACTCACAATGACAATGTTGAAAGAAGAGAGGGAATATACACTTAAAAAAATAGAAGAAATGAATAATAAAATAAAAGAGCAAGAAGGTGGAAATTAGTGGCTGAAGATAATTTGTGGGGCAAAGCTCGTGAGCTTTTTACAGCAAAAAGGTATGAAGAAGCGATCAGTGTATTAGATGAAATTATCAATCAAACAAATTCTTTAGATGCACTATATGATAAAATATTATGTCTTTTTTATTTACATCAAAATAAAAAAGTTATGGAGCTTATACATACCGCCCCACCTATTTTTTTAAAAAAATATGGCTCTAAACTCAATAAACTTATAACACCACACCGCCAGCCAGAAAAACACGAAGCTCCAGCACAGCAGAAGCCATCATATAGCAAAACTATAATGACGGAAGATGGAGAAGTTAAGCAATTCCAAATACTTAAGCCAAATCTAAATTTTAAGAATGCAATTATTTCAAATCATATCAAAAACTTTTTAATAAATACTATTATAAATGCAATAATGTATCCTGATATTTATAAAAAACATAATAAAAAAATTGGAGAAGCTGTTATTTTTTATGGTCCGCCAGGAACGGGCAAAACCTATTTAGCAAAAATCATAGCAGGAGAAACAAAAGCAAATCTTATTATTCTAAATTCGAATGAAATTTTAAGTAAATATTTAGGGAGCAGCAATAAAAATATACACGCACTATTTGAGCAAGCAAGAAAAAATACACCTTCAATTATTTTTATTGATGAAATAGAATCTCTCACAACAAAAAGAAGCGAAACTGATGGGATGGGAAGCACAAGTGCACGTA
>JBMFUB010000049.1:0-3456 GCA_049966715.1 Candidatus Micrarchaeia archaeon
AATCCTGCCTGAATTAAAGGAGGTTAAAGATTTTGTTCTAAATCAAATCAATATTAACTAACAAATAGTTTTCAATGTACTTTTTTTATTATATGTTATGATGGCATCCGTCTACGAATAAATTTGTGGGGTTTCTTTCGGCTTGTACCTACTTGGTTTGAAGACTCATGATCGCTGCATTTCTAGATATTCTTACAACTTCTAAAAAGCTGGTTCCATTAATTTTATTATTGCATTAAGATCTTGAAAATGATTTTTTCTTTTTGTTTTGATACAATTATTTCAATTTTTTTATTTCATTTAGTGTTAATTATCAAAAATGATAATCTAAAACAAATGATTTATAAATTTATATTTTTTATAGGCTTTATTAAAAAAGTCAAATTTTGTTGACAGAGCCTTAAAAATGTTAATAAAGTTAGATTAAATCAACAAAGCTGCTTTGATGAGCTTTGTTCAAAGACTCAAAATCTGTTCAAATTTCTGTAAGTTGTCCATAAACTCATAGTTTTTAAACAATGTCTATCTCTTTATATCTTGTTTAGTTAGATTTTTGTAAGTATGTATTCTTAAAAAAAGTAGTTAACGATAACTGCAGATATTTAAAAGCTCAATAACCTAATTATTGCAAAAAGTATTTAAAAGTTCAACCGATTAATATAAATGATTAATATGCGAATCTTAATAATTGATATAGCTAAATATTTTCCGGGCGGCGATAATTATAATGAAGCATTTCATATCTATGATTTATTAATAAATAATAATTATCAAGTAGATTTATTCAAAAGTATATATTATGATAAACCAAGACATATTCATTCTATAGATTTTAAAACAATGTTGAATAGAAGATATAATATAATTATATCAATGTCACCACAAAATTCTAGCTATATTTTAAAATATATAAAAATCACAAAAAATAATCCAAAAGTAATTATTTTAGATAGATATAATTTTTCTCAATTTTTTATTAAAAAACCAAAATTATTTGACTTCAAAACAAAAAGTATAATTAATAAAACTAAAAAATTATTCCCTTATTTACAAACATACTTTATGGATGATAAAATAGGTATAAATGAATTGAAAAAAATTTATAATATAAATATTGAATATCTACAACCATATATAAACGAGAATAATTTCATTAAAGATGCTAACTTACTTTTGGATGATAATAAAAAAGCTATCTTATTTATAAGCAGGGTAAACTACAAACAAAATTCATTAGATTTGTTAATTGATGCTGTTAAATATATAACAAAAACAAAATTCCTTGAAAAGAACAATCTCTTAATAGACGTTACAAGGAACGGAGATGATTTAGACAAATTCATTAACAACATAAAAAGAAAACATATTGAAGAATACTTTAGGTTCATCCCAATAATGCCTTATGATAAACTACCAGAATATATTAGAGAACACCGATTTTCAATAATAGTTCCAAAAGAAGGGGACTCTGACAAAATAATTATAAATAGTATGGCCAATGGTGTTCCTGTTTTAATGGATCGTAAATTTAACAAATATTCAGATCCATATATTCGTTCATTTGATAGAAAAACTGTTATGTTCTCAAAAGTGACAAGTTCTTTAATAAAGGATAAAGAAAATGGCATGCTTTTTGAATCAAATAATTATATTGATTTAGCAGAGAAAATTATGCTTATGATTAGTAATGATTTGACAGATATGAAAAGAAAAGCGTTTGAAACCGCTATAAAATTTACACCACACAAATATGATCAAATAATTTTATTAACAATAAAAGAAATAATAGAAACAAAAGATAAGGAAATTATATCTGAAATATAAGTGATATTATGAAAACATTTACATATAATGATTTGCGCGAATATCTTTTATATAGAATATATAAAGATAAATATGTCCGTCTCGCCGAGTTCATAAAAAAGGAAATATCAGATGATCCTGATTTTAATTTATTTGAATATTTATATAATAATAGGGATAATATTATCTTTACAGCAAAAAATAAAGAGGATTTAATTAAAAAAAGGGATGAATATATAAAAAACAAATTCAAAATAATGAAATTTGGATTAATTGCCGAAATTAAATCCAAAATAAATGATTACTTATTAAATTATCCTTAATAAATATATAAATATATTTAATATATTTTTTTATAATACTTACATATTATTTATAAATATATTATAAGTATAATAAAATTTCCTAAATTTATCTATTTATAAACTATTTATGCACTATATATACTATAATTATACTATAATCAACTTCTGATGGATTATATAAGAGAATGAAAATTTAATCACTAAAGCTTTATTTTCCTGTGCTTATATACGCCATGTCTTTTTAAGATACCAAAATATAAAAACAAAGAATATACATATGAAGTTACTGTTTATTAGGGCAAAAAGGATATTTCATCAAAAAACTAAATATTAAGGTATTATTAAAAATTACATTTAATATATTAAATTAAATAAAAAATTTCTAGCATTACAAAAAGGGTAAAAGAATAGTTCTATAAATTATACCTTCTAAATATATTTATATAAGTGATATAATGAAAGGAAAAGTAAAAATGTTCAACTCTGCAAGAGGGTTTGGATTTATAACTGGAGAAGATGGTAAAGATATATATGTGCACAGCAGTGAAGTAGAAGGCGGTGCAACGCTTTCAGTTGGCGATAATGTAGAATTTGAAATTGAATCTGGCGCGCGCGGTCCGCATGCAAAAAAAGTAAGAAAGATTTAATTTATAAAAAATAAATAAATAAAATTCATAAGCTTTGCAGATGAAGAAAGAACGCTGCAAAGATCTTATTTTATTTTTTAATTTCAAAAAACTTTCTATTTAATGTTTAAATTTATTATTAGTTTATATTTATAAATAATTATCTTTTTTGTGCAATTGATATTATATAATCTTGTAAATAATATAATATATAAAAAGATATGATAAAAATATATAATCAACATCAATGCAAAAAGGTGTATTTTTGAGTACAGACTTGAAAACATCATTTAGATATCTGCTTTATTCTAGAATCTTTAGAAGTATTGCACTAATTTATATGAGCCTTGCATTCTCTCTCTATCTAGTAGCTTTGCATATAAGCATAATAAATATAGGATTAGTAGCGGCATCTGCAATGCTCTTTATGGTATTTATCTCATTGATATTTGGTATAATAGGAGATAGGAAAGGCTATAAATTTGAGCTTTTGATAGTAGAATTGATAACTTTTATAGGTGCATTGATAATAGCATTATCAACTTCAACAATTTTTATAATAATAGGAATGATAATAGGTGGGTTGAGCTCTGGCGCAGGTGGAATGAGAGGTGCATTTTCTCCAGGAAGCAATGCATATATAGCAAACAATTATAAAGATGATAAAGAGAGGGTAAAGAAATATTCGCTCATTTCTATGACTGCTTCATTAGCTTCTATAG
>JBMFUB010000050.1:0-3232 GCA_049966715.1 Candidatus Micrarchaeia archaeon
TCATGCAAAGGATGTGTTTTATCGGTTCTCAGTTCCTCGAGAACTGCCTCCTGTTGAGGTCTTACACTCTCTCCCTGAGCGTGACTTTCCCTCTGCCCGAGGGTAGCTTTTGATGAAACTTTTTCTAAAAGTTTCGCTCTTTTGAGTACTAGCCTTTCGCCTATTTCCCTCTGCTTTTTTGCATCTGGATATATCCTGAATTTGTAGGCTCTTGTCACTTCCATTACACTCCCTTGTTCTATAACTTTTACTAAAATACACTTATATGTCTTTTGATACATACCTGCAATAGCCGTAGCAGCGGTTCGCTTTCATCCCACCTCTAAAGAGCGTGGGATTTCCCTCTCACTATGTTAAAATTGAAAATTAAAATAATTATCATCTGCAATTATGTCTAATGGTTAATGGTTTTTATTAACTTAATACAAATTAGATATTTAAATGTTAATTGTAATTTAATCAAATTTTATCAATCTGCTTTTTGTTTCGTCGCTTTCATTAATGCTTTTAATGTTCCAGAGGTTTTTAAAGTATAAAATGCAACCTCTTTATTATCAATATTTTTTATTAATGCAAGAGAAAGGATAAGCATATTTATACCTTTTAGCTCAGCCCTAACAACAAAATTTTTGCTATTTATTAAACCCATAAGCTTTGGATTAACTTTATGATAATTAAGCTCACCTATACATCTAATAAGCTCTCTGCTTAAAGAGCGCCAAAATAAAGATTCATTGACAATGTCAAATGTTGATTCAACTAAAACATAGCGTATTTTATTTTTCATGAGCATCAACTAAATTCTTTAATGTTTCAGATAAACAGTAACGCAAATAACGTTCATCAGCACCTATTAGTTTTGCAAGCTCTATAAGCTGCATTACTGAGGCAAGATGTGAGGGTTTCTGAGCAAAACTAGCAAAACAGAGATTTATTCTCTTTGATTTAGCATAATCGAAAAGCTTTGACATTTTATATATTATTTTTGACCGCTCAAAGCCATAAACATTCATTATAGAGCTAAGTGAAAAACAAAGTATAATATTTTTTTCTTTTATTTCAGCAATAATTTTTTTATTTATAGTATAATCATCAATCAAAACAGCATTGAATCGATTTTGTATAAAATATTCCAATGTTTTAATATCACTACTTATTCCAATATCCTTTCTACTATCGCTTCTACTATTTGAAAAGGTTATGTCTTTTCCTAAAATAAAGACTTTTTTAAAATTTAATTTTCTTATTAGTTTATCATCAAAATCAAAATCATAAACAATATCATAAAAATCCAAAAGAAGCACCAATTAAATTATTCAGTTTTGTTCTCTTTATGTTCGACACCAAATAATTCCTTTTCTAAAACTAATTTTATTTTGTCTGCAGGATAAAGTAGTTTTATAAGTTTTGTATGCCCTCTAATACCTTTTCCAGATTCGAATGAAACAATAAGGCCCTGCATTTCGAGTTCTGATAAGTATTTTCTATACCATCTTTCACTTTTTGGATCTCTTTTTGTCCCTTCAGATAAAGAGCAGTACCTATTGTAAACTTCACCACTAAATAAATAAGTATCGTTTCCATCAGTAAGTTTTTTGTATGTACCTCCGCTCTTTGTAAGGAGTGCTATTGCATATAAAACTATTTTTTGATGCTCGGGCAGCGTTGAGATTACTTCATAAACAACCTCATTTCCTATTATTTTAACAGCTTCCTCTGCTATTGGCTTAGTTACTTTTAGTAATTTTCTTTCTTCTGCAAGCTCACCTGCCTTTGTTAAAACCTTTAATGAAAACCTTGCATCACCACCCTCTTTTGCAGCGATTGCGGCAACATAATGAATTACCTCATCATCAACAACATCTTTTTTAAAGCCTTGGTTAACTCTATCTTTTAATATTGCATATAATTCCGTTGCATAATATGGCGAAAAAACGAGCTCTGTTTCATAAAGAGAAGATAAACTTCTAGGATCTAATTCCTCTTTAAATGAGACTTTATTTGAAACACCTATTATAGTTACGCCACCAGCTTTGATATCACTATTTATTCTAGTTAGCGTATAAACAAGATCATCTAAATCTTTTATAAGATCAATTTCATCAAGGACAACAACAAGTATTTTATTATCTTCTTCAACCCAACTTGTTATTTTCTCATACAAATCAACAGCACCATATCCCCGTTTTGCGTATGTTGATAGATGGTCACTTATTATTTTATTTAATACACGGTATCTTGAATTATATATTCTACAATTCACATATGATATTTTTGCTTTAATATTTGCTAAATTCTTTACCTCTTCTATAACATATTTTACACATGACGTTTTACCAGTTCCCGTTCTCCCGTATATAAAAAGATTTCTACCACGCTCGCCTTTAAGCGATGGCGCTAAAGCACGTTCAATACTATTTATCTCATTTTCTCTATAAAGAAGTGTATGTGGTGTGTAATGCGGAGAAAGTACTTCTCTATTTGCAAAAATTTGTGATTCAATTAGTAAATCGCTTAATGACTGCATAATAATTCACATTAATGAATAAATATAATTATCAATATTAATTATTAAATTAATATATATAATTGTTAAAATAATTAAATTATATAAATAATTAAATTATATAAAAATAAAATTAAAATATAAAAAATCTTAATTTAATAATATTAAATAAATTAATAAATATTTTGATAGTATCTTTTTATAATTCAATAATAATTTAAAATAGGATATTAATAAATCTTTAGCTTATTCTAATTTACTTTAATATCAATCATATTAATTTTATAAATATTAATTTATAAAATAATTAAACTAATTATGAAGATATTGAAATAATCATAATTTATAAATCTAGGTTTAAATAATTATGGTTGTGGCAAATCTATACATAATACAACAATGAATAGAATATTATAGTTACGAACATAATATATTATTATTGATATAATATATTATTAAAATGATAAATAAATAATATATAAAAAATAAAATATAATAAAAATATATAATATTTAAACAGTATAATATAAAATAATATTATAATATAAAATAAATATTATAAACATTTTATATATTAATATTTGATATAAAAATTATAAAATTTTAGAGATGTGCACAAGCAAAAGACTTTAATATATTTCTAATTATTATTTAACATATTTGATATAAATAAGGGGTTGTAGCGTAACCTGGCAGCGCAACAGGCTCCAGATATTTATAATAAAG
>JBMFUB010000051.1:0-3076 GCA_049966715.1 Candidatus Micrarchaeia archaeon
AGAAGAATAAAAGGCAAATATGGGAAGCTCGTAAGCTATTACTCTGTAAAGAAAGCATAACTTTTATTTTATTTTTTTATTTTGTTTTTTTTTCTTAATATTGTTTAATGCTTTTTTTCTTTGTTTTGTGTTTACGTATCATATTTTGTTCTACAGTTTAATTTTCATTATATTTCCTTTTATTTTTTATTTTAAGTGTGCTTTAATCAAATAAATATATACTTGCAAGAAGTTTCATATCGTGTTAATATAAAAAGCACTAATTGCGTAAAGTATATACGTTTTTACTTTTAAATGAGTATAAAATAAAAAATACAATAATTAGAATATAAAAATAATGATATATAATATATTAAATATTTTTTTATATTTATTATTAAAGTATTATAATAAATTAATAATTATTTAATATATTATTATAATAAATATATAGTTCTCTAATTATTAATTATAATTAAAAATTAATCTAATAATTTATTTTCGACAAATTAAATAAAATATTTATAATAATTGAATATTAATTAAAATTTGGTATATTTATAAATAGCACACCAATAAATAAATTTGATTGGATATATTAGACATAAAAGAAGTATATAAATTAAGTAAAAAGTAAATTTAGATTAATCTAAATTATATTCTATAAAATTAATGCAGTATATTAAATATTAAATTATTGTAGAATGCAAATAAAAATAAAAAACAAATATAAAATAATAATTAATAGAAGTTTAAAATAATCTTAAAATTTTAATATTAACTAAATATTAAACTAAATACTAAACTAGGTGATTAAATATGGTAAAGAGTTTTGAAAATGAATTTACTTATAGAAAATTTCTTGAAGCAGGAAAAGAAAATGAATTTGATAGATTGTTTGAAGAAGCGGTAGAAAATGTGAAAAAAACAATATTTGGAAAAACTTATTCTATGTATCTCGGAGGCAAAGAGGTATTTTCAGATCAAAAATTTACAGAAAAATCCCCAATAGATGGAACAATTATAGGATATTTCCAGAAAGGAACTAGAGAGCATGCAAGGCTTGCAATAAAGGAGGCTAGAATAGCAGAAGAGGCTTGGAGTAAAACTAACTATAAAGAAAGGTCAGCAATATTCAGAAAGGCTGCTGATATATTTTCAAAAAATAAATTTATGTTAGGTGCAATATTGAGCTATGAAAATGGTAAATCAAGATATGAATCAATAGGGGAGGTTGATGAAGCTATAGATTTTATGAGGTATTATGCAGATGAGCTTGAAGCAAATAAGGGTTATTTAAGAAAAACAGTGATAAAAGAGAGCACCGCAAAGGTTAATGCAGGATTTCAAGGTGCACCTTCCACATCAACAGAAAAAATAGTAATAAGAATGCAACCATTTGGAGTATTTGGTGTGCTGGCACCATTCAATTTCCCACTTTCAATATCGGTTGGTATGAGCACAGGCGCCATGATAACAGGCAATACTGTAATATTTAAGCCCTCATCTGACAACATGACAATGTTGACAGGCTTGAAAATTTATGAACTTCTTACAGAAGCAGGCTTACCTGCTGGCGTCTTTAATTATCTTACGGGGCCAGGCTCAGAAGTCGGCGATGAATTGGTAATAAGCAAAGATGTTGATGGTATTGTATTTACGGGCTCAAGGCTTGTAGGTACAAAGATGATAACAAAAGCATACTCGCTCGGTTTGCAGAAGATGTTTGTAGTTGAGATGGGAGGTAAGAATCCCGCTATCGTATCCAAAAATGCAGATTTAGATGAAGCGGTAAAAGGTATAGCTAGCGCTGCGTTTGGATTTGATGGACAAAAGTGCAGTGCATGCTCAAGAGTCTATGTTCATGAATCTATTAAAGAGCAATTCATAAGCAAACTTATAGAAAAAACTAGAAGCTTTAAAGTAGGTAACCCATTGAATAAAGAAATTTATTTAGGCCCGCTCATAGGCGAGAATGCATATAAAACATATGCTGACGCAATTGAAAAGCTAAAGCAATCTGGCAAGATCCTTTACGGTGGAAATAAAATAGATGTGGGATTAAGCGGCTTCTATGTTGAACCAACAATAGCAGAAGTAAAACATGAACATGAGCTTGTTAAGAGGGAGCTTTTTGTCCCCGTATTGCTCATAGAAGAATTTAAGGATTTTGAAGATGCAATAAGAATGGCAAATGATGTTGATTATGGACTTACATCTGGATTATATTCAAAGAACAAAAAAGAAATTAATCAGTATATAGAAAAAATACAAGCTGGTGTAATATATATCAATAGAGAAACAAGTGCAACAACAGGCGCCATTGTTGGAATGCATACTTTTGTTGGGTGGAAAGGAAGTAGCGTTGGAGGAAAAGGAACAGGAAGCAAATATTATCTCCCACAATTTATGAGGGAACAAAGCGTTTCAGTAATGCAGTAAGTAATAAGGTTTTTTCTTTTTTATTTTTTAGATATTTATTTATTCAAATTTTTATCTGTTTATTTTTTTATATTTTTATTTGTTTTAATTATTAATTTCATTAATAAATTGATAATTTTAAATTTAATTAGATGAATCGATGTGCATAACCAAATTACTCAAAAAATTTCAAACATATAAATATGTGAAAATAAAAATAAATGATAGAATAATAAATGTAAGAGTTGCTGATACAATAATAAAGAAAATGTTGGGGCTTATGTACGAAAAAAAGATGAATAATAATGAAGGCATGCTCTTTATTTTTGAAAATGAAACTTATGCTCCAATATGGATGCGTAACATGCTATTTCCAATCGATGTGCTTTGGCTTGATAAAAATATGAACGTTGTTGAAAAGAAAGAGAATTTAAAGCCGGCTAAACTATTTGAATTTAAAACTTATGGAGGTAAAGCAAAAGCAAAGTACATAATTGAGCTCCCTTCAGGTTTATTAAAAAACCTAAAAGAAAAAAGGATAAAGAAAATTAAGGTACTTTAAATAAATATTAAAAAATGTATTTATCAAACTATCTTTATCTATTAGAATAAAAATAAATATCTTACGATTCAATGATTTATTATGGTAAATTTATTTCTTTCTGGAGGAGGATCG
>JBMFUB010000052.1:0-2593 GCA_049966715.1 Candidatus Micrarchaeia archaeon
ATTATAATGATTGGCTTGCACAAAGACCTTTAGTTACAGCAGTTTCAATATTCGGAACTAAAATAGGCAATGCCAAAGTACTTACATTCCACGACGCAACAACAAGATTGGTAGGTGCATATATTATTGAAGATGCAGGTATAGAGGATCTTCAAAGAATTTTAGCGTGGTTTAAAGAAGAAGATAAAAAAAAGGAAACAGATAAAGAAAAAAAATAAAAAGGTAATTACATAGAGAGAAAATATAAAATATTTTCTATTTTATTATTTTTTATTCTTGTTGGAATACTGTTACGTCTGCATTATATAATAGAAGGAAATGTAGGCTTTGCCGAGCCTGATAACTGGATGTATTATAGTGCAGCAATTCAATATAGTACTTATTTTCCTTTACTTCCGCTCCACATTCCTTTACTTCATTCAGGCTTTCCTTCGCATAACGTAATGAGTGAGGGCTTTTTGTTAATATGGCAAATTGTTATACTTCATTTTCTTTTAAATATTTCAATTTATTATGCAATGCTTTTACTTCCGCTTATATATTTTTGTCTTGGTGCAATCTTAATTTATTTAGTTGCTAAAGAATTAACAAATTCTACTTTTGCATTATTTGCTGTTTTATTATTTGCCATATTACCCGCAGTTTTGATTCGTACATCGAGTTTTGAATATCGAGGTGAAAGCTTTGTTCCTATATTAATTTTGTTGTTTATTTATTTATATTATAAATTTATACCTTTGTTTAATATAAATAATACAACAAATATTATAATATTAACATTACTATTTTTTATTATTTTGATGATGTGGAGCGGTGCTCTTTACTTTTTAGCAGTCTTAATATTCTTTTTTATATTATTGTTATTATTTTATTTTTTTCAAAATATAAAAATTACAATTTTTTTAGGTATATTACTTAGTCTATTATTATTTATAATAGCAATAAAATATTTTCCAATAGGATATTTAAGTATTAATAATTCATATTCTTTGAATATTGCAGAAATGCAGATTCCTACTATACTAACAATTTTTGCAAATTATAATTTCCTTTTCTTCCTTGCACCACTCGCTTTTATTATTCCTAATTATAATAAATATAATTACAAAAAGAAACATCTTATTTTGTTTTTATTTTCTCTTTATCTTATTACAATCTGGCTTGTTTTTTCGGCACAACGATGGGCAATCTTAGGTGCAATACCAACTATATTATTAAGTGTAATTGTATTGTTTAGTATTAAAGAAAAAATAAATTTAGCCAATATAAAAATAGGAAATATCTTTATATATATTTTTATTGCTTTTATTATTATATCTCTTTTACTATTTGATATTATTATTTTTATTTCTTCGAAGCCTGCCGCCGAACTTGATTCATATTATTTATTTCTTAATTGGATTAAAAATAATACACCTAAAAATGCAACATTCTTAACATTATGGCAGGATGGAAGTGCAATTGAAGGGTATGCAAATCGAAGCAGCTACACAGATAGTGTATTTGGAATGAATGTAATAAGAATGAATGAATTTGCAAAATTTCTTTTTGCAAAAGCAGGTAATTTTACTTATCTTACTCAAATCAAACCAAATTACTTAATTGTAAGAGAATATTGGTGGAATTTTACGAATGGAATTGCACAAGAAGCAAATTTAAATTTAAGTAATATAAATTTAACACAAACCAATTTCTACTGTCTGACTAAAGGAAAATGTGTTGACAAAAGTTTATATAATTATAGTAATAATATTTTATATAATGTTTCAACCTTAACAAAGTGAGAAAATGAAATCTTTTATTTTATTATTATTTATTTTGTTAATAGGAATTAGCTTTGCAAGCTCTCTTGGAAGTTTGACTATTGTGTCAAACACTGTTTATCAAAATACAAATAGCTCTCCTCTCTATATTTATACTACTACCTCTTCATCTTTAAAAGGTTGGATGGGCTCAAGTACTACTAATTTACAATTAGTTATGAATGATCAAGCAACTAACGAAATTACTCTTCAATATAATGATACCTCTTTACTTGTTGTGCCTCCTGAATGGTATTATAAATTCAACTTCACAAACGGAACTTTTTATGGTGAATATATAACTACACAACCTTCAAATATTATTATGTTTAATACTATAAATTATAAGGTGAATAATATGATAGCAATATTTTTTGGACTCTTTGCACTAACTCTCTTGATTTTGCGTTTGGTCAAAATAAATGAAAGAAAAAATATGTATGGAATAATACTAATTTTATCAGCATTGATGATGTTTATTGCATATTATTTTGCAGTCTTTGCTCCCATCACACAAAGCACAATGACAACGAATGTATTATCATGTAGTAATGGTGCATGTACTACCCAAACACAACAACTCAACACTACGTTGGTTTCAACTACAGAACACATTCCAGTGCAAAGCAATGGATTTATTTTGCTTACTACTTTCGTGGGATTTTATATCATAATATTATTTATTCTTATTATTAGGGACTTTGCTCCAGTCGGTAATGTACCTGGATTAAATAGAGATTAAGTAATATTTATAAAAAGCCTAAGAATAGAAAGGTTTATATATGTTTGCA
>JBMFUB010000053.1:0-2490 GCA_049966715.1 Candidatus Micrarchaeia archaeon
TCCTGCTCTATCATATACATTATAGCCTTTATACCTCCTATATCTAAGATACATATCTTTTATTGATTTTACCCATATTGCACCGGGATGTGGATTGCCTGTTATATAAGGTGGGCCATCAAGAAAATAGAACTTCTTGTTTTCTTTGATTTTTTGGCGCACCTTATTGTTAATATCTTTGCTTTCCCAATAATCAACTATCTTAACTTCTCGCTCATTTAAATTCAACAATTAAAACACCTAATATAACAAAATTAATTAAATATAAAATAATTATTTGATTCCTTATTTTTATTTTAATTTTTTAATTTTTATTATTTGTTTTTATTAAAATATTAAAATTTTTTATTCTAAATAATAAAGATATAAATTAAAATACAACAATAAAAATTTAATATAATATATATAAACATAATATTTAAATAATTATAGTAGAGTTTTATGCCCAAAACTAAGAATAATAAAAAAATAGACAAAAGTAAGGTAAAAGATATAAAGAATATAAAGAATATAAATAATAACAGAAATAGTATCAACAACCATTGGTATGTCAATAAGAATGTTTTACTTATCTCTCTATCAGCATTCTTCGCAGATCTTGGATATCAAACAGTAGTAGGTATATTCCCAATTCTACTTGTCTTGATTTTAGGCGCTTCTGCAGAGCTGTTAGGCATTGCAAGTGCTTTAGCATATGGAGGAGGTGCAGCTATCAGCTATATTGGAGGTGTATTAGGAGATAGATATGGAAATAAAAAGATTGCATTATTAGGTAATAGCTTTATACCAATACTCTCATTTATAGCTCTTGCATATAATCCTATTATTGCAATAATGCTATTTACTGGAGGATGGTGGGCGAGAAATTTTAGAACACCTTCAAGAAGAGCGCTACAGAGCAAATCTACATCTGTAGAAGATAAGAGCAGAGCTTTTGGAGTGCTTCATCTATTTGATATTGGAGGTGGCTTACTTTCTATATCTATTCTTATAACACTGCTTGCTTTAGGAATAAATTTAAGAACCGTGCTTATTTTAACTATTATTCCATTGCTGCTCTCAACTGCTACACTCTTTTTAGTGCATGATGTTGAGCAGGATAAAAATAAAAACAAGAATAATAATACAAATAGTATTATAAGTAATAATTCTTCAAAAGGTGTTTTTAATGGAGTTATAATTGCAACTGCATTATATGGATTCAGCAGTTACAGTTTTGCATTTCCTATTTTAACAATAGCGCAAAAATCAAATGATTTATTTGGTATTGCATCATACGGGATATTTATGGGCGTATCTGCGATTGTAGGATATTATATAGGAACAAAACATTACAACCCTGTCAAGGCATTAGCATTACTTGGTTATCTTATTTCATCGATTGGTGCATTCCTTCTTGGCTATGGCTATGCAAGCAATGTCAATACGATCATATTATATCTAATTGTAGCAATGCTAGGCTTTGGGATGGGTGTTATTGAAACATTAGAGCCAACCTTAATAGCACTTGTATCAAAAAGCAAAAAAGAGGGAAGGAGTATGGGTGTATTGAGCGCATCTAGAAGCATTGGTATATTCACTGCAAACTTTATTATGGGAATTTTATATATGTTAAACCCTTTTGATTCATATTCTTATGCCGCAATAGTTGCATTATGCGCTACAATAATACTGTTATTCCTAGGAAGGAAAGCAATCATCAATAAGTATTAATTATATTGTTTAATTATAATTGTTTAATCATATTATTTATAATAATTTTATAGTATAATCTTTTTAGAAATTCTTAATGCCAGTAATAATATTTTGTAATTAATATGAAAAATATTACTGCCACTCAGCGATATATACAACCATACAGTAGATAAAATATAAAAGAATCTCAGTTTGTTTTCTTTTGTATTTAATGAGTTTTGAATGCAAAAAACACTAATTTCAAACTTATATTAAATAATAGAATAGCTCATCCAACTTACAAATCTGATATTTTTTCTTTTATTTTTTATATTTTTGAATATCTTAATGTATAAAATATAAGATAGTATCAAATACTTCAAACAATATATAAATAAAATTTAAAATATTTAATATGAATGAAAAATAGATATAAAAAGTAAAAATATAAAAAAGTAAATAAAAATAAAAATAAAAAAATCAGACCTTATTTCTTTTTGTATAGAAGTAATAAACCACTACTATTATGATAATAATGATTATAATTACTCCTATTATTAGACCTGTATTGTTGCTGCTTGTTGATGTTGTTGTGACATTTGATGGGGTAGTTGTTGGTGTTGGAGTTGTTGGAGTTGGGGTTGTTGGTTTTGTTGTGTTCGTTGGTGTTGGTGCAGGTGCTATTGATTCAAGGATTCCTATTATAGGATCTTTTGGCACTGTGAATGATATAGTGCATGTATTTGGATTTACCTTGAATGAACTTATCTTAGACCATGTTGAATTCTTGTATATGTAAGGTGCAATTAATGATTC
>JBMFUB010000054.1:0-1924 GCA_049966715.1 Candidatus Micrarchaeia archaeon
AAGGCAATATAGACCTGCCCTATCTGACTATATTTATGAACTTCCTGCAGGGCATATTGAAAAAGGCGAAGATCCAAAAGCAGCAGTAAAGAGAGAATTAAAAGAAGAAACAGGATATACTGCAAAAACCATTAAATTTATGTTTGAATCTTATCCTATGATAGGTATAAGTGATGTTAAGTCTAAATATTATATTGTTGAAGACTTGACTCCTGGTAATACTAATTTAGAAATAAATGAGGATATAGAAATAAAATTAGTATCAATAGATGATGTGTTAAAAATGATCAAAAATCATAAAATAAAAGACCAGAAAACAATACTTGCAATTTTGTTCTATAAATATTTATATAAAGATAATAATTGAAAAATAAATAGTAATTTTATAATTAATTTATATATCTTGAAAAAGTAAAAAGAAGTTTATAAAAATTATATATTTTAAATTGTAAATTAATATTTTTTAGATTTCTATAAAATAAATTTTTATATTTAATATGTTTTCTAATAAATATTAATATTAAATATCAATATTTTAGTAATGATATAAGCTATTCTGTTGCCTGCTTTAATTTATCAATAACTTCTTTCCAGTTTGGTCTATTTTGCACAGGTATATAAGCATTTGCAATCTTTGGTACATCAATATTAAGAAGTGCATTTTTAAACTTTGTTTTGTTTGTTATTCTAAATTTTGGTGTATACAATTCATGCATCCAATACAAATCATAAATATCTTTCCATTCTCTCCTTTCTTCAAATGCAACTTCCTTTTGATAATTAAGTTCTTCAAAGCTGTACATAGAAACTATTTTAGATGCAGGTATAAAATCAGATACAATTCTCTTCTTTTCTATTTTATTCTTTATGCCAAATGAGATGTCAAGTTTTACAACATCTTTAATATTTTCAAATTGATATGACATTACAAATCCAATCGAATGTTTTGTAAAAAATTCTTTTTTTATATCCCAATCAATACTTCTAATATATGTTTTAACTTCATCGACACTAAGATCTGTATCATAATCTAAATCTTCAGAAAATCTCTGATGATTGATTAAATAACCTTTATTTATAGCAGTACCTCCTTTGAGTACAAATTCCTCTATTCTAATAGATTCTATAAGTTCAAACAAAAAAGCCTCTTTAATTATCAAATTCAGGTTCAGCCCAGATTTAATTGCATAATTTTTTAGTTCATCAATTTTGAAAGCTATTGTTGCCACCATGACATAATCACCTTTTCTCCTATATTATCTATAATCCTCCATTCTGCTATATATTTTCCACTTCTTCTTTTACCATTAAGATATATGGTTGATTTTACTTTTGTCTTACAAAATTGAAGCAATTTTGTTTTTTCTTTATCAAGTTTTGGAAGCAATGATAATAAATATCCAAGTCTCTGAAATATTGCAGAGCCTCGCCTATCACATAATTGAATGAGTTTAGTAGAATCAATATCTGCATAATATAATACCTTTGCAAGCATCGAAAAATTTGTTAAAGATAGGTGCATTAAAGAATCGCTAATTGCTTTCTCAACAGAAGCAAGCAAGTAATCCTTTCTTTCAACACCATAATAATTATATGCCTTGAAATAAACAAATTCAAAATTTCCTATTGTTAATGTTTTCCTAACATTAGATGCAACAAAAATTGTGAAGGGGAATTCTTCAATTAGATTATGAAGATAAAATGCAGTGGATAAGGAGATATAACCTGGATATAATTGAGAGGCTAACCAGAACATATCTACATTTTTTGAAACATACACTCCTTTAATAGGATTATAAATTTCCCCTTTTTTAACTAATCTGTTGAGTATGACTCTCAATGAATTATCAGAAGTCAAAGAAAGGCTGGACAAGATTGAAAATTGGGTTAGTTTTGCCGAATCAATATACTCTTTTATTTTTGT
>JBMFUB010000055.1:0-893 GCA_049966715.1 Candidatus Micrarchaeia archaeon
GTGAAAACAGGCACCGCAATTGTTGATAAAGAAAGCTTAAAAAATATATTAAACAAAAGCTATGATTTCTTTTTTTACGTTGTACCTTTCCTAAATTTTATTAATTTTAATAATGATATTGATTTTGGGATAGATTTGGAAGATCCTGAATTCAGAGAAAACTTATTAAATATAATTTCAAAATGTAAAGATTGTAATAATTCAAAGATTGAAAAAATAAAAGAAAAGTTATCAAATGAGGATTTTAATCTAATTAATACAGATTTTATTAATAATAGTGATATAAATTTATAGACAATGTATGTAAATACTGAGAAAATTAAAGATAATTTTTAGTTTGAGTATTACTTTTAAAATAGCAGTATGAATCAGCGGAAATTAAAATTAAATTATAAAAACTATAATAATTTTATAGCATTTATAATTTTTGAATAAACTCTATTTTTATTTTGGTGTAATTTCTGTAACCTCTATATGTTCTCTTTTTACTTTATCTATTAATTTTTTAACATCGTCTTCGGTAATCAGTAAAGGAGAATCTTCTCTTCCTTTACTATACTTTGCTATTTCTGGAAAGATCAATTCTGAATTTTTAAAGTGCCCTAGAAAATTAATTAAATCATCATTTTTAATAACTGCCTCACTTGTAAGTTCCATCACCACATCAAGATCTGCAGCAGCAATTTGTTGATAGTATTCATTAATTTGGTCTTTATTACAATTACATTCCAATAAGAAATTTGTTGCATCTTTGATTCTACCTACAATTTCTTGTTTTTTATGTGGTTCTAAATATTTATATACACGTGCTGTATAATCCAAGCCGCTTACAATACTGGGGCTATCTCTTATATGAGAATTTTTAAATAGATCTAGCATTGGAGAATTTTGAG
>JBMFUB010000056.1:0-844 GCA_049966715.1 Candidatus Micrarchaeia archaeon
TCTATGAAGTATATGAACACCTTCAAAAGTTTAATGATATAAATGTGGTTAAAAAGAATACAAAATATTATTTGGAAATTTTGGTTATATAATTAGAAAATCTATGAGAACTATTTCTTTTGGGTTGCCTTTTATTTTTAATTCATTTAAAAATATTGACATCGTGCATAATATAACAACAATGCCAACATTTAAACCAAAATTTCTAAGAAAGTATATATTAATAACAACAATTCATGATTTTAATGCGAAGCTTGATTTTAGTAAATTTGGTATAAAAAATAAGCATAAATTTAAAGAATGGTTAAGGGGAAGCTTTGTAATGTTAATAACAAAAATGAATCTAAAATTTGTAGACTATGTAATGGCAATATCTGAACAAACAAAAGAAGAATGTATAAATTTAGGATTCCCTAAAGATAAAATTTATGTTGTTAATAGTGCAATAAAGGATATATTTAAAGCACCTCTGAAGAGGAAAAAGAAGAGTGATAAATTTATAGTCGGATATATTGGTGCATTTACAAAACGCAAGAATGTATCTTTTGCAGTTGATGGATGCATGAAAGTGAATGGCAATGATTTTGAATTCTTATTCTATGGCAAGGAGAACGAAGAGCAGAAGAGGTTGAAGGAAGTTGCAAGAACCGATAGCAGAATTAAATTTATGGGATTTGCCCCTGATGATAAGATTGTAGATATATATGATAGTTTTGATGCATTTGTATTTCCTTCACTTTATGAAGGCTTTGGCTTGCCAATTCTAGAAGCCCAGGCCCGCGGCCTGCCAGTGATAATATATAAATATGGCAAGATTCCAAAAGAAGTAAGAAAATATTGCTTT
>JBMFUB010000057.1:0-810 GCA_049966715.1 Candidatus Micrarchaeia archaeon
TATCTTTTCTATGCGCCATTGTATTGTTCTAAAGTCCAGGCTTTTTCTAATATTTATCCTCTTTTCATAATCGCTTATCATACCTGCAACTTCTCTATAACTAATTTTTAAAATACTTTTTAGTGCAAATGCAGCAAATATCTCAACCATAGAATATTCATAGGGTCTGCCGACTTTACCTTTGTTCAGTATAATAATATCTTTTCTCCTTTTCTCTGCAGCAGGTAGAATATAATTTGTTAATTTTTCACAATCAACCAATAATTGATTATATGCTTTCCAATTTCTTTTTATAATCTGCATACTGATCGCCAAAAATTAGTATGCATTCAAATTTTTTATAGTTTTTGAAATACTAAAATTATAATATTTATTAGACAACGCCGTTTTTTTTAGGTTTTGGGACGAAATTCTATATTTTTTAAGTATAACAACATAGGTGCGTTTGCCAATATATCTTTTAGGGGCATCTATTTTTGCAGAATTTCCAAATTTTGTTATAATTTTTTCATAAAATGTTTCTACTTGATCTTCTAACCTAATCTCTTTTTTGTTTATTATTAATCTACGTTTACTCTTAACCATAAAATCATTTTATTATATTTAGTATTAGATAATTTCTTTTATATTAACAATACCAGCAATGATAAAATGGTTAAATTAGTGGAATTAGAAAATAAACTAAAAGAATTCCCGGAAATAATATCAAAATTAAATTTTGTTAAAACAATGATGATTGAAAATAGTGTAGGTGGCGATGTACCAAACAATCTTCCTTTTAATATAATCTTAGTGTCTGAAAACAAAAAC
>JBMFUB010000058.1:0-792 GCA_049966715.1 Candidatus Micrarchaeia archaeon
TGTTATGTATCAAGCTATTCGGGACCATCATTAACAAAATCAATCTGCGGTCCTGGAAATGAATATTGTATTGCAGGAGGTTCCTTAACATTGTCGCCAGTAACTGGTGCAATATGCAGTGTTTATACAATTGTAAATCAAGCATTATTCCTGCTTGCATTAGTCATAATGCTTCTTGGAGGAACACTGTATGCAGGTGCACATATAATGCCAGGACAGACTAGAGGAATAATTCAAGGATATGCAATGGGTATGATTATTGGAGGCGTTGTTGCAGTGATTATTGCAATGGTTGCACCATGGGTTCTTTCAATTGTTACAGGGGTTTCTATATCACAGATTACAAGTGTATGCACTGCACCTATATAATTTTAATATTTTAAAATATATTAAGTAAAATAGAAAAAGAAGAAATATAAAAAAGTTAAAATTAAAATAAAAAAAACAAAAAAATAATTAATAAACCTAAATAATTAATAAAAAAATAAAAATGCAAAATAAAAATAATATTTATAAAAGTGGTTGTTATGAAAATTGAGAAAAATGAGAAAAAAGAAGAAAAAATGGAGAAAAGCAATGATTTGAAAAATGAAAGAATTCATCATGAAGAGATCAAAAATGATACAGTGCACACATCATCAAATAAAAGTAATAAAAATAATAAAGACAATAAGAGCTTCTTCAGTCTTATCAAAGCGCCTCTTCTACTATGGTTAATATTTTATATAATATTCTTAATTGGTGGAGTGCTAGGAGTAATGCAGCTTTCAGCAATGCTTATATTCGGCAGCT
>JBMFUB010000059.1:0-777 GCA_049966715.1 Candidatus Micrarchaeia archaeon
CTGCCGAATCCCCACATGCCATGGTTCATATACATCCTTCTGCCTTCGTAGTTGCCATGCAAATCTTCATCATTGCCATAGCATCCTCTGCCTCCTCTGCAACATCTGCCGCTTCTATATCCGTATCCTCTCATATTTTCTATGTTTCTCATTATATCACTACTGATATATATGATTATATAGATATTTATATGTTTTGCTTGCCTTTATGCATAGATGTATAAATATAAAATATCGTCTGAATGCCTGTTCAGCATACTTGCACCAGCCTTACGAGCGTGATTAACGGAGGTTCTTGCAAGAGTTCCTTGAAGAATGCTGACTTGTTTTCATATGACATATCTGCAATTATGTATGCAGCTTTAGCACCAATTACAAAATGCTTAGCAGAAAGCCCACGATTTCAAGCGAAATGAATGCAAAATGCATAAATTTATAAATAGTAAAGATATAAAGATATAAGGCAGTGAAGTAATTGGAGTGAACACATGGTGCAATGATGCTAATGGTTGAAACAAACCTTGAAACCTTAGGAACAACACAATTTATTCATAGTAGGATGTCAGAGATAGGCAATATGCTTTCAGCTCCATCAAGTATAGCCATAACACCTAATGGCAAGTATTTGTATATTACAAATTATGGTCTTAACACTTTTTCTTTGTTTAGCATTGGGTTATCATCTAGTGGCTCGGCTGCAAATTCAAATTCTCTAATGCCTACGGCTTCTACATCTGTTCCAGGCTCAAATGCTTCTGCATTTAGCAGCAATACAAC
>JBMFUB010000060.1:0-767 GCA_049966715.1 Candidatus Micrarchaeia archaeon
GTGAAGAGTTGTTAGTAGCAATTCTCGGATATGTTGCTGGAATTCTTACAACAGGAGCAATAATTCCAGAGATACTGAAATTGGTAAAGAAAAGGAGAGCCGATGAGCTTGCCTATAGTTGGCTTGAGATAATTGTTGCAGGAATGATATTGTGGACCATTTATGGCTTTTTGATAGAAAGCTGGCCGCTCGCTATTTTGAGCGGTTTATCTGGAGTGCTTTATTTCACGCTTATAGTATTGAAGTATAGGTATGCACAAAAGCGATTTAAAGGATAACGCAAAATATAATTGAGCCTCGGTAGTGTAGTGGTCTAGCATACGAGCCTGTCACGCTTGTGACCCGGGTTCGAATCCCGGCCGAGGCGTATATCTTCAAGTTAAAAGCCCACACCATTACCTTTAAATATTGGTATAATATATACTTAACTCCAAGATTATGGAGTTAAGTAAAAGATGATTTCTATGGCGAAAAAAGGTAAAGGAGTAGCGGAGCTTTCGTCGATTGAGAAAGCTAAGGAACTTATAAACAGCATAAACACAACAGCAGGAAATAAGGAAGCCTTAATGAATCTGGCTTATACCTTGGTTCCTAAAACTCAAGAGTTTGCTCTCCTTAGGCATTTTCGTTTTATAAAGTAGTTCTTTACCTACCTGCCAGATCCTAGCAAAGACTTTAAGGACATAACCAAACGAGAGGTAGAGGAGGCGGTAGCAAAAATAATTGCTGATAAAAGCCTTTTAGACCATAAAAGAGCGAGGATGTTC
>JBMFUB010000061.1:0-750 GCA_049966715.1 Candidatus Micrarchaeia archaeon
CACTCATGTTTTTCTTAATGAAGAAGGTGAAATTTAAAAAACTTGATGAAATAGTAAATAACAGTCCAAAAGGAAGATATTTCATTAAGAATTATCTAATGATGTTTTGGGTATTTTAGTAAAAGATTATATATTTAAATAAATAAATGCTATATTGTATTATGGCATATTTCAAAAAATCATCATTTTGGACAATCTTTTATATCTACAATGCTGATGAAAATAAGCCTTTTATATTAAAATATTTAAGAAATGAATTCAAATCATTTAGAAGGAATTTTAGAAAAGAAACAAAAAATAGAAAAAAACTTTTGATAGGATTTGGCTATAATAATAAAAAACCTTTTATTTTTACAACAAATGAGTTTATTAAAGAAAAAACAATGAAAGTTATGTTTATGGCTAACATTCATCAAGAAGTTATAGATAAATTCAAAAAATATTTAGAGAAAAACAACATAAAGTATGATGAATTATCAACTTTCAATCTGCATTTAATATTCAGCAAAAAAGTCAATGTAAGAAAAGTTGTTCCAATAGATGCTTTTTATGAAGTAAAGTTTCCTTTCATAATTAAAAACATAAATGGAAAGCCACATAAAGTTTTAATATTTAAAAACTCAATTAAAATGCTTGGATTGAATAGTAATGAAGAAGAAACAGCAAAGAAAGAGATGCTTGAAATGTATAAAAAAATGTGGTGATTATTTGTATGATGAAAATATTTTGAAAGAATATCTTAAAAAGGCA
>JBMFUB010000062.1:0-748 GCA_049966715.1 Candidatus Micrarchaeia archaeon
GAAAGCCACCGACGAGAAGATATTCGAGAATGCAGAGCTAAGGGCGATGGTTGCTGCATTTGGCACGGGCATAAAAGAGACGTTCAATGTAGAAAACATAAGGTATAAGAAGATAATAATAATGACCGATGCAGATGTTGATGGGAGCCACATAAGGACCCTTCTCCTTACATTTTTCTACAGGTATCTGAGGAAGATTATAGAACTAGGGTATGTTTACATAGCGCAGCCTCCTCTATACAAGGTCTCGAAAGGAAAGGAAATACACTATTGTTATAGCGACGCAGAGCTTGAGGAGAAGCTGAAGGAGCTCGGCAACGATGTCAATGTGCAAAGATATAAGGGTCTTGGAGAGATGAATCCTGAGCAATTATGGGAAACAACGATGAATCCGGAAAAGAGGATTTTAAAGAAGGTTTACATAGCCGATGCAGAGAGGGCAGACAGGCTCTTTTCTGTTTTAATGGGTCTTGATGTTAGTGAGAGAAGGAAGTTCTTGGAAGAGCATTCTACCGAGGTGGCTTCGCTGGATATATAGGTGTGGCAATGGGGAAAATAGACCAGACACAGCTTGAGGAAGAACTGCAGAAAAGTTACATAGACTATGCAATGAGCGTTATTATAGGCAGGGCCATTCCAGATGCTAGGGATGGGCTCAAGCCTGTGCAAAGAAGAATCTTGTATGCAATGTATAACATAAACAATCTCCACAACCAGCCTACAAAGAAAAGCGCAAGGGTTGTAGGAG
>JBMFUB010000063.1:0-724 GCA_049966715.1 Candidatus Micrarchaeia archaeon
CGATTCTTCGGAAGGTGCGGACGCAGCATAAATCGTTTTGCAAGGTTTTTCCTTGCTTGTTTTCTCTGCAACTACAAATTCCTGCTCTTCCTTAATACTCTTCTGTTATATGGCAGGTTGGTTTTGTGTGGAGCATTGCAAGCTCTCCTTGTAGTCATTTATTATAGATTTATATGCAAATAGTGAAAATATGCTTTTTAGGTTTCTTGGAGGTGAAAGCGAAGTTGGTCGATCTGCAATACAGATGAAGGATGAGCTTTCAATAATGCTAGATTTCGGAATAAAACTGGATCATGTGACGGAATATCCAGTAGCTATGCCGGATGTTGATGCAATTATATTAAGTCATGCGCATCTGGATCATTCTGGTTTTGTACCTGCATATTATAAAGATAGGAGTATGCCGGTAATAGGAACAAAGCCGACCCTGGAATTGTCAAAACTATTGCTTAAGGATGCGGTTTCAATCGCAAAAAAGGAGCACGCACCACCTAAATATAGCAAGAAAGATATAGAGGCAATGGAAAATAGCTACAAGGGGCTAGAATACCACAGCAAGGTTGCGCTTGGCAATTATGACATAGAGCTATATGATGCGGGTCACATATGTGGCAGTGCCATAACGCTTATAGAAAGGGCCAAAGCAAGCAATTATAAAAGGATCGTGTATACTGGAGATTATAAGCTTTCAAAACAGACCTTGCACAATGGCGCTGAGATCGTG
>JBMFUB010000064.1:0-715 GCA_049966715.1 Candidatus Micrarchaeia archaeon
ATTTCATCAAAGAAAAGTACGCAAGGAGCGTTCTTCTTGGCAATGGTAAAAATGTCTTCTATCTTCCTTTCTGTATCGCCAGCCATTGAAGAGATAAGGCTACCGGACTTCACATAAAAAAAACCACCTCTTACCTCATTTGCAAGAGCACGCATAAGCATTGTCTTGCCTGTGCCAGGAGGACCGAAAAGCAGCACACCTTTCGAAGGTGCTATATTGTAAGCTCTAGAGATATCTTTCTTTTCTATAGGAGATATTACTGCTTCTTTAAGCTCTTCTTTAACTTCTTCATAATCCCCGATGCTTTCAAAGGTCTCTGCAGTAGAATTAGCTTCAAGCTCTTCGAAAGCCTCGCCAAATTTCATTCTTATATCTTGCTTTTTGACATCAAGAACTCTAACTAGTTTTATATTATAAAGTTCCAGAATATAAAAGCCGCAGATGGTAAGCCCAAAACTTACAAACATGCTATAACTGTATTTGATTGTACCTGTAGCTGCAAGAGAAGAGATAACAAAGCTAACAGGATATAATATAGAGAAAAGGGCAGTCTCTGTACCCTTATATCTTGACCTTCGATATGTTACAAAGTTGTCCATAAGAAATATCGAAACAAAAAGTATGCTCAAATCTACTAGCGTATATACAATTCCATTGCCCATAGAATAAACTAAAGCATATATCATGTTTTGTGTTGTTCCAACAGTTTTTAAGC
>JBMFUB010000065.1:0-715 GCA_049966715.1 Candidatus Micrarchaeia archaeon
GCTTGTCGCTTTTGCTTTTACTTTCTTCCTCACCACCATCTATGCGCACAGCGTGTATATGCATGAGCCAGGATTGAAAATCGTCTCGGCAGTGCCGATTATAGGCATGCAAAATGGGTATTACTACCTTTTCGGATTAAATATAACAGTATACAGCAATCAGAGCATGGAAAGCAATGTCACCATATTGGTATTCAGTCGAAATCCGAACGGTGGCGTATTTGGCGCTGGATCCCTGCTTCCTCCAATCAAACCAGACTCGATGCAGACCTATAATGCGAATTTCCAGCTGCCTATTAACAATGATACAAGATTTGTCATAATTGCAGCAAATCAATATTACATTACAGAAATGCTTAGCAGAAAGCCCACGATTTCAATCGTGGGATGAATGCGGATTAGACAAACACATAGGTATATAAACGTTGATGGTAAAAGGCTCTAATGGAATAGAGTATGATTCTAACATTCAAAATAAAACATAACAAAGACTTTTCCGCAGAGCTTAAGAAGGCAAAACAGATTGCAGAATTCGCAATAAAGACAAGAACTCAATCATCAAAGGATGTTGCATGCTTTGGATTAAAGTCCATAATCTCAAATCAAATATTAAGGAAGTACGCAAGAAACAAAAGGATAAAACAAGTAAAGAGAGTAAATTTGATAATACCAAACCAAGGCATAATGGTTGACAAAGAAAAAAGACATATCATAA
>JBMFUB010000066.1:0-682 GCA_049966715.1 Candidatus Micrarchaeia archaeon
AGATGAAATAAGAAGAAAAATAAATGGTGCATTCTGCCCTGTTAAAGAGACAGAAGTAAATCCAATTATAGATTTGATCAGGTATGTTATATTTCCATACTTAAATAGAAAAGGAGAAGAGTTTAAAATTAACAATATTAAAACCAACCAAAGCATGACATTTTCCGATTTGGCTTCTTTAGAATCCGCTTACAGCAACGGCGCAATTCACCCGGCAGATCTGAAGGCTAATGTAAGTGAATATATGATAAAGATATTAGAACCTGCAAGAAAGTTCTTCTTGGAGGGAAACGGAAGAAAATATATGGAGGAAATGGAAACATTAAAGATAACAAGATGATAATAAATATCTTTTACCTTCAAAACTGTGACATCCTCCCACCTCTAAAGAGCGTGGGATTTCCCGCTCACTATGTTAAAATTGATTGCATTTATAATAGTATATAAATATAGCATAGTTTTTTTATTTTTATCATTTCATAATAACTATATAGTTATTTGGGGTGACAAAAATATTAAAATTAAAAATTTATAAAATGATATGTTTTCAAGGCAGAAAACAATAAACAGAAACTAGATTTCTTTCTAACTTATTACCATACAATATATCACCCTTCATTCTTACACCACCTAAATAATCTGAATATATAATAGGGCATTTTCCATAATCTGCTGTAACCTT
>JBMFUB010000067.1:0-683 GCA_049966715.1 Candidatus Micrarchaeia archaeon
ATGAATTAAGCGTTCAAGATTGCTGAATGTATTATTGTTTGTAACATAATTTCTTTTTTGAATATTTTCAAATACTTTCATTAATTTCTCGTACTCCTCTTTAATTTGAATATCTGTTGATTTATTTTTATAATTATTATAATTATTAATTATAGGAACCTTTTTGTTACTAACCATAGTAGCACTTAATTTTACTATACCTTTATGATATTTATAGATTTAGTTTTAATTTTTTGAAAAAATTTAAATAAAAGTAATTAAAATAAATAAAAATTGATACTATAAAGATATAAATATTAAAAAATTACAGCAACAGTAAAAAGGTTTCTAAAAGATATTTAAATATTTATTATCATAATTATGAATGATAGATATGAGGTTTGGAGGAAAATTATTGGTTTTCATAATAGTTATAGGAATCATATTTTATTTACTTTATACTTACGAAAAGCCATTGACATGTGGGTTAATAAACAAATATGTTCCATCTGTGTCACAATTTTTAGGATGTCAGATAAGTTTTTCATTGCCATCAAACAACACAATAATAATAAATAATATAACTGGCTACAAGACGAGAGTTTTTCAAAACCTTACATATAAATATAACAGTCCTGACTATGGCGTAAATTATACAAATCAATATCTTTTGGCAAAAGAGGCAAATCCAGACATCAAAAATG
>JBMFUB010000068.1:0-676 GCA_049966715.1 Candidatus Micrarchaeia archaeon
GGGATCCAGAAGGCGGCATAATCCAGTTCACTTACGGTGAAGATGGCGTTGACGTATCAAAGAGCGATCACGGGCTTGCTGTAAACGTTAAGAGGCTCGTTGAGATCATAAAGACAACAGATTCAGGAAAACCAGCTTCAGAGCATTTCATAAGGTCTGAGATAGATAAAGTTAAGGACCGGCTGAACCCGAAGCTCGTTAAAGACCTTGAAAACGCCCTCATAGGCTCAGGTTTAAGCCAGAAGGCAGTTACTGAAGTGTGCAACAAGACTGTTGAGAAGTACATCTACAGCCTTGTTGAGCCGGGTGAAGCTGTAGGTGTTGTTTCAGCTCAATCTGTGGGAGAACCCGGCACTCAAATGACCCTAAGAACTTTCCACTTTGCCGGAGTAAAGGAGAGGGACGTAACTTTAGGTCTCCCAAGGCTCATAGAGCTGCTTGATGCGCGCAAGGAGCCAACAACCCCGGTCATGGAGATCTATTTAGATGAAGAGTACAGGGCTTCAGCAGAAAAGGCCCAGGAGGTCGCAAGGTCCATAATATTCACAAAACTCGAAAACGTTGTATCTGATGTCGAAGTGGACCCTGCTGAGGGCACGATAGTTTTCACTATTTCTTCCCAGAAGCTTAAGGACAGGGGGCTGAGCGTGGAAGAAGTCGCTAAAGCTATAGAAGG
>JBMFUB010000069.1:0-675 GCA_049966715.1 Candidatus Micrarchaeia archaeon
TGCACCATTTATCAAAAGATTTGGTATTTTTGATGGCAATACTATGGGCTCTTTTTCGGTGTTGTCGAAGTTTGATACAAATTCCACAGTGTTCTTATCCAAATCGTTTAATGATTCTTCTGCAATGCTAGTGAGACGCACCTCGGTATATCTCATTGCTGCAGGTGGATCTCCGTCTATTGAACCAAAATTTCCCTGCCCTTCAACCATCACGTGGTTCATTGAAAAGTCTTGAGCCATCCTTACTAAAGTATCATAAACTGCGACGTCCCCATGTGGATGATATTTACCTATTACTTCTCCAACTATTCTTGCACTCTTTTTAGTAGGCTGGTCATGCAAATTGTTTATGCTATACATTGCATAAAGTATTCTTCTTTGCGCAGGCTTGAGACCGTCTCGGGCATCAGGTATGGCTCTGCCTATTATAACACTCATGGCATAGTCAATATAGCTTGATTGCAATTCTTCATCCAATTGGACTGGCTCTGTTTTTTCCATATCTATACCTATATATCTAGGAAGGCGGCTTCGCCTGAATGCTCCTCCAAGAATTTTCTACGTTGCTGAACATCAATACCCATGAGTATTGTGAACAATCTTTCTGCCCTTTCGGCATTGTTTACAAGAACTTTTTTGAGGATGCGTTTTTCTGGATTCATTGTAGTTTCCCAC
>JBMFUB010000070.1:0-661 GCA_049966715.1 Candidatus Micrarchaeia archaeon
ATACAGCAACAAATTCTATTATTACCCCAGTAACTTCTTTATATAAATACTTTGTTTCTGTAAAAGACAGCTCCTCTCCATCAATGACCGCCAACACACAAATTGCACAATATACCGTAACATAATAAATAATTTATTTTATATTTTTTATTTTTGTTTTTTAAGAAGCGAATCAAAAACTTTTAATTGTAGATGAATTGCATTTAGGACAACTGTGCATTGCCTTTTAAACAAAGAGGTATTGTAAACTTAAGATTACAGAAAATATTTTTATTTTTTTAAAGAGTGAATTTTATATTATCTACAATACAACAATATTCAATAACATAAACTAAAATATTATGTTATTTACAAAATACTTAGCAGAAAGCCCACGAATTTATTTGTGGGAAATATCAGTAATAATGTTAATTGTGTAAAAATAAATTAATTTTCAGTACAAAATATAAAATTTTATTATTGTTCTTATTTTTTGAGAGATAAAGATATAAAATTTATAAATAAAAAAGATTTGAGTTTGTAACAGGTACATCAAAAAGTGATAGAAGTAGCGTCGCTTATTTTAGGGTTAAAGATGTAAATATACAAATACTATTTTAAAATTAAATAAATAGAAAAGCTTAAAAATAATAATATCTAATATTCTTTATAGAAAATATTG
>JBMFUB010000071.1:0-658 GCA_049966715.1 Candidatus Micrarchaeia archaeon
GCTGTCCGAGTTTGTCTCGCCGTAATAGCTGAAGCTGCATTCGAATTTTTCTAATACACTTTTTATTTCTTTGTGCATCTTGTCGGCCAGTTCCTTAGGCTCTATTCCTTTTTTGAATGCTTGTATCTCTATTGGGCTGCCATGTTCGTCGGATCCGCAAATGAATATTGCATCAGCTTTGTTCATCACAAGGTATTTGTAAAATACATCTGCAGGCAGGATGGATCCTGTCAGGTTCCCTAAATGTGGAATGCTTTCCGCATAAGGGAGCGCAGCAGTTATCAAAAATTTTTCCAAGCGATCACTTCATATTTAAGCAGGATGCAGGGGGTGAGATTTGAACTCACGAAGGCGCTAAGCCACAGGATCTTAAGTCCTGCGCATTTTTCTGTGGCTTCGCTTTAAGCCAGACCAGACTCTGCCACCCCTGCATTTGATTGTTTAGCCATACATAGGATTGTTGTCATTTTGGTACTGGTTTGATGCAATCTTTTTATATGTATCGTGAGTATCTTTGTTTTTCCTTATTATCTCTTGTACCTTTTTCTCTATTATCTTAGATTCTTTTTCAAGTTCTGTCGTATCTACGTTTAACTTGAGCATTTTGTCCAGTGCCTTTATTGCAATCTCCGCATATTTTGGGTCTATAATGCTAGGG
>JBMFUB010000072.1:0-657 GCA_049966715.1 Candidatus Micrarchaeia archaeon
CTGGAAATACCCGGATGCCCATTCTTTCCCCACAACCTTGACCTTTATTTTATCTTTCCCTTCCATTTTTTACCTCAATTTTTGATTAAATCTGAACTACCTATTAAAACTTTTTATCCTTCATATTCTATTTTTATAATTTATTTTTTACTGAAAAATACACGCTTTTCTTTTAATTTGTTCAAATATTTGATTTAAAATTTTACACGAATAATTTAATGACCATAAATATTTATGAATGCCAGGAAAAGAGATTATTTTTCATTGTGTTTTATAATTTTGTTTTACAAGTTTTGACTTTTTATTATTTTTTAAAAATTTTTTATTTTTTGTTCAGGATGTTTAATATATTATTTTCATTTAATTTTTATTTTTGTATTGTTTTATTCAGATGCAAATTCAGGGGTTTCTGAGAAAAAATTCTATTTTTCAATTTTGGATCAGGGGTATTGACCAGACCATTGACCAGGCTATGGACAGGGGGGTAATATGGGCGGAAATACCCTTTTTTCCTCTTTTCTCTTTCATTAATGATATTATATATTTTTGTATTCCTGCAAACCACTCACTATTCAATTTTTATATTAGCATTCTTGATTTATACATTTTTGGATTGACCCAGGCCATTTTTGGATTGACCTAGGCCGTTTTTTATTT
>JBMFUB010000073.1:0-649 GCA_049966715.1 Candidatus Micrarchaeia archaeon
GTTCGCCGCCTTCCTTCATCGCTCTGATGAACTTCTCCGCAATGTCTCTCTGCTTGTAGAGTTCAAGTATCTTCTGTGATTCTATGTCCAAGGAACTCTTAAGGATGAAGAAGTCAGCAAATTTACATTAAGGACAAGGAAATCTAACTCTTAAATGGTTCTCAGATGGAGCTACTATCGGACGAAATGCAACGCTATATCTTTAATAAAAACACAAGAATTAGGCACAAGACAATCTAATAGTATAGGCGGAAGACTTTTTATTATTTGCCATTTGCTTTAGGATTTGAACATGCCTTCCTCGTAGCATATAATTGCTGGGGTTATATATAGAACCCACAAATGTTACTTTTTCTAACATAGTTTTAGCATAAAGAAGTTTAGTTTGAAGTTTATAAGTTTTAGATTACCCTGAAGAACTTTTCAAAATAGGGGATTACCTGTGCAAACCAACCTTGTGAATAAAGATATGCTATTACTATTATGGCTAACCCAATACCAATGAACACACCAGCTTTAGCTTTATTTTCCATTGCTTCGCCTTATTTTGTAATACACAATTAGATTTCCTAAAACAACAACCACAAGCCAGATAAGTACTTCTGGTATCACATCTAAATTGTTAAATAGTTGGTTATTGAATTTAAAA
>JBMFUB010000074.1:0-646 GCA_049966715.1 Candidatus Micrarchaeia archaeon
ATCATGACCAAACGCCATCGCTCAGCATTTCGCCATATGTAGCATAATTTACAATATCCATCAGAGTATCTTCGATTTTTTCATCCATAACCATCTGCTTAGAAGAGTCTTTTATTAAATTCTGATACCTGGCTATCTTATCGCCAATCCTAACAATTATGCCGATTATACCATATTTTAATATATTGTCTGATCCATAATCGTTATTCTTTTTTAATCCGATGCTTTCAGCCTTTTTCAAAACTTCTTCAATGTCAATTTTTTCTGATTTTTTTATAAATTCAGATATTGCTGTATTTTTTATTTTAATGAAGATTTTTTTAATTTCATTAAAACTTATAGAACCGATGATGAATGGAGTGAAAACATTTTCAAGACTCTTGTCACAAGCATCCATACTACTCACACTGTTAAAATCAATATTACCAACCAAATACGTAGAATAATTTTTGGACCACATATTATCAAATTATAATAAATTATATATTTTAAATTTAATAATAACTAAATAATAAATGGAAACTATCGAAGAAATGTTTATTTTCATATTATCATTAACAATAGTTGCAATAATTTCAATATACGCTATATATTGGGCTAATTCAGTTTCTGGTTCATATCAAGCATCATCTATAAAAACAGAAAT
>JBMFUB010000075.1:0-638 GCA_049966715.1 Candidatus Micrarchaeia archaeon
GCTGTGTGTCAATGTGCAGCTGCCAAAGGAGAAGGGAGGCTTGGAAGGAGGCGTACTGTTTGTAGATACGGAAGGTACTTTCAGGCCAGAGAGGATTGCGTCAATAGCTGAAGCACAGAAGCTCGATCCGAAAAGCATTCTGGACAACATTGCATATGTCCGCGTCGAAACAACAGAGCAACAGATGCTAACTGTAGAGAGGGCGGACAAACTTATAGTAGAAAAAGGAATAAAACTTATAGTAGTAGACTCTCTTACTTCCCTGTTCAGGGCTGAGTTTGTTGGCAGGGGCGCACTTGGCGAGAGGCAGCAGAAGCTTAATACGCATATACACAAGCTGCAGCATCTTGCTGATACATACAACCTTGCAGTTTATATAACCAACCAAGTTATGGATAATCCAGGCATACTCTTCGGCGATCCTACAACCCCGATAGGTGGAAATGTGCTGGCGCATGCTGCAGCAACACGGCTTTACATAAGGAAAAGCAAGGAAGACAAGAGGATAGTAAGGCTGGTCGATTCTCCCAACATGCCTGAAGGCGAATGCATAATAAGGATAACAAAGGCAGGGATAACTGACTAGGGATTTTAATGCTTTACCTTGTCGGCATAGGGCTAGGCGAATATGATTTGAC
>JBMFUB010000076.1:0-638 GCA_049966715.1 Candidatus Micrarchaeia archaeon
GTATATATCTCTTGATTTGTGGAGCGGTTCAGCGTCTTCCGTATCATATACTGGAACAATTTATATAACATACTACGTTGAACCTGCAGGATCTGGATATACTCCTTAAAGACTATGGATAAAATATTTCAAATTTTTATTATTTTTTTGATCGTTTTCATAATGTTAGTTATGGTTCCATCAAATACAAGATCAGATGTTATTATTTCGAATAGTTATCCTGTAAATGTGAGTTCGATATCACCAAGTTTATATATGGAAACGGGGCCAGGGTATAATAATACGAAGCCACCATACCCTCTTACTAATTCTTTAAAATATTTTGCTGTGGATGGTATTAAAACACAATCAGTTTATGTTACAACAAATTTACCAATTTATATAAATAATACAGATCCACCAGGCCCAGGACCTCCACCACCTCCATCGCTAACTCCATCTATATTAGATGTATTAGAAATAGTAAATGACACAAATGTAAAAGATATCCCAATTTATATTTATTTTAATACCAGTTATAATAATCAAAACAATCAGTTGCCTAATGGTTTAAATATTTACTATTCTACAACATTACCCTCAAGTTCATATCCACCAACATATAATGAAATAACTCCTGGGACCCAGATTCCATTAAC
>JBMFUB010000077.1:0-604 GCA_049966715.1 Candidatus Micrarchaeia archaeon
CAAAGTGTTATTAAGAGAAGATGATGAAATGACTGAAACTGAATTTTTGGTAAAAACTTCTACATGGCTTGCAATATTTAATATAAAAGAGAGGTAATAAAAATGAGGGCATTGTTACACCAATATATTATAATAATATCAAATATAAAAACTTTTCCATTTATGGATAGACTCTCCGCATGTCTGACTTAGGGGTGATAACTGTGGAAGATTTTATAAAAATAAATAAAACTTTTTTTATAGATAATTCTAATATAATAGAACAAGTAGCTGGTCCAAAATACGTCATCTACGACACCAAAACAGGGGAAGTAGATTTTGCTGAGTACTACCCAGTACCAAAAGTAGTTAACGGAAAGCAGATAATATATAAGCCGTTGGTTAATGAATCCATTAAATATGGTCAGATTGTTTTACCTGACGCTCCGTGGATGCCTGAAACAGATTACCCTATCATATATATTTTTGATAAAATAAAAGAAAAAGCATCAAAATACCTTTATATTTCCCCTGAAGAGGAAGTCGTTTTTAATGTGCAAATACTAATAGCAATTGCGTCATGGTTTTTAGATTCGATGTTTTCTGATACCTCAATTGAGAAGGT
>JBMFUB010000078.1:0-586 GCA_049966715.1 Candidatus Micrarchaeia archaeon
TTAAATAAAGAACTTCAGTTATTCTTGCTCCTGTTTCCCATAATAATTTAAATAAAAGATAATTACGAGTTGTACTATAATTTTTAATAGTAATTAACATTTTATCAATAATTTCTTTAGTAAAATATGCTCTTGTATCTTTCATTAATACATATGACATTTCCTTTCACCCAAATAAGATATTATATTATCTAAAGTATACCATGTATTTTTATATAATATAACATCTACCCATAAATCGTCATTTACATATTTAATAATTTTCCATATTATTCTATTTTTTTTCTTTTTATAAGTTATAATATATACATTAAATTGTTTATCAATCTTTTTTTCTAATTTATTTATAAATTCAGTTTGTATTTTATCTTTTTTTATTGATACATGATGGTCATCAGTAACTTGAATAAATATTACACAATTATGTAATAATATCATAAAATCAAATACACTAAATATATCATTTCTATTAGAAATCCATTTACCTTTAATAAATTTACTTGATGTTATTGCCTGTTGATATAATATATTATTTTTCTTAAATATATTTGCAACTAATTTTTCATGCCTTTCCATTATTATCACC
>JBMFUB010000079.1:0-578 GCA_049966715.1 Candidatus Micrarchaeia archaeon
CAAGCACTATCGGGCCTATTCCTACAGTAATCAGGCTGCCTATCCTTGAAGCAAACACTATGCTCATGAGCTCGTAGAGTCCGCTCTTTATCGTGATCATGTTTACTCCATAGGCAGGTATGCTAAAGAGAAGGAAATAAACAGTCATTATCATGCCGGTCCACTTTAGCTTCTCCTTGAAGCTGAGCGGTGTGCTTGGCTTTTTTATTGAAGGTATGAATTTGAGTATAGGGTCTAGCTTCTCCAGCATAGAATCAACTAAAATTAGAATATATAAGATGGTGAATTTTTAAATACCTATCATGCATGTTTGGAAAGATAATTTCTTTAAGGCCATAAAAAATCAACCTCTAGAAAAAGAAACTAGCTTTTGATGAAACTTTTTCTAAAAGTTTCGCTCTTTTGAGTATTACCTTTGCCGCATTCTCGTCTCTGTCCATTGTCAAGCCGCATGCATTGCAGTGGTATATGCGTTCTGAGAGCCCCAGCCTTTCGTCGCCTGTCTTTATATGCCCGCATCTGCTGCATTCTTGCGTTGTGTCTCTTGAATCTATTTTTATCACTTTCATACCAGCACT
>JBMFUB010000080.1:0-578 GCA_049966715.1 Candidatus Micrarchaeia archaeon
AATTTTTTCTTTATTTCTATTTAAGAAGTTAAAAATGAATTTTTCAAATATCTTATTCATATCAAATAAATACATCATTGTCTTTGGTGAGGAAGTTTTTATACCAATTGAAGGTTCTTTTTTATTTAATATTAATTTTGCAATATCATATGAAAATTCAAACCTTTCATTAAGTCTGTTGAATATTTCATCCTTAAATTGATATTTATAAGGTCTATTAATTTCATTTTGTAAAATATAGGATATTAAAAATAAGTTTCTTTTATTTTCATTTTCTTTTGTTCTCATCAGAAAAAGTTCAGTACAGTAACCAAAAAAATTATTTAGTGTATTATTTGCGTCATAATTAAAAAAAGAAATATCAAATTTTGATTTATCAATTTTATTAATTTGTTTTTTTAGGTTAATTTTACCTTTCAAATATTTATTTTCATCTTCAATTCTAAAATATTTTTTATATAAACCTTTTTCTATTTCCCTCTTCAATGTCTCAGAATAAAAATAAATAAGAAATTCTAACAAGTTCCAATATTTTTTTTTCTCTGTTATCCATTTTGCCTCTTTTTCAAAATATTCAG
>JBMFUB010000081.1:0-569 GCA_049966715.1 Candidatus Micrarchaeia archaeon
GTGCTGCTGATCCAATTACTATTTGTACTACTGGTTGACCTGTATTTGAAATTATAGGAACATTTTGAAAAGTTATAGGAGTCGCAAAAGCAATTGTCGAAAAAATTGCAAAAGACCCAACTATTTCAAAAACACGTTTTATATTTATAGATTTCATAAGTAATAATTTTTATTATTGGTTTAAATTATTTTTATTTAATTAAATATTTTTCTATAAATTTATTTATAAAATTTTCAGCAGTTGATGGCATATAATCATTTATAAGACTTTCATCATATTTGATATTATCTATATCTTTTTCAGTTGGATCATTTATTTCATCTTCTGTTGGTTTTCTACCATATAAATTTTTATAAATATCTAATCTTTTATCATCATCTGCAAACAATCTAACTATTATAAAATTTGGATAATTTTCTTTTATTAAATTGGCTTCGTTTCTGAACCTCACATCATCCACAATGAATGGAATTTTATTATTTCTTTTTATATCTAAAATAAGATAGTTTATCCAAACATTTTCATCTATTTCTCGCATTTTAGCGCCAATAAGTTGAAGAAGCCTTCT
>JBMFUB010000082.1:0-559 GCA_049966715.1 Candidatus Micrarchaeia archaeon
AAAGGTCTATTCATTGTATGGCATGGATCTTAGGAAATTCAAGATTTTGAAATTTGAGTAGATAAGGCAAGCATCACGTTAAGCAAACCTCTGGAAATGGCTTTTCCAGTAAGCTAACTTTGAAAAAATAGTACAGTAAAGTGAACCGCCATTCTCCCATGAATAAATTCGTGGGGTTCCTTTTGGCTTGTGCCTACTTGGTTTAAAGGTAATTTTATATGCGCTGCAGCCAACATCGATAAAGAAAGAGCATGTGCTGCTGTTCGACCTTGAGATGATTGAGAAAGCTCTGATAGGCCAGATCTAGACGAAAGCACTGGCAGATCTTCTTACAGAAATAGCGACCGCTGGAGAAAGGAATGCTTGTAAATCATAAAATTAGCAACAAATCTATCATTTTTGATAGAAATAATGCAAAGGTATAAAAATACAAATACAAAACTATATTATGCATACTGAACATCACGCATACTGCAAACGGCATAAACTATCATTGCTGTGATTGCATGAAAGCGTCAAAGTTTGTCGAAACGATTGGCGCACTCGGCGCCGTGTTTAC
>JBMFUB010000083.1:0-551 GCA_049966715.1 Candidatus Micrarchaeia archaeon
CCTTTATTCCGGAAATATTCAGTCAGTATCACGCTTGTTAACGTTTTTCCAGAACCCAGATTGCCAAATATTCCTATGATATATACCATATTATCATCACTTTTTGTGACATTCACATTCGCATTTTATTTTTTTATTTGTAATGAAATGTCCTTTACATTTATCATGATGACCATTAGCACAGTATGCGCTTATGTTATGATCGATCTGATTTTTAACTATGCTAAATTCAGTTGAACTAATATAATCGTGAAAAGCCTTATATTTTCCGGTTTTTCTGATCTTATTTATAAGCTTATGAATTTTTTTCTTAAGAGAATTTGAAATATCGGCCTTATCTATATTTTTTTCAATATCATCTATGGATTCCATATCATCACCTTTTCAAGAATCTGGAATACCATTTTTCACCTTTATCATTTTCCATCGATAGCGAAGATATAGCCTTGAAAAATTCTTTACGGCCTTCACGATCCCTGGAAATTCTATTTTTTCTATATTCATTGATCAGGTAAATTATCAGCGTGGACATCTCATCATCATACTGTTTA
>JBMFUB010000084.1:0-548 GCA_049966715.1 Candidatus Micrarchaeia archaeon
GCAACACATAAAAAGGTTTTAGAGGTAATAAAGAAATACATCTAATTTGTTTGTTGCTCCTGTCGTCTAGTCCGGCCAAGGACGCGGGGCTTTCAACCCTGCAACTCGGGTTCAAATCCCGACGGGAGCAATATATGCTACCAGGAAGCTTTTCAAATCCTAAAGCAAATGGCAAATAATAAACTTCCGCCTATATTAGACTGCTCGTGCCTAATTCTTTTGTTTTTATTAAAAATATGGCTTTGTATACAGGTTGATTAGTTTATAATCCCTCCATCCCATGTTGCTGAAAAATTCCAATATAAAAAGAATTTTAGAAAAATGCCAACTTAAGAAAAGCAACTTAGAATAAAATCAGTGAATCTTCTCTTTCTTCAAGTCCCTTATCACCCTCGCGATTTCCTCGACTCTTTCTCCAATAAGATATTTACTTTTCCAAATCCCTCTTTTTGTATCCACGAATTCGTATTCTTCAACATCCTTTGTCACAATATCAGATATTATGAAGATTGCACCTGCCTCAATCTTCATGCCTTTTCTCCTATATC
>JBMFUB010000085.1:0-541 GCA_049966715.1 Candidatus Micrarchaeia archaeon
AAATATTATATCGATTTTGGATGCATATAAGCATATTGAAATTATTGAGAAGAACGCAAATAAATTAAAGATAAGAGATTAAAAATAGTTATTAATAAAATTTATAAAAATAAATCGGGTCCGAGGGGATTTGAACCCCTGACCTACTGGTTAAGAGCCAGCCGCTCTGGCCAAACTGAGCTACGAACCCTTAAAGATAAATAATATTAATCAAATATATTTATAATAATTATTATAACACAAAACACAAAAGTTTTATTTTATTTATTTTAATTTATTTATCAAAACAAATTATAACAATCTTTATTATATCAATATGTATTAGTATCTTGACAGATCATAAATCTTTCTTTCCTCATTAAATTTAATCCCTAAAGCAGGGGTTCCTTTCTCTCTTTCGACGACAAACCCTTGTAGAGAGTAGGGAAAGTGATTAATATAAATATAGCGACCTTAAAAAATAAAATAGTTATGGTACGTGCTTTTGCACGTGTTATTGTGCAGAAATATTAACATAGAAAGAAATCTGCAAAGTACATGG
>JBMFUB010000086.1:0-534 GCA_049966715.1 Candidatus Micrarchaeia archaeon
ATTATTCACTTTAATAAGATTATTACTTGTATTGATAAATTTAATTTCATTATATATATTCGATAATGGTTGTATCATTTCATCTATTTTATAAAGCATTGATAATTTAATAATATTATCTAAATATCTATTAAAATAATTAGATATCGTTTCATCTACATTTTTATTAATATTTTCAATAATAGAAAATATAAAATTAATAGATAATGGGTCTATTCCCATATTAATTTGATTATTATTCTCAACATTTTCATTCTCATCTGATTTAGGATAGTATATTTTATTATTAAAAATATCATAAATTTATTTTTTTTACAACTTTTAAATGATAACTTAGAATAAATACATTTTTTAAGTAATACTAATTAAATTTCTTTTTTTTAAAAGACTTAACAAATTGTTTCAAATGAATTATTTATAATTTGGATTATCAATCCCTTCTTTTTTTTAAACTTTTCTCTATCGTTTGTTTTGTAATATTTGTATTAGCTAAATAATTAAATAGATCACTAGAATAATCAACTGCCTTGTCAA
>JBMFUB010000087.1:0-523 GCA_049966715.1 Candidatus Micrarchaeia archaeon
CAGGGAAAGAATGTAAGACCTCAACAGGAGGCATTTCTCGAGGAACTGAGAACCGATAATACATCCTTTGCATGATGCAGTGATTGCATGAATGCAGAGGAAGCCCACACCATTTATGGGTGGGAGGATGTCACTTAATTGATGAAATTTTATAATAAAATATTAAAATTAATATTTGAGTTCACCTTTTGAGCTCGTTTCACCTCTTGCTTTTTACTGTATTAAATTCTGCTCTAAGCACTCTTTCAAGAATTTCGCACATTTCTTCTCTATGACCAGATTCAACCAATGGCCACTTTTTGATTATGTTGCTTTAATATAAAATATTAAAGAAAATAAAATATCAATCACTTCTTTTTAAATAATACTTTATAGCTTATACTGCTTGCAATCTGAAATAGAGCGCCTATAAAAATAGGTAGAGGCAGTGCAAGATCCATTAAATAGCCGCTTGCACCTGAGCTCATCTGGGCAATTCTTGCGGCAATACCTTGTACGCTCGTTGCAGCACCATAATCCTCAG
>JBMFUB010000088.1:0-523 GCA_049966715.1 Candidatus Micrarchaeia archaeon
AACAGAATACAAATTGGTTATTAACACCAACCTCTGCTCCATCCTACTCAGCAGGTACAGTGAATCCTTACTTCACATATACAATACAAGAGTATCCAGTACCACTTTCATCAGCATATAATGATATAATAGGATTCAACATAGTCAATTCATCAAAAGGACTTAGTGCAAATCCATTATTTGTTCTAAACTACAGTATGAGTGATGCTGCAAACAATGTTACATACATATCAAGTACTGCTGGATATAATGGAATAGGTCCAGTATCTTCAAACATTCCAGTAGAGCAGGGATTCATAACAGAGCGCGGCAGCAAAGTTGTATCAATAACACCATCAGAGCTTACATTTAACCTTGCAAAGAGTGTAGGTGAGATGAACTTCGCAGTAGCAAGCTCAGCAACAGCAACAAACACAATAACAGGCTATAGACTATGCCCAGCAGCAGGATTACCAGGAATTGGAATTGGTCAATCATTGTCAACTTGTGGTATACAAAATGCAACAATCGCAAAAGTAACTGC
>JBMFUB010000089.1:0-517 GCA_049966715.1 Candidatus Micrarchaeia archaeon
ACAGACCAATGGAAATCTCTGTTTTGTATTTTCTAATATTTTTGGATATGATTGAAGTCATTCCAATTGATTTAAAAGACAGAATTTTGAACTTTGATAAAGAAAAGTTTCCAAATTATTTTAAATTACATTATTATAATAAAAATGGTGATATAATTGATAACAAATGAAGATTTGGATGATTTTTTAGATGAAATAGAAGACGCTATTGGAGAATACACAAATGCAGATGTTGGAGATTATTTCGCAGAAATTATGAGCGATTTGTTTGAAAATCTTGGATTTCAAACACAGCCACATAAAAGTAAAACAAACCATTTTGATTTTTACATTAGAGTTAAAAATGGCTGGAATTTAGTAGAAGTTAAAAAAAGAAATAAAAATAGTTTTCATATCAGCGAAGAAGAAAAAGAAAATGTTGACTATCTAATTGCTATAATAACATACAAAACTTCAAATTATAAAGAATATGATTACGCTTTTTTGACAAATGAAGATTTGGAAAAAATCAAATTAT
>JBMFUB010000090.1:0-510 GCA_049966715.1 Candidatus Micrarchaeia archaeon
GTCGGCAGAGAAAATAAAGGAGAATTATACCAACAAAGTTGAATATACAAATGTACATTAGATGTTATTTTACCATATCGCATCAATGTTGAGTGTGTCCGAAGAGCTACATATTAACGATATTATTTAGAATGCAGTACTAATATAAACTTGAAACTTTCAGTGCCACAACATATTATTATGCAAAGCATATGCAGGTTTCACGAACCTGCAAGTAAAAAGGGATTGATAGAATGGTACAACAAATCAATTTTGCTTTTATTATGGGGAAAAACATTTTCAAGTTCACAAACAATTCTCAATCAGTTTGATAAAATGGTAAAAAAGGCAAACTCAAATTCAGTCGAAAAAGTACTAGAAAAGATGACCACAGAGTAGAGTGACATCCTCCCACCCATAAATGGTGTGGGCTTCCTCTGCATTCATATTATTATTCATGCAAAGGATGTATTTTACCGGTTCTCAGTTCCTCGAGAAATGCCTCCTGTTGAGGTCTTACATTCTTTCCCT
>JBMFUB010000091.1:0-508 GCA_049966715.1 Candidatus Micrarchaeia archaeon
GGGCCAACATGCCTGATTTTCTCTTTTCATTAGGCATCATGGGTATTGTGGTGCTGCCACCTTTAATCTATGAGGGCTTTTCCGAGTTTTGCTATGATACTTCTTGGATAAAAAAAGGATCTCAACGATGCAAAGAAAAGGCTGCGCGAACTGTCGTTCAAGAAAAAAGAGAAAGAAGACTGACATAATACGTACATAGAATCTGGCGCACTACGCTGGCGCTGCACGTCTTACAAAATGCTTAGCAGAAAGCCCACGATTTCAATCATGGGATCCAAAAGGAACCCCACGAATTTATTCGTGAGGAGGATGTCAGCTCCCTATCTATCATATAGATTGGCAACGCTTCAAAGTTTTCTTTTCTTGAAAGCTTCTTAAGCTCCTTCTGCCTTACAAGAAGGTCTATGTCGGAGGTGCTCCCTATGTCGCTCTGCACGCCTTTGGGTATTATCGGCCAGAAAAGTACCCCCATGCCTCCTATGACAACGCTGTTGTGGAAGTGCTTGTC
>JBMFUB010000092.1:0-507 GCA_049966715.1 Candidatus Micrarchaeia archaeon
ACCATTCAAAATAACGGATGTCGTATAGAGGTATATAAGGATAAAAAATTATAATAGACATATTAAAGAAAAATAAAAAAATGTTCTATATTTAAAAACTTTTCATTAATTATATGACAATTAGAATGGGGCTGCCGAGATTTGAACTCGGACGACTAGCTCCCAAAGCTAGTAGTCTACCAGGTTAGCGTACAGCCCCATAGACATATTAAAATAAACAAAATAATAAATAAAAGATGTATAGATGTTTAAATGATAAAATTAAATATTTTTCTTTTCTTTTGTTTTTTATAAAACTGTCAAATATTTTAATAAATAAAGGAATTAAATTAAACTTCATTCTGATTTTTTTATTAATTCTTTTATTTTATTATCAATCTCTGTATAAATTTTATTTATATCTTGATTATCTTTAACCGCTTTAAATTTATCAATGTAATTTTGATCAAAAATTATTTTTAAACTCTCAACAAATAATATATATTTTGCCTGCTCAGGAAATTTATT
>JBMFUB010000093.1:0-506 GCA_049966715.1 Candidatus Micrarchaeia archaeon
ATTATTTTCATTGACAAAAGAAATATAGGAAGAATTCAGGGATATATTATAATACTGTAATGTGGAATTTATTGATAAACTTCCATTATTAAATATACTTGTGGTTAAAGGTTTATAATTCTGAATATTATATAAAAATAAACTCAGATTATATTTTAAAGTTGTATTTATTGAATTGTTAACGGTGAATGATATATTTATATTATTAATATAATAATTTGTGATGTTTGTTATTGGTATGAATTTTTCAATACCTGAATATGAAAAAATAAAATTACCATAAACTCCCCAAACAGTTGGCAATGTTAAATTAAAAGCATATATTTGCATATTTATATTAAATTTTTCCTGATGTGAATTTGAAAGTGAATTTGAAAATGAATTTGAAAGTGAATTGCCCTGTGGAATTATTAATAAAGATATTATAAATATAATCATTATAACTGCAAAAATATTTTTATTCATATTCTCCTCCTCTGGCAAATCTATATCCAACTCCTAAAATC
>JBMFUB010000094.1:0-501 GCA_049966715.1 Candidatus Micrarchaeia archaeon
GTAAACAAAAGGATTTACAACACATTATTTATGAATAGGTTATTACGTTTATAAAAGATACATCAAAAATATATATTGATAATGGATATTATAGGATTGAGTTGAAAAGAAATTTAAATGTAAATTATTATAATTTATTAATTACATTATATGATAATACCTCAAGCGAATCGGAATATAAATTAACAAATTTAATTCGAACGAAATTTAACGGGCAAATAGTTGATAAAAGAAAAAATCATAATTTGGTTATATCATAGTATATTCCAGCAATGACTAAAAGCCCTGAAAATACAATTACAAATATTTCAAAATAGATTAATAAATTATTTAATTTTGAAGATGTAGAATGAAAATTATAATTGTTGATAATAATAATAAAATTATACAAAAAGTAGTAAATGATCAATTAAAAAGAATATCAAAAGAAATAATAGATAATGCTAAAGTTGGTAATTTGGTGATATCAATAACCGATCCGATTGATATTTATTTTTATAA
>JBMFUB010000095.1:0-500 GCA_049966715.1 Candidatus Micrarchaeia archaeon
TGACAGGCTCGTATGCTAACCACTACACTACCGAGGCATTATCCCGTTGGGGTGGGTCGAACACCCAACCTACCGGTATCTTTTTTATACAAACTACAGCCGGTCGCTCTGCCATTGAGCTACAACGGGATTAATATCTATTTGTAATCAATATTTAAATAATTTTATAATTTTGCACGCCTTTTTACAATATTTTACTGCTTAATCTTTATTTCTTTTCTTTTTATTTTTTACCAAATCTTGGAAGGCAATCTTTATAAGCAATTAATAAGTATATTATAAAGAAGCAATAATTTTATATTGCAGTATTATGATTTTGCTAAGAATGTGTAAAGTAAGTGAATGATCTAATGAAGATTAACAGCAGTAGCGTTGCTCAAGATATTTCAAACGAATCAGTTAATGATACGTCAGCACAGAAATTTAATCTTAAAAAAACTGAGCTTCCAAAACTTACAAAAGCCAGGCTTATTCCAATTACTACTTATAAGCTCAAAGAC
>JBMFUB010000096.1:0-500 GCA_049966715.1 Candidatus Micrarchaeia archaeon
CTTTCGAGAATAAAGAATGGGCAATAGAATTAAAGACTATAAATACGAATTATAGAGATAAAAATACATATGTAAAATCACGCCCTATTACGAAGAATGTTGGAGATCTAGAAAAAGATATTGAAAAATTAAAAAATTTGAATGAATTTAAAAATAAAGCAATTTTATTTGTTGTATTTCCTTTAGAGGAAGATAAAGATTATAAATGGAAAGAAAAAGAAAAGGAAATTTTTTCAAAACTAAAAGAAAAGAATATTTCTAAAGAAATTGTATTTAAAGATAAAGATAATTTAAATGAAAAAGATATTAAAGATGAAGATGATATTAAAGGTTTAATTTATTTTTGTTTAGTCGATTAAATTAATTAAATTTTATTTTTATTAAATAATAAATAAAATATAAACATTTACTAATCCCTCCTTTGCTGCACAAATTTGACAATGTTGCATAATATTTTCGATTTTATAAATAATGGATTGGTGTTTGAATACAAATGCGAA